>JAHRYZ010000097.1 GCA_020621905.1 Rhizobium sp.
CGGCAGACGATCAACGGCTATGTCTCGGACCTCTGTTCCGTCGTCGGCGTCGTACCGATCGACGCCGACGACGAGATCGGTGCGCTGGCCGGGCATATCGACGGCCTGCTCGCGGGCAACGGCGCGGGTTGATGCGGTGTCGTCCGGGCGCCGGCGCGAACCCGATCCAGCCCCCCGCCGTTCGGCTAGTACAACGGTTCCTGGTACAGCGCCGCGCCATCCATGCGCAGTTCGCGGATCTGGCCCCGGCCAGACTTGCCCACGCGGACGACTACGGTGACCGCGCCGGCATTGCGGCCCGTCTCGATCTCACGCCCCTCGCCTTCCGGCACGTAGAAGCGCTCGATGCCGTAGTCGACCCTGAGGCTGGCGCCCGCGTCGGCGGCGAGATCGGCGCTGCCGTAATAGTAAAAGCGTTGCGTCTCGAGCACGACGCTGCCGGCCTCCCGCGCCAAAGCGCTGAAGGACGCCTCTGCGACCGTCCAGAAACCGTCCACGCCGGGCTTCAGCCGTACCTGCATCACCTGCCAGCCGGGGGCGGCCGGGCGATCGCCGGTGATCAGCGCGACGGGGACCGTCGAGATGTCGTAGGCGAGAATCACGTAGTCGCCGCGCAGCAGGTCGCGCGGGTCGACCGGCGCCGTCTTCAGCAGGATCTCCTCGCCGGAGCGCAAGATCCCGGCCCGGCTCTCGATCATCCAGCCAAGCACCGCGGTCTGCAGCACCGCGAGCCCCAGCGCGATGGCCAGATAGCGCAGCGCGCTGGGTTTAGCTGTCTCCATGCTCATGGCTTCATCTCCGCGGCACGACGGGCAAACACTTTCTCCAGCTTCACCACGACACCCGCCAGCACCGCCACGACCAGACCGGCGAGCAGGAAGAAGGCAGAGGTGCCGAGCATGGAGTCGATCGTCACATAGGACAGGTACAGCACTTCGCCGGCAAAGGCGGCGTAGGCGAGGAAGCGCACCGCGCCATTGTCCCGCCCTTCAAGCGCCAGCGCGGCGAGCGCAAGGGCAATCGTGGCAATGCCGAGCAGGGCGAGCGCCGTTCCCTCGGTCCATTCGGCATGCAGCAGGGCAAGGCCGAGAAGCGCCAGCACCAGCGCATAGAAGGCAAAGGCCGGTTCGAACCGGCGCAGGAAATTCGCCACCGGCGAGATCGGCAGGGTGGCCACCAGGAAGGCGATCGTGCCGGCCGCCGCATAGGCGGTTGCCGTCTCGACCTCGCTCGACAGAGAGTAGATCCACACGAACCAGGCCAGCAGCAGCCAATAGATGAAATGCCGCGCCCGGTCGGCGCCGGTCCACGACGACAGCAGGCCGATCACGAGACCGGAAAACACCGGCCACCAGCCGTAGAACATGTGCCAATCGGCATTGAACTGCTCGAGCAGGGCAGCGAAGGCGGCAAAGGACAGAATGCCGGCCATGGCCGTCAATGCCCCGGAGCGGAAAGCGGCCGCCGACAGGCCCGTCATGGCGAACCACAGCAGCATGGCGTCGAAGGCGTCGCCCGACAGGTGATAGAGCTGGCCGATCAGCGCGATCGCTCCGCCGAAACAGGCGGCTCCCAGGACCAGCAGGGCGCCGCCCAGGCGGTCGGCGCCGCGGCCGAAGGCAAGGGCCGCCAGCAGATGGAAGACCCAGATCAGCGCGACGATGCCGCCGACCTTGACCAGCCGGGGGATCTCCTCCCAGTTGGCGGCGATCAGCAGCAGGATCGAGGCGGAGATCAGCACGGCCGCGAGTATCATCAGCACGCCGCCGATGCTGAAAGACGAGCGTCGGGAATCATGTTCCTGCAGCAGCGCGTCGGCCACGCCCTGCCCGATCAGGCCCTTCTCCACCCAGATGCCGAGATCCCGTTTCAATCGCCCGCGATACATGAACTCTCCGTCCCAAGCCCCGGTTCGCCGCGCAAGACTCCCATCCGAGCGAATGCGTTGCGATCCCTTGCGCCATTCTTGAGCCGAATGCCGGAAAAAGACAATCGGGCACCGAACGCGGCCCGGCCCGCCGACACAAAAAACGCACCATGCAGCCGACGCATGGCTTCCATGCCGATATTGCACTGCACAAACTGAAAAATTCCGCCTAATGTCTATCTCAACAGAGCGCAGATGGAATTTGTTCATCTTCACTCATGCGGCGGTTCTCCGCCGATACGACCTTCGACCCTGCGCACTCCTCCTCCCAGCGCAGCGTCGAACTGACTGACGACACTCCTCCTCCCAGTCGTCGGTCTCTCAAAATGGCGCTCACCGGATCCTCCTCCCCCGGTGAGCGTTATTTTTTTGCCCTCTCCCCCGTTTGACCGACTTCCCATGCTGCGGCGCACCCTTTTTTTCACGCACGCGCATTCCCGTGGCCGCCATGCGCCGAAAAATACGGCAGTTTACCGACCGTTAACCACCTCACTATGCGCCCACCGCATAGGAGTCATACGGCGATGTCACTTCCGCTTCTTCGCGGTGCAGCATATATTACGACCATCGAATTCAGGCAGGCACCCGCCCCCGGGGAGCCGCAATTGGAAAGAGGAAAGACCATGAACATCGCTCGCTCGCTCAACAACTGGCGCAAGTATCGTCAGACCGTCAACGAACTCGGCCGCATGTCCGATCGCGAACTGCGCGATCTCGGCATTGGCCGCGAGGACATCCGCCGCGTGGCACGTCACGCCGTCGCCGGCTGATCCTGACGACATTTTCGGCATGCCAGGAGGCCTCCCCTTGCGGGAGGCCTTTTTCGTTGCCGCTTTTGCGGGCATGGACGCCCGACTTACGTTCTTTGCCGCTTATTGCAGCACACCATGCACATTTGCATAGCAGTCGCTTAGAATTTGCACTGCACAATATTGTTTTACGGGCGTATAAAGTGGTCAATCGCTGATGTGGACCAGACCACACGCTCAGCGGAAGAAGATTTACCCGAGGAAACGACCATGAACCCGATCCGCATCGCCAAGAACTGGATGAGCTACCGCCGCACCATCGCCGAACTGGGCAATCTGTCCAACCAGGCCCTGTCCGACATCGGCATCACCCGCTACGAAATCCGCAACATTGCTGCCCGCTCCTTTCGCTAATCGCGCAGGTTGAGCCGAGCAGTGGAAGACGGCACCTTCGGGTGCCGTTTTCGATTCTGCCCCATGCCGCATTGCGTGCGCGGCCCGCGGCAGACGGGAAAGGATTGGCCGCCCAACCGTCCCGTGATAAGCAGCACGCCATGATGAAAACCACTCCCTCCCCCATTCATGTCGTCGGTGGCGGACTTGCCGGCTCGGAAGCCGCATGGCAGGCCGCGCAGGCCGGCGTTCCGGTCATTCTCCACGAAATGCGCGGCGTGCGCGGCACGGACGCGCACCGCACAGACGGCCTTGCCGAGCTGGTGTGCTCCAATTCCTTCCGCTCCGACGATGCGACGGCCAATGCCGTCGGCGTCATCCATGCCGAGATGCGGATGGCCGGATCGCTGATCATGGCCTGCGCCGACAAGCACCAGGTTCCCGCCGGCGGCGCGCTCGCCGTCGACCGCGACGGCTTTTCCGACGCCGTCAGCCAGGCGATCCATGCCCATCCGCTGATCACCGTCGTGCGCGAAGAGGTCACAGGCCTGCCACCCAAGGACTGGGGCCTGACGATCATCGCCACCGGCCCGCTGACTTCGCCCGACCTCGCCGAGGCGATCCGCACCGAGACCGGCGAGGACGCGCTGGCCTTCTTCGACGCCATCGCGCCGATCGTTCACCGTGATTCCATCGACATGGACATCTGCTGGTACCAGTCGCGCTACGACAAGGTGGGTCCGGGCGGCACGGGCAAGGATTACATCAACTGCCCGCTCGACGAAGCCCAGTACAATGCCTTCATCGACGCGCTCATCGCCGGCGACACGGTCGGCTTCAAGGAATGGGAAGGCACGCCCTATTTCGACGGCTGCCTGCCGATCGAAGTCATGGCCGAACGCGGCCGCGAAACGCTGCGTCACGGGCCGATGAAGCCGATGGGGCTGACCAATGCCCACAATCCGACCGTCAAGGCCTATGCCGTCGTGCAGCTGCGCCAGGACAATGCGCTCGGCACGCTCTACAACATGGTCGGCTTCCAGACCAAGCTGCGCTACGGCGCGCAATCCGAGATCTTCCGGATGATTCCGGGCCTCGAGAACGCCGAATTCGCCCGTCTCGGCGGCCTGCACCGCAACACCTACATCAATTCGCCGGTGCTGCTCGATCCGTCGCTGCAGCTCAAGAGCCGGCCGGGCCTTCGATTCGCCGGCCAGATCACCGGCTGCGAGGGTTATGTCGAGAGCGCGTCGATCGGCCTGCTGGCTGGACGCTTCGCCGCCGCCGACCGCAAGGGCGAGATCATCTCCCTGCCACCGGAGACGACCGCCATGGGTTCGCTGCTGCGCCATATCACGGGCGGGCATCTGGTCAGCCATGAGGAGCCCGGCAAGCGGTCGTTCCAGCCGATGAACATCAATTTCGGCCTGTTTCCGGAGCTGGCGCCGGGCTCAATCGTCAAGCCGGAGGGCGTCAAGCGCTTCCGCGGCAAGGACAAGACGGTGATGAAGCGTCAGCTGGTGGCCGAGCGCGCACTGGCCGACTGCAGGACCTGGCTCGCCACGGAACTGGCCAGACCTTAAGGGTGTTCAGGCGGACGGGATTGCGCCCGACGGCGCATCCCGCTCGGCACTGCTCACATAATTGCCCAGCAGCCAAAGCGATACTTCCGCCGCCTCCTGGGGCGAGGCGAAGCTAAACTCACCTTTGTGGAACGGCGCGTCGAGGAATTCGATGGCAAAGCCGCGGCCGTTGCGCAGGTCGCGCACGCGCACCGTGCCCGGCTCGATCAGATGGCAGGCATAGTGGCTGCGCATGTTGCGCATGAAGCCGGCCTTGTTGTCGTGCAGGCGCACGAAGACCGCATTGCCGTCTTCGGTCGTGTGGAGACTGCGGATCGCTTCGTTGGGAAAGGCCCGGCCGAATTCGAGAAGCGCCAGCCCCGTATCGTGCAGGCTGTCCTCGTTCGTCCGCTTCGCAATCCGCGTCGAATAGTAGGCGAACAGGGCCACCAGTCCCAAAATCACAATCCAGGTAATAGAAGCCACGCGTTGCCTCCCGCTGCGGCCGGACGTCGTCCGACCTTTCACCGCGAGTCGATAGCAGCCGAGGCTTGCGCGAATTTGGTGGTTCAGAAGCTGCCGGTCACCGCGGCGCGCAGCAAGCGCAACTGGCGACGCCATTGCGGCTGGCGCAGGACACCGTCGAAGATCGCCGCGCCGCGCCGCTGGGCGGCAAGGAGAACGGGTTCGCTGAGCGATACCGGCAGATAGGCAGGCACGAGGCTTTTCGGCAACCGGCCCGCCTCGCGCGCCTTACGCAGATGGTCACGTCCGAGCCCGGCAAAGGCCTCGATCGCGGCCGAAACCCTGACCTTGTCGTCGCCGGCGAGAAAGGTTTCCCGATCGAGCCCGACCGCGGAGAGGATCTCCAGCGGCAGGTAGAGCTGGCCGCGCGCCCGGTGCGTCGGCATCAGCAGCAGAGCGCCGGCGACCGCCTGGGCCACGCCCGCATGGCCGGCCATGTCAGCCGACCGGGCCGCAGCGTCCGGATCGAGCACGAGGCTCGCCAGCTGCACGAGGGCGGCGGCCGTTTCGCCGGCATAGCCCTCGAACATCGCGGTGGTTTCCATCGGGTCGTCATAGAGATCGAAGACGCGCGCCTCGATCATGCCGCTCAGGGCGGCGGTCGGCAGGCGGTGGGTGCGGATGGTCTCCAGGAGCGCCGCCGCAATCGGATTGGCCTCGGTCGAACCGTGCGCCGCGCCCTCCAGCAGGTCGCGCCAGTATTGCAGGCGCACTTCGCCCGGCAGGGGATCGCGCACCACGTCGCGGATGCGGGCGATCTCGGCATTGAAGGCATAGAGCGCGGCGACCGCACCGCGCTGCGCCGCCGGCGTCAGCAGGCTCGCCAGATAGCGGTCGCGATCGCTGTCGCGCAGACCCGCCATCTCAAGGATGCGGTTTGCTGTCTCGGCATCGCTCACGGCACTCATCCTGCTGTCAGACGGCGATCAGGGCGGCGGCCACCGCCCGCTGCTCGGCGAGCATGATGTTGAAGGTCCGTATGGCGGCACCCGTGCCCATCGGATCGCTGGCGATGCCCTTTGCCTTGAGGGCAGCCTTCAGTTCGGCCGGAAGGGGGCGAAGCTTAGCGCCCGTGCCGACCAGAAGAACCTCGATATCCGCCGCATCGTCGAAGACGCGGCGGAAATTCTCGACCGAAAGCGGCATGGTCTCGTCCATCTCCCAGCCGTAGATGCCCGAGGGCAACAACAGCAGCGAACCGCGATGCGACATGTCGGCAAAGCGGAAGCCGCCATTGCCGTAGGCGTCGATCTGGGCCCGCCCCGGAAAATGCGCCTCGCGGATGACGATGCCCTTGCCGGTCGGTCCGAAGGACGACACCGGCCTCAGGCCTCGACCTTGCCGGACACGGGCCGGGCGCTCTCGGCATCCTGCTCCTGGAAGGTCTCCGGACGCAGCTTGAAGGCGATCAGCACCGGTGCGGCGATGTAGATCGACGAGAAGGTACCGACGAGAACGCCGAACAGCATGGCCAGCGTGAAGGACGCGATGACCTCGCCGCCGAACAGGTAGAGCGCCAGCAGGGCCAAGAGCGTCGTCGAACCCGTCAGAACGGTACGCGACAGCGTCTGGTTGATCGACGTATCGATCAGCACGTCGAGCGGCATCTTCTTGTAGCGCCTGAGGTTTTCACGCATTCGGTCATAGACCACGACGGTGTCGTTGAGCGAATAGCCGATGATGGTCAGGATCGCCGCGATACTGGTGAGGTTGAACTCGATCCCGAGAAAGACGAACAGGCCGAGCGTCAGGATCACGTCGTGCAGCGTGGCGATGATCGAGCCGACCGCGAACTGCCATTCGAAGCGGAACCAGATGTAGATCAGAATGAAGAGCAGCGAGACGGCAACGCCGATCGTCGCGGTCTGCGTCAGTTCGCCGGAGACTGCCGGTCCCACCACCTCGACCCGGCGGAACTCATAGGCATCCTCCAGTTCACCGCGCACCAGGGTGATCGCCGACGCTCGGCATTTCGCCGCCCTCCTGCGCCTGGATGCGGATGAGTACGCTCGCCGGATCGCCGAAGCCCTGGGCCTGGACTTCGCCCAGATTGAGCTCGCTCAAGCGGTCGCGGATCTCGCCGATGTCGGCCGCACCCGAACGGGCCTTGACCTCGATGATCGAGCCGCCCTGGAAGTCGATGCCGAGATTGAGGCCGACGGTCAGGAACCCGACCATCGAGGCGAGCGCGAGAGCGCCGGCAATGCCGAAGGTGTAGCGGCGAATCGCCATGAAGCGGATGTTCTGCGCGTCGAACATGCCGGTGCGGATGCCCTTGGGCAGGTGCTTGGGACGGCGCCAGCGGAACCACACGGCCATCAGCCAGCGGGTCATGGTGAAGGCGGTGAAGACGGTGGTGATGATACCGATGGCCAGCGTCACCGCGAAGCCCTTGACCGGGCCGGAGCCGAGGAAGAACAGCACGGCTGCGGCGATCAGCGTCGTCAGGTTGGCGTCGACGATGGTGGCAAAGGCCTTGTTGAAGCCGATCTCGATCGCCTGGACCAATGGTCTGCCGCTCTTCGCCTCCTCTCGTATGCGCTCGTAGACGAGAACGTTGGAGTCGACCGCCATGCCCATGGTGAGCACGATACCGGCAATGCCGGGCAGCGTCAGCGTCGAACCGATGAGCGAGAGAAGCGCGAGGATCATCACAATGTTCGCGGCGAGCGCGATGTTGGCCATCACGCCGAAGGAACCGTAGAAACCGAGCATGAAGAGCACGACGAAGATGGCGCCGATGCCGCTGGCGAAGATGCCGGCATTGATCGAATCCTGGCCGAGGCCCGGACCGACGGTACGCTCTTCGACAACGGTAAGCGTCGCGGGAAGTGCGCCGGCGCGCAACAGCACGGCCAGGTCGTTTGCCCCCTCGACGGAGAAATTGCCCGAGATCTGGCCGGAACCGCCGATGATCGGCTCGCGGATGACCGGCGCGGAGATGACCTGGTCGTCGAGAACGATGGCGAAGGGACGGCCGACATTCTCCTGCGTCGCCTGGGCGAAGCGCTGGGCGCCCTTGCTGTCGAAGCGGAAGGTGACGACCGGCTCGTTGGTCTGCTGGTTGAAGCTGGCCTGCGCGTCGACCAGGTTTTCACCCGAGACCAGCGCCCGCTTCTCGACCAGATAGGGAACGGCCGGATCGTCCTGCGAATATAGCACTTCGGCGTTTGCCGGCGGGCGACCGTTGATCGCTTCCGTCACCGGCATGCTCATGTCGACCATGTGGAAGGACAGCTTGGCGGTCTGATTGAGCAGCGACTTCAGACGCTGCGGATCGGTAAGGCCCGGAACCTGCACGATGATGCGGTCATTGCCCTGGCGCTGGATCATCGGTTCGGTCGTGCCCAGTTCGTCGACGCGGCGGCGCACCACCTCCATCGACTGGGTGAGCGCCGAACCCGCACGGTAGTCGATGCCGGCATCCGTCAGGTTGAAGCGCAACAGCGTGCCGTCTTCCTGCAGGGTGATTTCCTCGATGGACCCGCCGGTCAGGCCGCCGACGCTCACCGGGGCGGTGAGCGCCGAAAGCGCTTCCTTGGCCGCCTCGACCTTGTCGGCATCGGTGATGCGGACCTGCACCTGCTGGCCGACGCCCGAAAGGCCGGTATAGCGGATGCCCGCGTCACGCAGCGCGGCGCGGATGTCGCCGACCGTCGTTTCCAGCCGTTCCTTGACGATGTCGGCCTTCTCGATCTTGAGCATGATGTGCGAGCCGCCCTGCAGGTCGAGACCCAGGGTGACCTTCTTGCTCGGCATCCACGATGGGAGAGCCTCGAGCTGTTCATCGCTGAGGAGATTGGGCAAGGCCACCAGGACACTCACCAGAACGGTGAACCAGATGAAGAATGTCTTCCAGCGCGAAAAATACAGCATCAAACTCTCGAATTCAGATGGTTGCCATCAGAAGAAAGCGACCGGCACCGCCGGTCGCACAGTAGGGAGTGGGTATCAGGCCGCGGCGTCGGTCTTGACCGGCTCGCCCTTGACTCGGACTTCGGCGATGTAGCTGCGCAGCGCGCGAACCTTGACGCCGTCGGCAAGCTCTACTTCGAGTTCGTTGTCGTCGATGACCTTGCTGACCTTGGCGATGATGCCGCCGCCCATGACGACCTGGTCGCCGCGGCGGATCGAAGCAAGCGTCTCGGTGCGCTTCTTCAGCTGCTGGCGCTGCGGACGGATCAGCAGGACGTACCAGATCAGCAGCAGCGGCGCGAAGAGGACGAGCATCTCGAGACCAGACCCGAATGCACCACCTGCGGCGGCGCCGTCCTGGGCGAAGGCTTGCGTAAAGAACATGGAATAACTCCCTAGACTGCAATGTTTGCGGGCAGCCTCGCCCCCGCTTCAGGTTGCCGGAATATAGTGCCGAGACGGTCGAATGCAACACAAACAGCGCCGGCCAGTACCGTTTTACAGCCTCTTACCCTTTCGGCCTGCAAAAGGCCATGCTACCGCCGGGCAAAATGCCGCGCGTGGCGGCAGCACGCCGAGGAGGGTCCGATGACTGAAGACGCAAACCAGTTGCTGCTCGCGGAACTGCGCCGCCTCACCGCGGCCGTCGAACGGCTTGCCGGGCCGCCGCCGGCGGAGAACGACTGGACGGCGGCCGACTGCTTCGTGTGGTCGCCGCTGCGAAGCCATCTCCAGCCGATCAAGAAGCCCAACCGCGTGGCGCTGTCGCTGATCCGCGGCGTCGACCATGTACGCGACATCCTGCACGAGAACACGCTGCGCTTCGCCGAGGGCTATCCGGCCAACAACGTGCTGCTGTGGGGCGCGCGCGGCATGGGCAAGTCCTCGCTGGTCAAGGCCGTCCATGCCGACATCCGCGCCCAGACCGCCGTCTCGCTCAAGCTGGTCGAAGTGCACCGCGAGGACATTGCCACGCTGCCGGCCCTGCTCGACCTGCTCAAGGACACGCCGCACCGCATCATCCTGTTCTGTGACGACCTGTCCTTCGACCACGACGACACCGCCTACAAGTCGCTGAAGGCGGCACTCGACGGCGGCATCGAGGGACGCCCGGACAATGTACTCTTCTATGCGACCTCCAACCGCCGTCACCTCCTGCCGCGCCACATGATGGAAAACGAGCAGTCGACGGCGATCAATCCGTCGGAGGCGGTCGAGGAGAAGGTGTCGCTGTCCGACCGTTTCGGCCTCTGGCTCGGCTTCCACAAATGCAGCCAGGACGACTACCTGACGATGATCGACGGCTACGCCGCCCATTTCAGCCTGCCGCTCGAACGGGCCGACCTGCACCGCGAGGCGCTCGAATGGGCGACGACCCGCGGCGGACGCTCGGGTCGCGTCGCCTGGCAATATATCCAGGATCTCGCCGGCCGGCTCAGGATCGCCACGGACCGGGCCTGAAACGAGAAAAGGCCCGGGGATACCGGACCTTTTCACCGCTTGCCTGGGACGCAAAACCTATTCCAGGAAAGTCATCGGGTTGACGGGGCTCGCATCCTTGCGAACCTCGAAGTGCAGCATCGGGCGCTTGACATTGCCGCTCATGCCGGAGGTGGCGAGCTGTTGGCCGCGCTGGACCTTCTGGCCACGCTGAACGGAGAGCCCGTCGGCATGGCCGTAGACCGTGACCGTGCCGTCGTCGTGGCGCACGAGAACCGTGTTGCCCAGTTCCTTCAGGCCGTTGCCGGCATAGATGACCACGCCGTTTTCGGCGGCCTTGACCGGCGTGCCTTCCGGAACCGAGATGTCGATGCCGTCATTGCGCTTGCCGTCGACATTGGCGCCGTAGCCGGCGACCACCGCGCCGCGAACGGGCCAGCGATACTTGCCGATGCCTGTCGCCTCGGGCGCGGTTTCCTTCGGATCGGCCGATGCCACTTCGCTGACGGACTTGGTGGCGACCGGCGCCTTGTAGGCAGCCGGCGCACCGGCGTCACCGTTTGCGGCCGGAATCGTAGCAGTCTTGACCGGATCGGTCGCAGGAGCCGCTGCGACGGCACCGCCGGCGGGGATCTTCAACGACTGGCCGATGCGGATATTGGCCGAGGTCAGGCCGTTGGCGGCCTTCAGCTTGTCGATCGGCGTTCCCGTCGCCTTGGCGATCTTGTTGAGCGAATCGCCCGGCTTGACGACATAGGTCCCCGGAACGGCCCCCTCGCCCGCGCCGGCCACGGCCTTGCCGGTGGCGCTCGACGGGTTTGCCTGCGACTTGTCGCGCGAGGTCGGGACCGTCGGCAGGACGGCGACGTTCTGTTCTGGCGACTGCGGCAGGGTCGGCTTCTTGCTGCCGTCGGGCAGAACGGAGGCGTCGGCTGCGGCGCGTGCGGCATTGGCCTGGCCGGAAAGCGTCGGGATCAGCACCAGCTGGCCGGGCGCTGCATCGCTCGGCTGGCTAAGCCCGTTCGCCTTGAGGATTTCCCGTTCCGGCACGCCGTAGCGGGCGGATAGCGTCGCGATGCTTTCACCGGGGCGAAGCGTCACGCGGGCGGCATTGGTCTTGCTCCAGCCTCCGGTCGACCTGGTCGAGCCGGTGGTCAGCGTATCGCCGGCCGTCGGCGGTGCGAGCATTGCGGTCTGCCTCTGCGCAGGAGCAGCCGGGAAAGGCTGGGCGAGCGCGGCGGCGCGCTCGGCCGACTGGTTGGAGCCGGCGCCGGCCGGGGCCGCGAGTTCGGCGCGCTGGACGGCGACCGGCGCCGAAGCGGCACGGGCGGCCGATGCCGGAGCATAGGAAGGCTGGCTCGGATAGGGCTGGTTCACCGCCTGCTGGCGGTTCGCGTAATCCGCCTGACCCGCCGACTGCATGCCGCCAACCTCGGCGGCGGGCACGGGCGAGGCAACGACATTGCGCCGCGGAATGGACGCGGTCGTCAGATTGTCGGTGGAGAATACGGAACTGAACCGAGAAGCGTCCGAGCTGCAGCCCGTGGCAGCACTGGCAAGCAACATCGCCACAAGGAGACGGGCGACCGGCAGTCTGGTTTTTGGCGATACACTCATACGCATAACTCGACCCACATATTACGCAACCTGATGTGGGTATGATTAAAGCGTGTTAGTGTTACTGGCCGGTTAATCACACGGAATCACCGTGAACTATTTTCGAAAAGGCGCACATTCGAACGCTTCAGCGGAGATCGGAAACGCCCTCAGAGATAGGAGGCGATCTTCGGCACCAGCGGCAGATAAGGCACCTCGAACAGATCCTCGCGGTCGAAACGGCTGCCCGTCTTGGTCAGGCGAACCATCATGCACGTCTCTTCCCCGGTGATCAGCGGGGCAAGCAGGACACCGCCGGAGACAAGCTGTTCAGCCAGAAAGCGCGGCATGGTGGGAAAGGATGCCGTGGCCAGGATCCGGTCGAAGGTGCCCTCGCCCGTCAGCCCGTGGCTGCCATCGGCCTGCCGCAAAACGACATTGCGCAAGGCCAGGCCGTCGAGGCGGCGCTGGGCGGCGGCGATCAGCGTCTTGTAGCGATCGATCGACATGACCCGCTCGGAAAGCCGCCCGAGCACGGCCGTCATGAACCCGCTGCCGGTGCCGATTTCCAGAACGCGCTGGCCGGGCTTCACATGCAGGTGCGAGAGCAGCCGCACCGCCAGATCGGCCCCCTCCATGAAGGCGCCGCATTCGATCGGGATGGAACGGCTGGAATAGGCGTGGTCGGAATATTGCGGCGGCGCGAACAGCGAACGCGGCGTCTGCTCGACCGCGGTCAGCAGATCGAGGTCGGAAATCCCTTCCGCCCGGAGCCTGAGCACCAGAGCGGCAAAGCCTTCCTTTTCGACCATACCCGGTTTCAATCGGCTGCTCCGAAACCCAGTGCCCGGGCAATGCTGTCCTGGACGGTGTAGTCGGTCATGTCGAGCTTGAGCGGCGTGACCGAGATCTTGTCTTCCTTCAGCGCCTGCAGGTCGGTGCCGTCGCGGAACTTGCTGCCGCGATCGCCGAAGCGCAGCCAGTAGTAGGGGAATCCGCGACCATCCGCCCGCTCCTCGACTTCGAGGCCGAAATCGAGCTTGCCCTGCGAGGTCACCTCGACACCCTTGACCTCGGCCGGCGCGCAGCGGGGGAAGTTGATGTTGAGGAAAGTGCCGGGCGGAAGGTCGATCTCGATGAGTTGCGCCAAGAGCTTGGGCGCCAGGGCTTCGGCGACTTCCCAGGGAATGACCCGGCCGCCGTTGGAATATTCGTAGAGCTGGCTGAGCGAGATCGAACGGACGCCCTGCAACGTGCCCTCGATGGCGCCGGCGACCGTGCCGGAGTAGGTCACGTCGTCTGCGACATTGCCGCCGGCATTGATGCCGGACAGGACGAGGTCGGGCTTCTCCGGCAGGATTTCGCGGATCGCCATGATGACGCAGTCGGTCGGCGTGCCGCGCAACGCAAAACGCCTGTCGGCGACCTTGCGCAGCCTGAGCGGCTCCGACAGCGTCAGCGAATGGGCAAGGCCGCTCTGGTCGGTCTCCGGTGCCACGATCCAGACATCGTCGGACAGCGTGCGGGCGACACGCTCGAGGACCGCGAGGCCCTCGGCGTGGATGCCGTCGTCATTGGTCAGGAGAATGCGCATCCGGTCTCCTTGCCCCTCAGGCCGCTTTTTCGATCTTCTTCAGGCCGCCCATATAGGGCAGCAGAGCGTCGGGAACGGTGATCGAGCCGTCCTCGTTCTGGTAATTCTCCATGACGGCGATCAGCGCCCGGCCGACGGCCGTGCCCGAACCGTTCAGCGTGTGGACGAAGGTCGTGCCCTTGCCGTCCTTGCCGCGATAGCGGGCATTCATGCGCCGGCCCTGGAAGTCGCCGCAGACCGAGCACGAGGAAATCTCGCGATAGGTGTCCTGGCCCGGCAGCCAGACTTCGAGGTCGTAGGTCTTGCGCGAACCGAAGCCCATGTCGCCGGTGCAGAGCGTCATGGTGCGGAAATGCAGGCCGAGGCGCTTGAGCACCTCCTCGGCGCAAGCGGTCATGCGCTCGTGCTCGTCGATCGCGCTCTCGGCGTCGGTGATCGACACGAGTTCGCACTTCCA
>JAHRYZ010000098.1:0-5913 GCA_020621905.1 Rhizobium sp.
AAATCTCCTTTTGGCAACTGAATGCGGAAATCGGTGATCGGGAACATAGGAGCGGAACCCTACCGAGGCAACCTGCCAAAGGTCAAAATCGTTCCCTGCGGGGGAAGATTTATCTTCTCGGGTGAACTAGAAAGGGATCGGTTTTTCTGCTGCCGCGGACGCGGCCCCTCTCGTCGAAAGGATGTCTTCATGCCACGTCCCGCTTCCGCCCTTTTCCTGTTCCTCGCTGCCGCCGTCCCCGCTTCGGCCTCGTCCGACGACGCCTGGCAGGAATTTGCCAAGGAGGTCGGCGACAAATGCCTCGAAGCCGCGGCACCGATGCTCGAGGGCGCGCGCGGCAGCGAGCGCTTCGGCCTCGCCGTCTTGTCGGGCAAGGCGAAGGGCGCGGAGGCGACCGTCTCCTATGTCTGCGTCATGGACAAGCAGACCCGGGCCGTCGAACTCGGCAGCGAACTGCCGGCCGAGACACTGGGCGTCACCATCCCCTGACGGGTCCTAGAGAAAGCGGTCCGGGTCGGGCAGCGCCTCGGTGCTGAAGCCGAATTCGGCGCGCGCCATCTTGCACTCTTCGTCGCCCGGCATGCAGGTCCGGCAGACTTGCGGCCGGTCGGCATAGACCGCGCAGCCGACATGCTTGCCCACTTCGCCGGTCAGCGCCGCGCAGCGCCCGGCCTCGAACTTCATGCCCGACAGGTCGGCGGCGATGAACGTGTCGGGGATCTTCGCGATCTCCTCGTCGGTCTCCAGCGAGAAACGCGGCCACTCCGCCGAATAGGCGCAGCAGGCGCCACAGGTCTGGCAATCGAAAATGTCGGGCGGCGAGGTTTCCAGCATGGGTCGGTCAAAGCAGATCGGGCCGGCAAAATCCAGCACGATCTGCCGGGTCGCTCAAGCGCGGGGCGCCCGGCGTCTCAGGCCGGTGGCGAAGATGGCGGCGAAGACCAGCATGATCGCGCCGACGGAAATGGGCCCGGCGCTCAACGACAGATCCATGATCACCCCGGTCGCGCCGGCGCCGGCGGCACTGCCGATCGCATAGGCCAAGCCATAGGCCGCGGCACCGGAGACCAGCAGCCCGCCGCGAAACTGGTCGCCCAGCAGGGTCAGCGCGCAGGTGTAGAGCGAAAAGCTCGCCGCCCCGAGCAGCGACACGGTGGCGAGCAGCGCATATTCCGACGACAGGAAGGGCAGGAGCAGGAAACTCGCGCCGCAGGCGAGTGCTGAACCGACGGCGATCAGCGGGCGCGACGCGTGGTCGAGCAGCCAGCCGACCAGCGGCTGGGCCAGCGCCGTCGGCAGCGCCACCATGGTGACCACCAGGGCGGCAAAATTCTCCGAATAGCCGCGTTCGACGAAATAGAGCGGGATCGTCGAGATCGCTGCGATGTCGGAAAAGCCGAAGGCGACCACCATCAGGGCGAGAACCGGCGCGGCGCGCACGAACTGCATCAGCCCGCCGGCGCTCGATGCCGCCGGCCGCGTGCGGGCAAAGCGCCCGAGCATGACCGAGGCAAAGGCGACGAAGGCGACATAGACGGCAATCAGCGCAAAGGCGAAACCGTCTTCCGTGCCGACGAAGGGAATGGCGAGCGGACCGGCGGCAAAACCGGCGCACATGCTGGCGCCATAGATGCCCGACACCCGCCCGCGCAGGCGGTCGGGGCAGGCGGTGTTGAGCCAGGCCTCGCTGACGGTGAAGATGATGCTGGTCGAAAAGCCGAGCAGGTAGCGGGCGACGAACCAGACGGCGAGATTGTCGAACAGGGCGAAGGCCGACAGCGACAGCGAGGCGCCGACCAGTCCCGCGACGATCAGCCGGTCGCCGCGCAGCAGCGCCGTCAGCCGGGTGATCATCAGCGTCGAAGTGGCAAGCCCGGCAGCAAAGACGGAGGCGTTCAGACCGGCAAGGCTCGACGAAACGCCCCGGCTGTCCATCACCAGCGCGATCAGCGGGTAGGTGAGCCCCTGGCCGACGGAAAAGGCCGTGACGCCCAGAATGACCACGGCGATCGCCGCCCAGTCGGGCGCGAAATCCTCGGCAATGGCATGCGACGACATAACGGCCTCCCTCAAGGCGCAATTGCCCTTGGGTTCGGGCTTTTGGTCCGGTCTATCCGGGGGAGGGGCGGAAGTCCAGCGGGGGCGAGGAGCCGATGCTTGTCAGGCGCTGTGCAATATGGCTGGATACAGTCAGGGGTGGTGCGTCGGGGCAGGATGGCGATCCATGAAGAAGTTCGAGTTCGTCAACGAGGCGGCGAAGCGTGCCTTTCTTGATCTACCGCGTGATGTCATGCGCCAGTTCGGTGCCGATTTGCAGGCCGTCCAGAACGACGAACGCCCCTTCTCCGATTACAAGCACCTCAAGGACAGCGTCGGTCCCGGCGCCATTGAGCTGATAGAAAACGGCAGTCCTGCTTACCGAGCGGTCTACTGTGCGAAATTTGCCGACACGGTTTTCATTCTCCATGCATTCACCAAGACCACCAACGGGGTGGATCGCAAGGCAATGAACACGGCGCGTGAGCGTTACAAGGAGATGCTGGAGCGCATCAAGCTTAGGAAGGCCAGTCCGTCGGCTTAAGCGGCATCGAGAACGTCGCAGACGACCTTTCCGTCTGGCCCCAGCGAGGGCTTCAGGCGGACATTCAGTCTGGCCAGAAGCCCGATCAGCTTGTCGGCGGAAAACAGGTCAATTTTGCCACGCATCAACTCGCTTACCCGGGGCTGCGAAATACCGAGCGTCGCCGCTATCTCGCTCTGCTTCCGGGCCTTGCTCTCGAGGATCTTTCGCAGCGTCAACAGCAGGTCGGCGCGAAACCGGAGGTCGGCCGCCTCGGCGCCGTCTTCGGTCATGACGTCGAAAATGTTGTCGTAGCTCAGCTTTGTCATCGTGCGCGCCCGGTTATACGAAATTTCGTATAATTTACTCCCGATGCCGTAAAGAGTCAAAGCGCAGCGGCACGGCCACTCAGTCGGCCGCTTTTCGCGTGCAGACATAGTCCTTCTTGATACAGGCCGTCGAAGGGGTCGAGCACATCGCCTTGCCGTCCGCCAATTTGCAGAAGCTGCACTGGTCGGTGAATTCCGCGCAATCGGGCGTATTGTGCAGGAAGTCCTGCATGCTCTGCATGGCCGTGGTTTCGTCGTCGGCCCATGCCGGCCCGGCCACGCAAAGGAGCGTGAAGGCGAAGAGGCAGGCCGTCGCTTTAGGGGACCTGTACGTCATGCGAGCCCTGTCCTCTTGGCGGAAAATCCGGTCGTCTCACCCGGCTGCATTCACTCCGACGCCGGGCTGGCCGAGTGCCTTGAACACGGTCTGGGTGATGCCGTGGCAGTCGAGGCCGGCCTTGGCATACATCGCCTCGGGCTTGGCCTGGTCCATCCAGAAATCCGGCAGCACCAGGGAGCGGAATTTCAGGCCGTTGTCGAGAAGCCCCTCGCTGGCGAGCAGCTGCACGACCTGGCTGCCGAAGCCGCCGACGGCGCCTTCCTCGACGGTCACCAGCACGGCGTGATGGCGGGCGAGCTGGCGGATGAGATCGTGATCGAGCGGCTTGGCGAAGCGCGCATCGACGACTGTGGTGGACAGGCCAGCGGCATCGAGGTCCTCGGCTGCCAGCAGGCAGTCGGCCAGCCGCGTGCCGAAGGACAAGAGCGCCACCTTGGTGCCCTGTTTCATCACCCGGCCCTTGCCGATCTCGAGGATTTCGCCGCGCTCCGGCAGCTGCACGCCCACACCCTCGCCGCGCGGATAGCGGAACGAGATCGGGCCGGCGTCATAGGCCGCCGCCGTGCGCACCATGTGCTTCAGTTCCGCCTCGTCGGCCGCCGCCATGACGACGAAGCCGGGCAGCGAGGCGAGGAAGCCGGTGTCGAACGAGCCGGCATGGGTCGGGCCGTCGGCACCGACGAAACCGGCGCGGTCGATCGGGAAGCGAACGGGCAGGCCCTGGATCGCCACGTCGTGGACCACCTGATCATAGCCGCGCTGCAGGAAGGTCGAATAGAGGGCGCAGAACGGCTTGAAGCCTTCGGCCGCGAGGCCGGCCGCGAAGGTCACGGCATGCTGTTCGGCAATGCCGACATCGAAGGTGCGCTTGGGGAAGATCTCCGCCAGCTTGTCGAGCCCGGTGCCGGACGGCATGGCGGCGGTAATGCCGACGATCTTCTCGTCGAGCGTCGCTTCCTGCACCAGCGCCTCGCCGAAGACGGCGGTATAGCTCGGCGCATTCGGCTTGGCCTTGGCCTGCGTGCCGGTGATGACGTCGAACTTGTTGACGCCGTGATACTTGTCGGCGGCAGCCTCGGCCGGGGCATAACCCTTGCCCTTCTGCGTCACCACATGGATCAGCACCGGCCCCTTGCCGTTGTCGCGCACATTGCGCAGCACCGGCAGAAGATGCTCGAACGAGTGCCCGTCGATCGGGCCGATATGGTAGAAGCCCATTTCCTCGAACATGGTGCCGCCGGTCACATAGCCGCGCGCATGCTCGACTGCCCGGGTGATGGCGCGGTCGATGTTCTTGCCGAGATAGGCCGTCAGCTTCTTGCCGAGGTCGCGGAAGCCCATATAGGTGCGGCCCGAGGCAAGGCGCGCCAGATAGGCGCTCATCGCGCCGGTCGGCGGGGCGATCGACATGTCGTTGTCGTTGAGGATGACGATCAGCCGCGCGTCGAGCGCGCCGGCATTGTTGAGCGCCTCATAGGCCATACCGGCCGACATCGCGCCATCGCCGATGACCGCGATCACCTTGCGGTCGGTGCCGGAGAGATCCGCCGCGACCGCCATGCCAAGGCCGGCCGAGATCGAGGTCGAGGAATGCGCCGCGCCGAAGGGGTCGTAGAGGCTCTCCGCCCGCTTGGTGAAGCCGGAAAGCCCGCCTTCCTGGCGCAGCGTGCGGATCCGGTCGCGCCGGCCGGTCAGGATCTTGTGCGGATAACACTGGTGCCCGACATCGAAGATCAGCCGGTCGTTCGGCGTGTCGAACACCTTGTGGATGGCGATGGTCAGTTCGACGACGCCAAGCCCCGCGCCCAGATGCCCGCCGGTCTTCGACACCGCGTCGATCATCTCGTCGCGCAGTTCGCGGGCGAGCTGCGGCAGATCGCGGTCTTCGAGCTCGCGCAGGTCTGCGGGATAGCGGACCTTGTCCAGCAAGGGCGTCAGGGGCTGGGATGTCACGGGGCTCGTGCCTCTTGTCGTTATCGTCTTTTCGGCGTGTCGCTCGCCTTATAGAGGATTTGCCGCTCAGGCAAAAGCTCGCGTGCAGTGCGGATGGCCAGCCTCCTATATAGAGTTCAAATGCCCTGCGGCAAAGGCACAAACTCTTCCTCGTCGCCCGGCACGATGTCGAAGCGGCCGGTTCTCCACTCTTCCTTGGCCTGTTCGATCCGCTCCTTCGAGGAGGAGACGAAGTTCCACCAGATGTGCCGCTTGGAGGCCATGGCCGCGCCGCCGAACAGCATGACATGCGCGCCCTCAGCGCCGCCGGTCAGCGTCAGCGGGTCTCCGGGGCGGAAGACCAGCAATTGGTCGGGGGCGAAGCGATCACCGGCGATCTCCAGTTCTCCGGAGAGCAGATAGGCCGCACGCTCCTCATGGTCGGCCTCGAAATGGAACCGGCCGCCCGGCTGCAACGTGACGTCGACATAGAGCGTGTCGGAAAACACCCTGACCGGGGAGCTAAGCCCGGCGGTCGAGCCGATCACCACCCGGCCGGACGCACCGTCCGCCTCGAACATCGGCATGGCGCTCTTCGAGGTATGGGCAAAGGCCGGGTCGATCTCTTCCCTGTCGTCGGGCAGCGCCAGCCAGGTCTGCAGGCCGGAAATCGACAGCGGCTGGCCGCGCAGCTTTTCCGGCGTGCGCTCGGAATGCACGATGCCGCGACCCGCCGTCATCAGGTTGATGTC
>JAHRYZ010000098.1:5923-9060 GCA_020621905.1 Rhizobium sp.
GATCACCAGCTCGGTGCCGAGGCTGTCACGATGCTTGATCTCGCCGTCGAACAGGTAGGTGACGGTGGAAAGGCCGATATGCGGATGCGGCTTGACGTCCAGCGCCTCGCCGGCCCGAAGCAGTGCCGGCCCCATGCGGTCGAAGAAGATGAACGGCCCTACCAGCCGCCGACGCATCGTCGGCAGGGCCCTTCGCACCGCGAAGCCGCCAATGTCGCTGGAACGCGGAATGATCAGCTGCTCGATGGCGTCGCTGGCGAAGGCGTCGCCGGGCAGGGGGTCTTGGCCGGGAAAGAACGACATGGGGCAGGCTCCTTTTGGCTTTGCAGTCCTGGTTCAGGCTACTCCGCGCTGTTCCTACGCGATAGCGGCAGGACATGAACAGTCCGTTCGCAGGAACAAGGGAGGGGGCTCCCGAACCTCCTGCCCGGCTCCGTCAAAAAAGGTCGACACCGCAGATCCGGAAAATGCGTTTCGTTAATGATTGAGGCCCAGTTTGATCCCGTGAAGCGCTAAAACAAAATCGAAGTGTGTGAATGTATTTCCTGGGTAAAATCTGCCAGTACAGAAAATATTGCGGGCTTATTGTCGTGGCTATGGCGGCGATAATTCCGATTAATTTCGCGTGCGCTGAAGATATATTGAAAAAGACAACGCATCTGATGGCGATCGGCATTTGTCCGCCTTGGAAGCCGCAGAATCCCGAGGCTTGCCGTCGCAGCGTGGATGCCATGGAGTCCGCCCTGACCGCGCGCCTGGGCATAGCCGACAAGAATGTCACCACCCTCCTGAACGCCGCCGCCACGACCGAAGGGCTGAAGGCGGCGTTTGCCGGTTTCAGCGGTCTCGGCCCCAAGGATCGTCTGATTATCTACGCCAACCTGCATGCCGGCGCGCTCGATCCCACGGCACAAGTCGGCCCCGACAATGATGTGTTCGTGCTGTGGACGAAGGACAAGCCCGCCGCCCTGCAATTTGCGGTGGCTGAAGGTGACTGGATCATGGCCAGCGATTTCGCCGCCTGGGTACATGCCCTGCCGGTCGGGGAGGTGATCCTGATCCTCGACGCCTGCGAATCCGGCGCCGTGACGCCCTTGTTCATCGATGCGCACCCTTCGGACGACGGGTCTCGCCCGGAAGCGGTCATCGTTTCCGCATCAGCCGATCAGATCGCCAATTTCAGCAGTGACCGGTCGGTTGCCCTCTACTCCCAGCAGTTGGCGCAGACGCTTGCCAGTACCGAAGGTACGTTTGGACATGCCGCCGACCTTGCCGCCGAACAGACCCATAACGCGGCGATCGCGATCTGCGATCTCCGGAAATCTTCGCTGGAGCAGGCGGGAGTTGATCCATCGTCGTGCCGTCAACAGCCGACGACCCGTGATCCCGACTCGCTGCTGACCCAGATCGTGCTGCGCGACTGACCAGCCGGCGATAGAGCCGAACCTCAAACCTAAGGAACAGACAAATGAAAAAGATCCTGATCGCATCGCTTTTCACCCTGTCGGCAACCTCTGCATTCGCGGGCGTCCCGGGCTGGATAACGGATGGCTGGGGCACGGATGACGTCAACACCAGCACCGTCTGCAAGATCAAGGACATCAATGTCCTGACCGCATCCGCCGAAGATTGCACGACAATCGGCGGCGAAGCGACCCATACGCTGACCCAGTCGGCCAAGCCGGTCACCAAGTAAGTTCGCTCGGCGCTCCACCGTCGCACAATGCCAGCCATCCGGCGTCAGGCCTACTGCCCAGAATCCGCCCCCACCTCCATTCACGGAAGCAATCCCATGAAGACGATCCTGATAGCATCGCTTTTTGCCCTGTCGGCAACCACCGCATTCGCTGGTCTTCCCATTCCGGGCTGGACCACGGATTCCTATGGCACGGAAGGCGTCGACGCCGGCACCGTTTGCAAGGTCAAGGACATCAATGTTCTGACCGCATCCGCCGAAGATTGCACGACAATCGGCGGCGAAGCGACCCACACGCTGACCCAGTCCGTCGAGCCGATCACCAAGTAGAGTTCCATCGGGGGGGCCTTTGGCCCCCACCAGTGCCGTCAGGGCCGGCATGGCCTGATCAGCACGTCATTGCCGGCCTCCGCACCCAGTTCGACGCACTCGCCGTCATGGCAGAACCTCCAGCCGCCGCCGGTCGTACCGGAGGCGGCCAGGCGCAGTTCGCCAACCGGCGGGTTCTTCGGCGACCATTCCCACCAGCCGTCCTTGAGCACGGCGCCGTCGCCCGGCTCCATGCCGGCGCCCGAGCCCTTGACTCGGGCCTGGGTCAGATGGAGGCCGGCCGGGGTGACTTCCCAGTCCTCCTGCCATTCCGTCTTCTGCACCGAATGGGTCCAGGCGAGCGAGAACAGCGACACGGCAATACTCATCGCCTTGGCGCCGGCGAGGATGCAGACGCTCATGGCGTTGCGGCCGCCGGTCCTGCCTTGCGGGCGCGCCACCGGTGGAAGGCGAGAAGCAGGCCGCCGACCACGAAGCCGAATTCGTCGGTCCAGGGCAGGGCGAGCACGACGCTGAAACCGGCGACGAAGGCAAGCAGGCGTTCAGGTAATGAGAGCCGCGCGAAGAGGTAGCCGACCACCGCTATGCCCCACAGCGCGATGCCGAAGCAGGCCTTGAAGAAGACGTAGGCGACCTCCACCGGATAGCCCCAGGCGGCTGCCATCGGGCCGGCATCCTGCAGCATCAGCGCCGGCGTATAAACCGCCATGAAGGGCACGACGAAGCCGGCCGTGGCCAACTTGGTCGCCTGCAGCGAGATCTTCAGGCCGGAGGTCTTGGCCATGGGGGCTGCGGCAAAGCAGGCGAGCGCCACCGGCGGCGTCAGGTCCGCCATGATGCCGAAGTAGAAGACGAACATGTGGCTGACGAGCAGCGGCACGCCGAGTTCCAGAAGCGCGGGGCCGGCCAGGGACGAGGTGATGATGTAGTTCGGGATGGTCGGGATGCCCATGCCGAGGATGAGGCAGGTGATCATGGTGAGGATGAGCGACAGGAACAGGTTGTCGCGGCCGATCTCGATCACCGCGCCGATGAAGGTGGAGGCGATGCCGGTCAGCGTCAGCGTGCCGATGACGATGCCGACGATGGCGCAGGCGATACCGACGGGAAG
>JAHRYZ010000098.1:9070-14107 GCA_020621905.1 Rhizobium sp.
CTTCGCCCCTTCTGCGAGCGAATCCCGGCAGATGGCGAGCGTCTCCCGGCCACCCTTGAAGAGGGCGCAGGCGACGATCAGCGTGCCGATCACCAGGAGCAGAATGTTGACCCCGAACTTGAGGAAGGCGGCCGCGGCCAGGCCCAGCGCCAGCCAGAACACCAGGCGGAAGGCGAAGGGGCCGATCAGCGCGGCAAGCGGCGTGCCGAGGATCAGCACGACGACAAGCGCCAGTCCCATGGTGCCGGCGAAGATCGGCGTGAAACCGGCAAACAGCAGGTAGACGAGGGCCGCCAGCGGCAGGACCAGCGGCCAGTGTTCCTTCACCGCAGTCCAGGGATTGGGCAGTTCGGGCTTGGACATACCCTTGAGGCCCGCCTTGCCGGCTTCGAGATAGACCATCCAGAAACAGACGCCGAAATAGAGGATGGCCGGGATCAGCGCCGCCTTGACGATGTCGGCGTAAGGAACGTTGAGCGTCTCGGCCATGATGAAGGCGACGGCGCCCATGACCGGCGGCATGATCTGCCCGCCCATGGAGGAGGTCGCCTCGACCCCGCCGGCAAAGGCGGAGCGGAAGCCGAACTTCTTCATCAGCGGAATGGTGAACTGGCCGCTCGCCACCACATTGGCGACGCCCGAACCGGAGATCGTCCCCATCAGCGCGGAGGAGAGAATGCAGACCTGCGCCGGCCCGCCCCGCCAGGTCCCGACGAGACCCAGGGCAAAATCGTTGAACAGCGCCAGCATGCCAGCCCGTTCGAGGAAGGCGGCGAAGACGACGAAGATGAAGATATAGGCGGCCGAGACATAGATCGGCGTGCCGTAAATGCCCTCCGTGCCGAAGGCGAAATGCTCGACGATCAGCTCGAAGTCATAGCCGCGATGGGCCAGGGGCGAGGGCAGGTATTGCCCGAAGAAACAATAAGCGAGGAACAGCCCGGCGATGATGGTGAGAGGCAGGCCCATGAGGCGGCGCGCGCCCTCGAAGACGAGCATGACCATGATCGTGCCGACGGCAAGGTCGAGGGAGTTCAAGAAGCCGGAACGCTCGATCAGGCCCTCGTAGAAGACCCAGTTGTAGAGACCGGTGAGGAAGCCGAGAATGCCGAGCGTCCAGAACCAGATGCGCCCGGCGGTGCTGCGGGCGACCAGGTTGCCGAACAGCGAGAACCCCAGCAGCAGTAGGAAGCCGACATGCATGGCCCGCACCACCTGGCTCGGCAGCGTGCCGTAGGCAGCGGTCCACAGCTGGAACAGCGCGAAGGCAAAGGCAATCCAGAAGGCCGCCTTGCCGGGCAGACCGGCGCCGAACCCGGACGGCAGCCCCTCGATCGCTTCCTCGGCCGAGTGCGGTGCGGGGTGGCCTGGCGTGGTCGTATCGGTCATCATTCCTCCCGAAAAATGCCCCTCACCCTAGCCCTCTCCCCGCAGGCGGGGAGAGGGGACGCTGCGGCAATATGCTGCTCGCGTCCGGGTTCCTATCGTGCTGAACGTTTGCGAGAACCGCGAGGGCGCGGCATGTCCCTTCTCCCCGCCTGCGGGGAGAAGGTGGCGGCAGCCGGATGAGGGGCAATACTCCACGTCAGCCGGACGGCAGTGGACACGGTGCCCTTCGCAATCCGCCCTTACTTCAGGGCACCGATTTCCTTGTAATACCGCTCCGCACCGGGATGCAGCGGGATCGGCATGCCGTCGAGCGCCTTCTTGACGTCGATCGCCTTGGCGGCGGCATGGGCGGCCGACAGTGCCGGCAGATTTTCGAACAGAAGCTTGGTCATCTGATAGGCGGTCTCGTCGGAGACGCCCTCATGGGTGATGAGGAAATTGCCGACGGCGGCCGTCGGCACGTCTTCGGTCTGGCCCTCATAGGTGCCGGCCGGAATGACGGCCGCCATGTAGGGCGCGCCGATCTTCTCGACATCGGCGGCCGGAACCGCGACGACGTTGATCTTCACCGAAGTGGCGAGGTCGCGGATCGAGGCGACGCCCATGCCGGCCGACTGTAGCGTGGCGTCGAGCTGGCGGTTCTTGATGAGCTCGACGGATTCGGCAAAGGGCAGGTACTCGGTCTTTCCGAGTGTGTCATAGCCCATGCCGGCAGCCTTGAGGATGGCGCGCGCATTGAGCTCGGTGCCGGACTTGGGCGCGCCGACCGACAGGCTCTTGCCCTTGAGTTCGGCCAGCGTCTTCACGCCGGAGTCCTGCGATGCGACGATCTGGATATAGTTCGGATAGATCGCGGCGATGCCGCGCAGCTTGTCGAGCTTGCCGGGGAAGCCGGCCTCCTTGTTGCCGTCCCAGGCCATCTGCACGGAATCGCCGAGCGAGAAACCGATCTCGCCACGTCCGGCCTGCAGCAGGTTGAGGTTTTCGACCGAAGCCTTGGTGGCCTGCACCTGGGTGCGGGCGCCGGCGATGTTGTCGCCGTAGATCTTCGACAAGGCCACGCCGAGCGGGTAGTAGACCCCCGAAGTGCCGCCCGTCAGAACGTTGATGAACTCCTCGGCCCTGGCCGAGTTGGCGGCGAGCGCGGTGGACAGCGCAAGTGCGCCGGCAAGCATTCTGGCGATTTTGGTGATCTTCATAATGGTCCTCCCAAACCGTTCTGATGAGGGGCCATCATGGGGAGGCGGTATGCCCCCGTCAATCGTTAGCATGCTCTTTTGCGGATCGGGCCTGGTTGGACCCGGCCCGTTGCGATCGAATTCAGGGTGTCGGTTCCCTGATCTGCCGGGCTATTGCGGGTCGAGAGGTTCGGTGCCGGCTGGCTTCCCGGCGCGGTCGAGGCGGATCTTCTCGATCCGGCTTTCGGCGGCGTTGAGCAGCGTTTCGCAATGCTTCTTCAGCAGTTCGCCGCGCTCGTAGATGGAAATCGACTCGTCGAGCGCCACGTCGCCGCGCTCCAGCCGCGCCACGATGCTTTCGAGTTCGGCCACGGCCTTCTCGAAGGAATAGCTGGAAATCTCGGCGGAAACGGCGTTCTCGGTCATAATCAACCCTTCATCAGTCGCAGGATGTGCAGGCCGGCCGATTCGGCCAGACCTTCCAGATCATAGCCGCCTTCGAGAATGCTGACGACCCGGTTATGGGCAAAACGGTCGGCCACCTCCATCAGCCGCCCCGTCGCCCAGTCGAAATCCTCGCCGACCAGGTTGATCTGCGCCAGCGGATCGCGGTGGTGCGCGTCGAAGCCGGCCGAGATCAGGATGATGTCGGGCGAGAAGTCGTTGAGCGCCGGCAGGACACGGCTCTTGAACGCTTCGCGGAAATGATCCGAACCGACATTGGGCGAGAGCGGCGCATTGACCACGTTGTTTTTCGTGCCCGTCTCGTCCTTCGCGCCGGTGCCGGGATAGAGCGGCATCTGGTGGGTCGAACAGAAAAGCACGGACGGATCGTCCCAGAAGATGTCCTGCGTGCCGTTGCCGTGATGTACGTCCCAGTCGATGATCGCTACCCGCTCGGCGCCGTACGTCTTCTGCGCATGGCGTGCCGCGACCGCCACCGTGTTGAATAGGCAAAAGCCCATGGCCTTGGATTTTTCCGCATGGTGGCCGGGCGGGCGCCCGGCGACGAAGGCATTGGCAATCTCGCCGGCCATCACCGCATCGACGGCGGCCATCGCTCCGCCGATTGCGGTCAGCGCCGCCTGCAGGCTCTTCGGCGATGCATAGGTGTCGGCTTCGATCTGGTTGATCTCGCCCTCTTCCTCGGGGGTCTGACGCATGACGGCGAAGAGATGCTCTTCCGGATGGGCGAGCAGCACCGCGTCCTCATTGGCGATCTTCGCCTCGACGCGCTGAAGGGGAGCGAAATTGGGGTGTTCCAGCGCAATGTTGAGCGAGCGCAGCCGGTCGGCCCGTTCCGGATGGCCGGCAGGGGTCTCGTGCTCGAGAAAGACGGCGTTCTCATAGAGGCGTGTGGTCATCGCTCATTCTCCTCGAAGGTCGAGGCCAACATAGTGCGCCCGGCCGTCATGTTCCACCGGCGCGCTCGAGACTTAGGCCTGTGACCTGTGGACAGAGCGGCGAAGGCGGGAGGTGTTGCGGCACCGGTCGGCACGGTCATTTTTCACCGCGCCTTGTGGTCGCCGGGAAAATGCCCTTGAATGCCAGGGCGATCGCAGAAGGGGAGAGGTTTCATGGACGACACAGAACGCGTCGAGGTGAAACATCCGTGCGCCCTATCGCGACATCGATGACCGGCCGGCTGCACAATGCCGCCATCCGCCTATGCCGAAACCGGCCTCCATTTCTGGCGCTACCGTCCGCCGCTGGAAGACGAACCGTTTTTCCATGCCACCAAGATCGAACTGCGCCTGCACGAGGCGCTGCGGCTCGACGACGAGGCGCGGCTCACCGTGCGCATCGACAAGATCGGTGGCAAGTCGATCGGCTTCAACGTGGCGATCGAGAGGGACAAGACGCTCTGCGCCGAGGTCGAGATTATCTGGGTGGCCAACGACCGGGAGACCGCCGACCCGGTGGGGCTGCCGGAGGATATCCGCGACTGGCTGTATGGCTATCTGAAATAGGCATGGGGATTGGGCCATGGCAGCCCGAACGACCGGCGGACCGGATGCGTCCGGGGCGTCGTCCAAATGGGTGCGGCTATGGAAGTAATGCTTGCGGCCGCGGACAGCCAGGCTGCCGCGGACGCGGGGATCGATCAAAGGCTGATGCGACGGCCTTCCTTGTCGGACGACTTGCGGTCTGCGCCGTGCCTGTCGATGATGGCCTTGGCATCCTCGACGGAGATGCGATGCTTCTTGGCGAACTGAACGGGCTCGTAGGGCAGGTTCTTCGTCGAATCGTTGGTCTTGATCTCGGACATGAAATGTCTCCTGTTGTATGGGCCGCGGCGGGATACCGGGGCCATGGGATGCGATGAGGGTGAGAGGAAGGGATGCGCAGATCGTCTTGCGCTGCCCTGCGGGCCGTCATGCGGCCTGGTTGGCCGGTATCCGGTCTGGCAAGGGCCGGTCAGTATTTGTTGCGGCGCACGACCTTGTTGCCGCGTGGTCCGGTCTTGACC
>JAHRYZ010000099.1:0-10806 GCA_020621905.1 Rhizobium sp.
ACGATTGACCATGCCGATCATCCGATCGGGCTGATGGAAAGTGCAAGTGCAATCATGGCTGGCGCTCCCCTGTTCCGCCGTGTTGGCCGCAAAAGCATGACCTTTTACACGGCATATTGACACAATATGTTCGGTGTAGCGGTCACTTGATCGATGCCAGGCAAACTGGTGAGACAATGGAAGTCATATATGCAGGTCATGCTGACATGCCTTGTGAAATGGTCATTTTGAGGGTCTGATGCGCAAGACGCGGCGAGGGGCTTACGCTGTTGCGTAAAACAGTCCGCCTCGGGCGCAAGCAGCGCAAGATGACCGAGCGCCAGCTGGCCGAGCGTCTTGGCATTGCCCGCAGCACGCTGCAGCGAATGGAGAAGACAATCCCAATGTCGAGATCGACCTGATGTTAGAGGGCGCCTTCATCTCCGACGATCCGGTCGACCAGTGCCGGCAGTCGCTGCGCAACATCGAGGCCATTGCCAGGACCGCCGGCGCCGATCTTTCCAAGGTGGTCAAGACGACTGTCCTCCTGAAGGATCTCGGCAGCTTTGCCGCCGTCAATGCCTCCTATGCCGAGTTTTTTTTCCGAATGTTGCCCCGGCACGCACCCCTTTCGAGGCCGCCGCCCTGCCCAAGGGAGCACTCGTTGAGATCGACGCGATCGTATGCCTGTGACCTGACGGGTGAAGACAATCGCCGGATCGTCCCCACCGCTGCCACAATCCTGCGAACGAAACGGCCGGTGGCCGCGGCAACGCCAGTCGGGCCTATGACGAGAGCGGAAGCGGTCGCGAAAACGCATCCTGTCAAACAAAGGCGACTGTCGGATTTGCCGAAATGCTCCGAGGAACTCCGGCCTTTTGCGGGGTGCGGACGCTGCGGCGGCTCTTCTTATGCGGGAGCGGATCGGCGGCGCGCTGCTTCAGGAGCCTAGCCTGGTCGATGTCTGCCGCCGCCGCTTAGTCGCCGCCGTCCAGGCCTGACGGCCATGTCGCCGTGGTTGTTGTGCAGCGTATTGCTCTTGAACGGATCTGAACCATCGACCCGCTGGGCAATTCTCCAGCATGGAACTGCGAACGGTTACGAACGCCTCGCGGGAAGGTACCAATGCCTAATCCGCGCAAGTGCCGAGGATCGGAGTCATAAGTTGGACTTGCGCATCAATCCGCCCGAGCACCTTTAGGGGAACGACGTCGCGCTCTGGCAGAGACCACCAGAACTGGTTGACGCGTTCCACTGTCTCGGTGAAGGCTTTGAGCACGGCAGCTTCCGGCAGACGTGCTCGATTGGCAAAGGTCTTCCATTGCTGCGCGTTCATCGCCTTGAACGAGCGCTCGCCTGCAAGCGACAGCGCCATGGCATCAGTCGGGATATAGGGAAATGGTCGAAAGCACGTCGTAGACGGGTGCGAGTGCCGGCCTATCGCCCGCGCCGCGATAAATCAGCGACCAGTTTGTGAGGTGCATGTCACCATTGCCCATGATGGGAGGGGGTGTATCCATAGCTTCCAAGGGAAGAATTAACTTGGCTGGGGCAAGTTCTGCCCCAGCCAAGCCCATCCTTTCGCCAAGGGGAGGAGACCCTGCGAGGACGGTCAGTCGATACCGCCGCCGGCCGGTTCCTTGTCGTCGCCGGAGGCCTGCGGCGTCACATCCAGAACCGCTGCATGCATCTTGATCGCGGCCTTGCCGGGCACGCAATTGGACATGCAAGGTTCCGACTTGTCGAGATAATGCGGCTCCTGCAGACGATCGTCGTCGATGAAGTTGGCCTCGTTCGGCAACCTGATCGATGCAAAATTGTCCTTCGAAAGTTCGAAGTCTTCGTCAGTGACCTCGTCATTGAGGTAGAGCAGATAGGCCGTGAGCGCGTAGACATCGTCGTCGGACAGCGAACGGGCATCCCCGAACGGCATGGCACGGCGTACATAGTCGTAGACGGTCGACAGATAGGGCCAGAAGGAGCCGATGGTCTTTTCCGGCCTGTCGGCCTGCAGCGTGCCATGGCCGCCGGCCAGAACCGGTCGCCGACCGACCGCCTCGCCGAAGTCGCCATGGCAGGCGGCGCATTTCTCGTCATAGATGGCCATGCCTTCGGCAACCGTGCCGCGTCCTTCCGGCAAGCCAAGTCCATCAGGGCGGACATCGATGTCCCAGGCGGCGATCTCCTCGGGCGTCGCCTCGCGGCCGAGCCCAAGATGCGCGCCGACACCTGCAGTTGGCAGGCTTGCGGCGGTTGGCGTTTGTTCAGGCGCAGCCTCGGCTTCGGCGACCTCAGCCGGTTTGGCGGCTTCCGGCGCGGCGCTCTCCTCGGTCTTCGGGGCCTCTTCGGCCTTCGGCGCTTCGACGGCGGGGGGTGCGGCCTGCGAGAAGGTGGAAAGATAGGCGATTACATCGGTGATATCGTCCTCCTTCTTCAGCCCGGCGAAGGTCATCTTGGTGCCTTTGACAATATCCTTGGGCTTGGCAAGGTAGGCATGCAGCGTCGGGTCGTCCCAGACGAGCCCGCCCAGCCCGGCATTCTTCATGGCGGGGGAATAGTTGTACCCCTCGGCCGTTCCGGCTTGGCGTCCAACGACATCGTTCAGCGCCGGCCCGACCTTGTGTTTGGCATTTTCGCCAACCATGTGGCACGCGACGCACTTGCCGAAGACCTTCTTGCCAGCGGCGACATCGCCACCAAAGACAATGGCGGTCGAGGCGAGCAGCAGTCCGGCGGTCAGAAGCAGCGGTTTACGAAATTTCGACATTCTCGATGCCTCCGTCCTTGTTGACGTACCAGGTCTGGATGCCATTGTTGTGGTAGATGGAATTGGTGCCGCGCACGCTGCGCAACTGGTCCTTGGTGGGCTGGATCAGGCCCTGCTCGTCGATCGCACGTGATTGCAGGAAGAGCTCCGAGCCGTCCCAGTCGAACTCATAATAGAAGCGATGCAGCGCCTTGGGCAGGCTCGGCCCGTCGATGCGTGCCGTGCGCCAGTTGCGGCCGCCGTCGAGCGAGACATCGACACGCTTGATCGTTCCGTGGCCGGACCAGGCAAGCCCGCTGACGACAAGCGGTCCCTTGCCATGCTTGATCGGCGCCTGAGGGCTGGGATTGGTGATGACGGACTTCACGTCCATCGCCCAGGTGAACCGGCGCGACTTGCCGTCCGGCAGAAGGTCGGTGTATTTCGACGTTTCCTCGCGCTGCTGCCAGGGCTGATCGCCGATCTCGAGCCGCCGCAGCCACTTGACCCACATATTGCCTTCCCAGCCGGGAACGACGAGACGCAGCGGATAGCCCTGCTCGGCGCGCAATGCTTCCCCGTTCATACCAAATGCGACCAGGCAGTCGTCGAGCGCCTTTTCCATCGGGATCGAGCGGGTCATTGCCGAGGCGTCGGCGCCCTCGGCGAGCAGCCATTTGCCTTCCGGTTTCACGCCGGCCTCGGTCAGCAGCGCCTTCAGCGGCACGCCGGTATACATCACGCAATGCAGCATGCCATGGGTGAACTGGCAGCCGTTGAGCTGGGCGCCGCGCCATTCCATGCCGGAATTGGCAGCGCATTCGAGGAAATAGACCCTGTTCTCGCGTGGGAACCGTTTCAGGTCCTCCATGGTGAACACGAGCGGCTTATCGACCATGCCGTTGATCATCAGCCGGTGGGCGCTCGGCTCGATCACCGCGACCCCACCATGGTGGCGCTCGAAGCACAGCCCGCTCGGCGTGATGATCCCGTCAAGCTCGTGCAGCGGTGTGAAATTGATCGACGAAATGGCGTCGGACGTCAGCCATGGCACGTTCTTGCACCACATGCGCCTCGAATTGCGAGGGAGTGCCATAGGGCTTCGCATCGACGCCGTCGCCAAGCAGGCGGTTCCAGTCCTGGACCTCGGTGATGAGCGGATCGCCGGCGGCCAGAGCCCTTCCGGCCGTTGCGGCCCCGGCAAGCGCGACGCCCCCCATCAGGCCACCCTTGAGGAAGCTGCGGCGTCCGGCCGACTTCGGGTTTTCAGGATTTTCCATCGGCTCCTCCTTTGGCTCCATTGCATGCAAATATTCGATTATTTCTATGTATCATGCCGCAGATCCGCGCCGCTGGCGCAGCCTCCATTTTTAATCGTCAGATGACCTTCACGGAACGGTTTTCCTGCAGGTTCACGACCGGATTTTTCGTCAGATAGTCCTCGACGACATCCCAGATCGGCGGACCTTCGGTCGCCTCGTTGATCAGGCCCAGCCGGCAGCACAAGTCTTTGCCGGATCGACCGCCTCGCCGGTTTTCAGCATTGTCATCTGCGAGATGCGGCTGCCCATGATGCCGTGGGGTCGATCGTATGGCCATGCCGCCGACGCGGACCATGTCGCCGCCCTGCTGGTAGTAGGGATCCTTGTTGAACAGGTTGTCGGCGACATCGCAGATGTCCTCAACATTGGCCGTGTTTGAGCGATAGGCATCGGATAGGTCATCGAGCAGGCATTGTGCACGTCCTCGACCGTGATCTTCTGGCCGGGCAGGACCGAGGTACCCCAGCGGAAGCCGGGCGAAAGCGAGATATCGGCCTCGCGTACCTCGAGCAGCGCCTGGCAGATGAGATCGTCGAACGTGCCGTTGAAATTGCCGCGCCGATACAGAAGGCTCTCGGCCGTCGCCAGTTCACGGCTCAGCTCCGCCATGTGCGGCGCACGAATCTCCTCGACCAGTTTGGTCATTTCGGCATCCGGCGCAATGACATCGGTAAAGACCGGGATGAGGCGATGGCGATAGGATTTCAGCTTCCCGTCCTGCACGTCGAGATCCAGTCGCGTCAGGAACTTTCCATGCGAGCCGGAGGCGATCACCAGCGTCTGGCCGACGATCACCGGCTCCGGCAGCGCGTCATGCGTATGGCCGGCAAGGATGATGTCGATACCCGGAACGCGTGCCGCCATGGCGCGGTCGACGTCGAAGCCATTGTGCGACAGGAGAACGACCAGATCCGCGCCCTCGGCGCGCGCCGCCGCGACGTTCTTGGCCACCTCTTCCTCGCGGATGCCGAACGACCAGTTCGGAAACATCCAGCGCGGATTGGCGATGGGCGTATAGGGAAACGCCTGCCCGAGCACTGCGATCTTCGCACCGCCCTTTTCGAACATCTTGTAGGCCTCGAAGGCCGGCTCGTTCCACTCCGTGTCGAAGATGTTTCCACCGAGGAAGGCGAATGGCAGTCCGTCGATAATCTCCTTGACCCGCTCGGTGCCGTAGGTGAATTCCCAGTGGCCCGTCATGGCGTCGGGCTGGAGCGCATTCATGGCATCGACCATGTCCTGCCCCTTGGTCTGCAACGACGTATAGCTGCCCTGCCACGTGTCCCCACCGTCCAGCAGGAGAACCTTTTCGCCTCGCTCCGCCCTTACCCGCTTCACGATCGTAGCGATCCGGTCGAGGCCGCCCATCTTGCCGTAGCTCCTGGCAAGCGCGACATAGTCGTCGGACGTCATCGCGTAGGCTTCCGGCGTCCCCGGCTCGATATTGTAGAGCTTGAGGAAATCGGCACCGGTCACATGGGGCGGAAGCCCGGCGACGCCGCCCACGCCAAGATTGATCGACGGTTCACGAAAATAGACCGGCACCAATTGTGCATGCAGGTCGGTGACATGCAGGATCGTGACATTGCCGGTCGACTGGAAGTCAAGAAGGCCGTCCTCGGTCAGCCCCTGTTGCGCGACGGCCTGTGACCAGCGGCCGGAAAGCCCGGAACCGGCGATCGCAGACAGGGCGGCGCCCGCCATCAGCAATTCACGTCTCGAGAACATACACTTCTCCCATGAACACGAGTGCCCCTCGCGGCAAATCTCGCGCTATCCACATCGTCGTTAGCGGGGCGGCGGCGACCTCGCCGCCGGTTTTTACTGGCGGACGGCCGGCGTTTCGACCGACAGGCCGAGGCCGCGCCAGGTGACATAAACTTCAAGCGCCATCAGGTCGTCCGAGAACGCCTTGGGCATTTCGGCACGCGTGTCGCGGATGCAGCCGCGGAAGCGGTTGTGCAGCGAGACCATTGCCGGTGCGCTGAAGCGGTATGTCGGGAAGCCGTTGACCTGGCCCTGGCTCAGATGGTCGGCACGGATGAACTTACCCATGCTGTTCTCGTGACAGTTGGAGCACGACAGGTTCAACTGACCCATGCGGGTATAGTAGAGATCCTTGCCCTTGTTCCACCAGGTCTGCATCTCGCCTTGCTTGAGATCGACGGATACCGGCGTCCCGAGCGACTGGTGCTTGATATAGGTCGTCAGCGCCACCTGCTCCTCGGCATCGAACTTGTAGGCTTCCGCCCCCATGTTCTCGGTGCGGCACTTGTCGATCTGCAACTCGATGTTGATCGGCTTGTTGGCCTTGGCATCCCACTTCGGGTAGCGCGCGCCGATGTCCTTCATCGACACCGAGGCGTCCTCGTGACAGGAGGCGCAGGACTTGCCAGCCGTTCCGTCCACAGTATTCCAGATCTCCTGGCCGCGCTCGACCGCCAGCATACCGGGATTGGCGAAGGAATCCGCCTCCGTCGCCCGCGTTTCCGCCTCGCGGAACAGCCAGCCCGACAGCACCTCCTCGAACGGGTGACCTTCCGGCGCCTTGGTGCGCGTGATCATTTCCTTGTCGTCGATGATCAACTTGTCATCGACCGGATCCGCAAAGGCGGCACCCAGGGGACTGCTCATTGCCAAAAGGCCGGCGGCAAGCGCCAACGAAAGTCTTCTCATGGTTACCCCTCCCAAGATAACGGCGAACGCTCCGCATCGCCCGCGACGGATCGGCTGCGCGCCTCCGCGCGATGCGCAAAGGCGGATGGCTGGCAGCGCCCATGGGGCGCGGCGCGACGGCGAGGCGGTCAATTCACGGTGATGGGCTGCTCGTCGACGTAGACGGAGCCGTCGTCATCGGTCCAGGTGAACTTGAACTTGCCGGTCTCGTTGACGATCGCGCTGAACTCGAAATACGGGTTTGCGGAAACCGCCGGATCGATGTCGCAGGAGAACACCGGCTTACCGTTGAACTCGCAGGCGAACTTGTTGATGATCTTGCGCGGGATCGGCTTGCCGTCCTTGTCCTTGCGCTGGCCGGACTCCATCTCGTGGCTGATCAGGGTCTTGATCAGAACGACTTCGCCGGCTGTTGCCGTCTTAGGGACTTTGATACGTGGTTTGGGTGCTGCTGCCATTTCCTCAATCTCCTCTGTAAAAGCCGCTCAGCCGCCGCAGCCGCCGATGGTGACCTTTACTTCCTTCTTGTCGATATAGACCGAGCCGTCCGCCATCCTGGCGACGGCAATGACGTTCTGGGTCTTGGCCAGGCGAATGCGCGTAGTCGCCGATGCCGAACCGCTGAGCGCGGTAAAGTGGAACGTCACCACCTCGGGATTCGGATTGCCGTCTGCCACGATCATCACCGACTCGACCAGGTCGCCGTCCTTCATGGCGCTCTCGACATCCACGGAGATCGGAACGGTATTGCCGTTTTCGGCGATCTCGGGTGCGGTCAGCGTGATCTTGCCGGTCTCCGGTGTCTTGCCGCCGGCGAAATCGGCGATCCGTTTGTCCGTCGCCGGCACGTCCGCGAAGGCCAAACGCCCGCCGGTTGCCGAGACGGCCGCAGCACCCGCCGTCAGCGCCAGGACCTGTCGCCTTGTCAGTTTCATGATTTTCTCCTCCATGACCGCGCCTACTTGGCGTCCTTCAAGGTGACCAGATAAGCCACCACATCTTCAACCTGCTGTGCGGTCAGGATCGTCTTGCCGACCAGGTCCTTGCGCACATTGATACCCACTTCGAGCGTGTAGAAGCCGGGCATGACCGAATCCGGATTCAGCGAATGCTTGGCGTTGACCACGATGCCGCGCAGATCATCGGGAGACCAACGGTCAGCGACGCCGTCCAGGGTCGGGGCCACATCGCCGTGAAACTGCTCCTTGGCCAGCGGCGTCACCACATGACAGGCGAGACAGTTTCCGAGGCTGCGATTGGCGAGCACCTTTGCGCCCTCCTCCGGATTGCCCGGCACACCGGTCAGCGATGTCTTGATGGTGGCGCCGTCATACGGGACGTCGGCCGGGGCAATCTCGGCGGCCGATGTCGTCCGGATGGGCGCAAGAGCCGCCGTAGCGGCAAAGCAAGCTACGACTAACTTCATTCTTCGAGTCCTCCCAAACTCCCGAACCGGCCAGCGATCCGCTCCTTATGACAAACGATAGACCCGAGATTGATCTAGATCAATAGAAAAATCTAAATTCTTGCATATGTAATCATCCGTCTGATTTTATGGACTATTCTTCAAGTTTTCCCGCCGCTCGCAGCTCATTGACGATCCGGGCGTGGTAGACTTGAAAGTGCTCGCCGCCCTCGTAACCCTTCTCGCGCACCCAGCGGAACATGTTGAGGAACGTCAGTTTCCCGAATGCGCCCGGCATCGTCGCCACGGCTGCCTTGCTCACGGGAACCTTCTCATCGAGCTTCTCAGGAAGGAAGACAATCGTCGGGGTGAAGATGTAGCCCCATTTGCGCGCCGCGGACTTTTCGGTGAGAACCTCGCCATCCGTGTCGGTGACCTCCTCGTCGCCGAACATGTTGTACTGGACCACCATGTAGTTCGCCTTGATGTAGTTGCGCACCTCCGGATCGGAGAGGATCTTCTCGTGCATCTCCCGGCAATAAATGCAGCCGCGTTGCTCGAAGATGATCGCCAGGCGCTTGCCCTCCGCCTGAGCCGCGGCGATGTCTTCCGACACGTCGCGGAAAGTCATCGAGAACCATTCCTCCTTGTGCAACCCGTCATCCCCGACTTCCTCGGCCAAGGCTGGCATCAGGACGAGGGCGAGCACGGCCAACGACAGGCCAAACGACTTCAGCATGGGTTCCTCCTATCCAATCGACTGAAACACGGGAAATGTCTCGAGCAGCCAGAACGAGATCCGGGACATCTGGCCGGTTATGAACAGCAACCCGGTCGCAATCAGGAACAGGCCGAGGGCGATCTCCACCTTGCGCAGATGCCGGCGAAACCGCATCGCCCAGTCCAGGAACCGGCTGGCGAACACCGCGGCAAGGATAAAGGGGATGCCGATACCGAGCGAATAGACCGCAAGGAGAACCGCGCCTTGGGCCGCCGATCCCTCACTGCCGGCGATGAACAGGATTGCCGCGAGGATCGGGCCGACGCAGGGCGTCCAGCCGAAGGCGAAGGCGAGGCCGAGGATATACGCGCCAATCAGTCCGGCCGGCTTCTTCTCCACCTGCACGCGCGCCTCGCGATAGAGGAAGGCGATGCGGAATATCCCGAGGAAGTGCAGTCCCATGATGATGATGATAACGCCGGCGATGATCGACAGGACGTCGAAATACTGGGCGATTGTCTTGCCCACGAGGCTCGCGGTCGCGCCGAGCGCCACGAAAACGGTCGTGAATCCGAGTACGAAGAAAATCGCGGAGAAGACGATCTGCCGGCGCTCCGCCGGCCCGGGCGAAGCATCCTTCAACCGGTCGAAGCTCACGCCGGCCAGCCAAGCCAGGTAAGGCGGCACGATCGGCAGGACGCATGGGGAAATGAAGGAGAGCAATCCCGCCAAGAATGCTCCACCCAGACTGACATCAAGCATCCGATCCCTCCCAAGATCTCCGCACGCGTCAACGAATGTGCTTCCCATGTATGCAAATTTATCTATATATTGCAAACGGCAAATTGAGGGATGTCAATTGCACCTGGTTTTCAGACTGCTCCTGCTTTTCGGGGTCGTATCTGCGGCGTTCCAGACGCACGCGGCAGAGCTCGTCGTTCTCGTGCAGCCTGGCTGTCCGTGGTGCCGGCAGTTCGACTCGCAGATCGCCCCGGCCTGGCCGAAGACGCAGGAAGGCATGCGCGCACCGCTTCGGCGCGTCGATATCACCGAGCCCTGGCCGGACGATCTGGCCGGCATACAACGCGAGCGATTTACACCCAGCTTTATTCTGATGCATGAAGGCAAGGAAATCGGTAGGCTGCGCGGCTATGTTGGAGACGAGTTCTTCTGGTTCAGGATCGCGGAATTGATTGCCAAGCTGCCGCAGTAAGTGCTTCGATCTTCGAAGCTTATGACGAAAGAGGAATTGGGAAATGAGCCTGCCAAAGGTCAACGCATTGCGGTCGCCGGAAACGCGAGACGGTCTTTTCGCCCGGGCGCGCAAGGCAAGCGAACTGCTCAAGGCCTTGTCCCATGAGGATCGGCTGCTGATCCTCTGCCTATTGACCGAGGGCGAGAGGTCAGTGTCGGAGCTTGAGGAGATCATGGACATGCCGCAGGCGGCGGTGTCGCAGCAACTCGCTCGCCTCCGCTTCGATCGGCTGGTCAATACCCGACGCGATGGCAGGACGGTCTACTATTCGCTCGCCGGCAAGGAAGTCTCGTCCGTTATCGAAAACCTCTACGACCTCTTCTGCGCCGAGGTGCGAGGCGAGAAATAGCGCGGCCATCGCCAGGCGGGGGAGCGCCGGGCGACAAACATGCCGCAAGACCATGGGAGGAAGGAAATGGATTTCGCCGCATCGCCGTGGCTTCTGCCCCTTGCCGGACTGCTGGCTGGCACGTTGATGGGCTATGTCGCCCGGGGCCAGCGATTCTGCACCATGTCGTCGCTGGAACGGCTCTGGTATGCTGGAGACGGCACGGGCGTCAGGACCTGGATGCTGGCTGCGGCCATGGCGCTGATTTTTACCCAGACCCTGCATGCGTTCGGCTGGGCCACCCCCAACGAGAGCTTCTATGTCCGATCCGGCTTTGCCTGGAGCGGCGCCATTCTCGGCGGCATCATGTTCGG
>JAHRYZ010000099.1:10816-14028 GCA_020621905.1 Rhizobium sp.
GGTTTCGGCATGGCGCTCGTGGGAACCTGCGGGTTTGGTGCTCTCGTTCGACTGGGTGGCGGCAGCCTTCGCTCGCTGATCGTGCTGATCGTCCTGGCGCTGAGCGCGCTTTCGGCGCAGAAGGGCCTTATCGCACAGGCACGCGTGCCCTTCGTTGACGCCCTGGCGATCGACATGAGTTTTGCCGGCGGCCAGTCGCTCGGCCTTATCGTATCGTACCTTGCCGGCGTCGACGTGCAGTTCCTCGTCGCAGCACTCATCGCCGCGGGCATGTTGTGGTGGATATTTGCGGACGCCCGCTATCGCAGGCAGTACCGAGCCGTCGCGACGGGAACCATCATCGGCGGCGTGATCGCCTTCGGCTGGTTCATGACCGCCTGGGCGGCCGAGACCTCGTTCGAGGTGGTGCAGCTCGAAGCCGGTTCCTTCGTCGTGCCAGTCGCCGACACGCTGCTCCATCTCGTCACCTTCACCGGTTCCGTACCCGACTACGGAGTCGGGCTCGTCATCGGGGTGGTGGTTGGTTCCAGCCTCAACGCCCTGTTCCGCCGCCAGGTGCGCTGGGAAGCCTGCGACGATGCCCGGGAACTCAGCCGACACCTGCTTGGCGGCTTCCTGATGGGCGTCGGCGGTGTTCTTTCCATGGGCTGTACGATCGGCCAGGGCGTGACAGCCGTGTCCGCCTTGGCGATTTCCGCCCCATTGGTCCTCGTCTCGATCATCGTCGGCGCCAGGATGGGACTGTCCTACCTGATCGAGGGTTCGCCGCTCGCAGTATTTTCGACGTCAAGATCCTGAGGCCGCAGGATGCCCTTGTCGCTCAGTGCGGGCAAGGTGGACGTCTCCGTCCGATCAGGCCGGGATAAAGGCGTAGGCGCTCCCTTTCCGCTCAGCGTGACCGATGCCCGCATGGTCAAAATGGTAGCCGATGATCGTCGCCTTGTCGGCGACCAAACGATCGAGCAAGGCTTGCCGCGTCTTCACGCCCTGTTCCTGGTCGTGGTCGCTTCCGGTACGCCATTCGGGATGGGCAAACGAGATCGCCGTATTGCTGAGCGCGTCACCGACGATCAGCGTCGGCTCGCTGCCGCCGTGCACGATGAAGGACAGGTGGCCGGGCGTGTGGCCGTTCGTGTCGACCGCTTCGACGCCGGGGAGCACCTCCTGACCGGGCTTGATGAAGTTCACCTTGTCTTCGATGAACTTGAACCGGCTCTGCGCTCCGACGACGAAGCTCTGCCGCTCCACCGGCACACTTGCCAGAGTGTCCGGCGACGACCAGAAATCCCATTCCGTCTGGCTGATGTGATAGGCAGCGTTGGCGAACACGAGTTCGTCGAAGTCGTCCGTGACGCCCCAGAGGTGATCCGGATGGGCATGGGTGAACACGACATCCGTGACGGAAGCCGGATCGATCCCCGCTTCGCCTAGGTTTTCGAGAAGCCGGCCGGCGCTCTTCATGAAGTTCGAGCCCGAGCCGACATCGAACAGCACGACCCGGTCGCCACGCTTCAAGGCGGTGACATTGCAGTCAGGCATCAGCGTATCGGTCGGCAGGCCGTTTGCCGTGAGGAAAGGCTCGAGTTCGGCCTTGGGTACCTCCGGATAGAGGAAGGCCATCGGCAGGCTGAGATTGCCGTCGCTGATCGTCATGATCTCGCCGTCACCCGCTGCGATGCGCCCCAGTGCGACGGCGCGCCGGGGTAGTGCCGCAGATGCCAACAGGCCGAGCCCGCCCAGCAGGACGTTGCGACGACTGATGCGATCGAGCGCAATTTTGGCGTGGGCCTGATGGTGCGTCATGTGTCATTCCTCCCGCAAGACCAAACATATATCTTTTTTTGCATATTTCTACAACTCGGGCTAAGCTGCTTTCTCAGATCCGATTTTTGGGAGGAAATCGCATGCGCCTGCTGACATCCGCAATTCTCGCCGCGTCTGCCCTGTTGCTCGGCACCTCGTTTGCCCGAGCGCAGGACGACGTCACGACCTTTACGACGGAAGCCCCCTTCGCCGAGGTCATCGCCGACCTTGAGGATGCAGTGGTGAACCGCGGCTATGTGGTCGATTATCACGGCCATATCGGCGACATGCTGGCTCGAACGGCCGGGGATATCGCCGGCGCCAAACCTCTCTACAAGGCCGCGGAAATCCTGCAGTTCTGCTCTGCCACGGTATCGCGAAAGGCGATGGAGGAGGATATCGCCAATATCGCCTACTGCCCCTATGTGCTGTTCGCCTACGAGTCCGCCGAAGATGCTGGCAAGGTCACGCTCGGCTTTCGCCGCCTGCCGGACGGCGGGGGACGTGACGAGGTCAACACTCTGCTGGAAGAAATCGCCGGCGAAGCCGCCGGGCAATAGTGGGCAGTCGTCCTATACGACCCAATATGCCGGATGGGCATTCAACCTCGTTGGAAGGCGAAGGCCGTCAGATCTGCATGCCTTGAAAACACGGCGGCACCAAAGTCCAAGGCCAGCCGGCTGGCGCTTCTTGTGCGCTCGGTCTGCCGCTCCTGTCACGGCAATGCGACTGCGCCGCGGCTTTGATAGAGCACGTAGAGTGCCACGACGATGATCAGTACGGCAAAGATCCGGTTGAGCAGGTTCCGTTTCGTCGCCAGACGGGTGGCGAGCAGCATGCCGCCAAGGCCGCCGATCACGCCGCCGCCGATGAATTCGGCGGCGATCGGCCAGTCGATCAGGCCCGAAACGGCGTAGTTGAGGGCTGTCGCCAGGCCGAAGGTGCCGACGGCGAGCAGTGACGACCCGACCGCATGGATCATCGGCATGCCGGTCGAAAGCATCAGGCCGGGCACGATCAGAAAACCACCGCCGATACCGAAGAAGCCGGAGGCAGCGCCGGCGACCAGTGCCACGGCGGCCGTCTTCCAGCAGGTCAGGCGATCCGTCTTGACGATGTTCGAGGCGACGGTGGTCCGCGACCGCAGCATCAGGGCGGCCACGACCAGCATCAAAAGGCCGAACAGAAAAAGCAGCCTTTGCCCATCGAACGTCTTTCCGAGGCTCGAGCCGGCGAGCGCCCCCGCGGTTCCTGTCACAGCAAAGACCATGGCGCAGCGCCACCAGACATGTCCTTTGCGGGCATGTCCGATGAGATTGGCGTAGGCGTTGATCGACACGGCCAGAGCGCCAGTGCCAATCGCCACATGCGGCTGGGATATGCCGACGACATAGAGCAGCAGAGGCGTG
>JAHRYZ010000100.1 GCA_020621905.1 Rhizobium sp.
TGCGGCGTGCATGCAGATGCAGCCGCTTCTGGACGCCGCCGGGGAAATCCCAGTTGTGGTCATCGATGAAATATTTCGGATCCCCGATAATCGGATGGCCGATATGCAGCGCATGGATGCGCAACTGGTGGGTACGGCCGGTATAGGGCTCCATTTCCAGCCAGGCGAGGTTCTGCGCGGCGGTATCGATGACGCGGTAGTAGGACACGGCGTGATCGGCGCCATCCTCGCCATGCCTGGCAACGCGCATCCGGTCGCCTTCGTCGGTCTGGTCCTTGACCAGCCAGGTGGAGATCTTGTCCTCGTGCTTGCGCGGCACGCCCGTGACCAGCGCCCAGTAGGTCTTGTGGGTGTCGCGCTCGCGGAAGGCGGCCGTCAGCTTCTGGGCCGCACCACGCGTGCGGGCAACCACGAGCACGCCCGAGGTTTCGCGGTCGAGCCGGTGCACGAGACGCGGCTTCTCGCCCTTCTTGCTGGTCCAGGCCTCGAGCATCTTGTCGATATGTCGGGTCAGGCCCGACCCGCCCTGCACGGCAAGCCCGGCCGGCTTGTTGAGAACGAACACCTTCTCGTCCTCGTGCAGCAGCATGCGCGACAGAAGTTCGCCATCCTCGGAATGCTTCAGGTCATGCGAGCCGATCGGTCCGGCCTTGATCTTCAGGTCCACGTCCAGCGGCGGAATACGCACCACCTGTCCCGGCTGCACGCGGGCATCGGTCTTCACCCGGCCGCCGTCGACACGCACCTGGCCGGAGCGCAACAGCTTCTGCAACTGGCCGAAGCCAAGGCCCGGGAAATGCACCTTGAACCAACGATCCAGACGCATGCCTGCCTCGTCGGCTTCCACGGTGATATGTTCGATGCCTGCCATAGCCAATCTTTCGGTCACTGCTGCGGAAAAGCCCGCAGATCTCGTCTTCAGCAGGGCTTTAGAGCATTTCGGCCGAAGATGGAAACAGGAAAACCGGTCAGAGCAGCGAACGCATCAGGCCGATGCCGGCAATTGCGGCAGCGATCGACGCACCGATGCGGAGGATGTGGTAGGTTGCAGCGGCCAGGGAGGCACCCCGCTCGAACTGGGAGACGGCGTCGAGCGCGAAGGCGGAGAAGGTGGTGAAGCCGCCGAGAAAGCCGGTGATCAGCAGAAGCCGCAACTCAGCCGAGGCGCCGAAACGGGCGACGATCAGCTCGGCCAGGATGCCGATGGCGAACGAGCCGGCGACATTGACGGCGAGCGTACCCCAGGGGAAGGACGGCCCCATCAGCCGGAGCGCGCCGACGCCGACCAGATAGCGGCAAACCGAACCGACGGCGCCGCCAAGCGCCACGAGCAGGATCTGGAGCATGCGACCTCACGTGCAGCCGAGGCTCTAGAGCCGGCAAGAGAGAAACCCGCCGACCAGCACCGACGGGCGGTTTCGGTCAGGCCTTGGCGGCCGCGACAAATTCCTTGGTGAAGCTGTCGAGCGCCGCCCAGTCGGTGAATTCATAGACCTGGTTGACGTCTGTCGGGGCTCCTTCGCGCGCCGCGAGACGCTTGGCCATCCAGCGCTTGAAGAAGTCGTATTCGGTGTAACGGAGCGCACCGGCGGCGTGGTGAACCATGCCCGGCGTCCAGCCCGTCTGCGCCATCAGCGCGTCGGGGAAGTGCATCGCTTCCTCGCGCTCCTCGGCGAAATCGCTGCGAATGAACAGCGACACCGACACGAAGGCGCTCGGAACCGACTTCAACCAATCGCGCTCGCGTTCGACGAAGTCGACGAACGGGGCCGGGTAACGGCCGGCGTGGATCGGCGCGCACAGGATCACGGCCTGCGGGTGGTCGACGCCGTATTCCGCACCGGTCAGCACATTGAACAGCACAGCGCGGTCCCCGCCCTTTTCGATCTGGGCGGCGACCGTCTCGGCGATCTTCTTGGACTGCCCCTCGATGCTCACATAACCGACGAGAATAATCATGCTTTCCTCCCCTCCTCCCACCCTTCGCCTGACCGGCGCCGGGGGCCTAAATGTTGTCTGCCAGAACAATTGCGAAGAACGCAAATTCAGCTGGAAAATGACAGATCGCACCGCAATTGCAAGCGGATCGGAGCCCCAGGAGCCCCCCTGCACGCAAATAATTCATCCTTGAACAATACGGGTTTCGTCCCTTAAGCTTTTACTAAAATTGAACACTTCGATTTAAAGAAACGGAGACGGCGGTGGTGTAGTGTCGTCTAATTGATAAACCAGTTGGTGAAGCCAATGACACAGGTCGTCACAGTCTCGGCCACGACAGCCGCCTATGCGATGGAGAGTTCCAAGCCGCCGCAGCGCACCTCGCGGAACACCTTCGTCGAGGAAAGCACGCGCCTGCTCGCGGAGAAGGCGGCCACCAGCGAGGACTTCCAGTTGAGGGCGCTGGTCAATATCGTGCAGCCGCCGGCGCTTGCCCTCTACTTCCTGACGGCAAGCCAGAAGCACCTGGCCCAGGCGAGCCTGAAGGATACGCTCGAAGCCTACAAGAATTCGGCCGCCTGAGGCCAGATCGGACATATCCTGCCGGATGACATGAGGGCCACGATCGAGATCTCGATCGTGGCCCTTGGACCATGTACGCTAGCCTGGGTCTACTTGCCCTTGGCCGGACCGACCGGCAGCACGAGTTCGACAGTGCCGGCCTTCTCGAAGGTGAGCTTGACGGAAACTTGGGCGCCTTCCACGAAAGGCTCCTTCACGTCCATGAACATCATGTGCAGACCGCCCGGCTTCAGCTCGACGGTGGTGCCGGCCGGAACCGGAATGCCGTCCTTCAGCTGACGCATCTTCATGACGTCGCCGACCATCGCCATCTCGTGAAGCTCGACGCGACCCGATGCCGGCGATTCGGCTGCGATCAGCACGTCGTCGGTCCCGCCCGCATTCTTGATGGTGACGAAACCACCGCCGACAGGCTGACCCGGTAGCATGGCGCGGGTGAAGCCCGCGGTCAGCTCGAGGTCTCCGACCTTGATCGTTTCCATCGTGCCCGGATTGGCGCCGGCCATGCCGGAGCCGTCCATCGCGCCGTGCATCATATGATTGCCCTGAGCCATCATCATAGCGCCGTGACCCTGGCCATGCATGGCCCCCTGCCCGTGCATGGCACCGTGGCCCATCGGCATGTCTTCGGCTGCGGCGAGCTTGAGCAGCGGAGCCGGGTGCTCGAGCGAATGCGGGTCGACGCCGGGCGCTGCGACTTCATCCCAGGCAACCTTGCCGTCCGTGCCGCACAGCTGCGTGGTGACGAAAGCGAGCGCGCCGCCGGCTTCGACACCGCTGACCTTCCCGTTGATCGTGAAGGTGTCGTAGTTGTCGTCCGGCAGGTTGCCGCCCTTCCAGCGGATCTCCACCGCACCGGACTTCACCGCCGTGCCGTGGTTGTCATAGGTCTTCTGGTAGTCGCCCTTGATGATCTCGAGTTCCCAGCCGGGCTTCGGCATCGGCTTGGCGAAGACGAAGCCTTCGGGCAGCTTGACCTGGACTTCATTGGTGGCCTTGCCGTCGCAGCCGTGCGGCACCTGCAGCACCGCGGCGACATAGGATTCCGGCGCGGCCGGCGCATTGGCAAAACTCGCATGGGCGTGGGCCGAACCGGCGACGAGGGCGGCAACGGCGGTGGTGGCGAAAGCGGAAGTCATGGTGTTCATTGGTGGTCTCCTGTGCGGCCCTCCATGAAGGAGGCTGCCGGCATGCGCCGGAAAAGGGCGCCATTTCTATCGATGGTCGAAGGAAATCAGGAGAGCACGGGAGGGGCACGCGAGCGTGGGCGCTCGATGGTCAGGACGGCCGGCCGTTCGGTGACGGTGACCGGATCATTGGCGAGACCGGCGAACTGGCTGAGCAGCCACGACTCACCCGCCGGCGGCGGAAGAAGGGCGGTCGACGACAGCGCGCAGACTTCGCAATACTGGTGGACCAGCGGATGCTTGGTGGCCGTGTCGCCGATGCACATGTCGGCAAAGCTGCCGTCCGGCAGTTGCAGCGACACCGTCGCATAGGCGGCGGCCATGACCTGCGGCGGCTTGTGGGCGAAGGCCAGAGACAGAAGGGCGAGTGCGCATAGAATGCGCAGCAGACCGCCCCTCATCAACCGTACCCTCGACATTGCATTCCTCCGAACGAGACGATTCCTTAGCGGCTTTCCGCCGGGATTCAAAGTCCTCGTATTGAATTGCGCCCCCTTGTCGCGGATCGGCGGCGGCACGTCTTTGATCCGCCGCAAACAGCGGCAAGCCGGTCGGGTCTTGCGGGTGCACGCGACGAAAGACTAAAGCGTGAGCACAATATTGTTCCCCGGCGACCTTTGCCTCTTGCTGCCACCACCCAGCCCGATAATTGCCGCATCCCTGCGGGAGAAACCGGTTCACCCGGTGCCGAAGGGCAACCGCCCCGAAACTCTCAGGCAAAAGGACCGCAGGGCGTCGACTGAACTCTGAGAGAACTTCCCTGAAACGGAAGGGTGCGCCGAAGGGATAACAATCTCAGGCAAACGGACAGAGGGGGCTCATGACACCGGCACACCCGTGCCCAAGACCTTGAGCCGGCGCGCGAGCGCCCAGAACCGGAGGCGCCTTCTTGGACCATTCCGCCGAACTGCACAAAACTCCTCTTTTCGACCTTCACGTCGCGCTCGGCGCCCGCATGGTGCCGTTTGCCGGCTACGACATGCCGGTCCAGTATCCGGCCGGCGTGCTGAAGGAGCATCTCCATACCCGCGCCAAATGCGGCCTGTTCGACGTCTCGCACATGGGCCAGGTGGTACTGCGGGCAAAATCCGGCGCCTATGAAGACGCTGCGCTCGCGCTCGAAAGCCTGGTGCCGGTCGACATTCTCGGCCTGAAGGAAGGCCGTCAGCGCTACGGCTTCTTCACCGACGACAACGGCGGCATCCTCGACGACCTGATGTTCGCCAATCGCGGCGACCACCTGTTCGTCGTCGTCAATGCCGGCTGCAAGCAGGCCGACATCGCCCATATGAAGAGACACCTCTCCGACCGCGTCGACGTGACCTATCTGGAGGATCGGGCGCTTCTGGCGCTCCAGGGTCCGCAGTCGCAGGCCGTTCTGTCGAGCCTCGGCGCCGACGTCGCCGCGATGAAGTTCATGGACGTGCGCGACGTGACGCTTGACGGCGTCACCTGCATCGTCTCGCGGTCCGGCTATTCCGGCGAGGACGGCTTTGAAATCTCGGTGCCTTCCGACAAGGCCGAAGCGATCGCCAAGGCGCTGCTCGCCCATCCGGGCTGCGAGCCGATCGGGCTTGGCGCGCGCGATTCGCTGCGTCTCGAGGCAGGCCTCTGCCTCTACGGCAACGACATCGACACCACGATCTCGCCGATCGAGGCCGGCCTTGAATGGGCGATCCAGAAGGCGCGCCGCAGCGGCGCCGCGCCGGCGGCTTTCCCGGCGCCGATCGCATCCTGTCCGAACTGGAGAACGGCACCAGCCGCCGCCGCGTCGGCCTGAAACCCGAAGGCAAGGCGCCGGTGCGCGCATGCCAAGCTCTGTGCGGATGCCGAAGGCAGGCGAACTGGCGAAGTGACGTCGGGCGGCTTCGGCCCGAGCGTCGATGGGCCCGTTGCCATGGGCTACGTCTCCGCCACCCATGCCGAACCCGGCACGCAGATCTACGCGGAAGTGCGCGGCAAGTACCTGCCCGTCACCGTCGCGGCCATGCCCTTCGTCACCCCGACCTACAAACGTTGACCCCATGACCGAGATTGCCCCTCATCCGGCTGCCGCCACCTTCTCCCCGTCCTGACGGGGAGAAGGACGCATGCCGCAAACGCCTGCCCGATCCCCTCTCCCCGCCTGCGGGGAGAGGGTCTGGTGAGGGCCAAATCGCTCGCACCACACCAAGAGAGGAACATCACATGCTGAAATTCACCGCTGAACACGAATGGCTGAAGCTTGAGGGCGATGTCGCGACCGTCGGCATCACCACCCACGCCGCCGAACAGCTGGGCGACCTGGTCTTCGTCGAACTGCCGGAAGTCGGCGCGACCTTCGACAAGGGCGCGGATGCCGCGACCGTCGAATCCGTCAAGGCCGCCTCGGAAGTCTACTGCCCGCTCGACGGCGAAATCACCGAGATCAACCAGGCGATCGTCGACGATCCGTCGCTGGTCAATTCCGATCCGCAGGGCGCCGGCTGGTTCTTCAAGCTGAAGCTGAAGACGGTTGCCGATGCCGACACCCTTCTCGACGAAGCCGCCTATAACGAGCTGATCGCATGAGCACGCCGACCGAATTCCAGTTCACCGACTACCAGCCCTACGATTTCGCCAATCGTCGCCATATCGGCCCCTCGCCGGCCGAAATGGACGAAATGCTGAAGGTCGTCGGCTACAAGACCCTCGACGCGCTGATCGACGCCACCGTTCCCTCGTCGATCCGCCAGGCGGTTCCCCTCACCTGGGAGGCCGCCATGACCGAGCGCGAGGCGCTCGACAAGCTGCGCGAGACCGCCAACAAGAACAAGGCGCTCGTCTCGCTGATCGGCCAGGGCTATTACGGCACCATCACGCCGCCGGTCATCCAGCGCAACATCCTGGAAAACCCTGCCTGGTACACGGCCTATACGCCCTACCAGCCGGAAATCAGCCAGGGCCGCCTCGAGGCGCTGCTCAACTACCAGACCATGGTCTGCGACCTGACCGGGCTCGACGTGGCCAATGCCTCGCTGCTCGATGAAGCAACCGCCGCAGCCGAAGCCATGGCGCTCGCCGAACGCGTGTCGAAGTCGAAGGCCAAGGCCTTCTTCGTCGACGACGCCTGCCATCCGCAGACCGTCGCCGTCATCCGGACCCGCGCCGAGCCGCTCGGCTGGCAGGTGATCGTCGGCAACCCGTTCACCGATCTCGATCCCGTCGACGTGTTCGGCGCGATCTTCCAGTATCCGGGCACCCACGGCCAGATCCATGATTTCTCCGGCCTGATCGCACGCCTGCACCAGACCGGCGCGATCGCCGCGGTCGCCGCCGACATCCTGGCGCTGACGCTGCTGAAATCACCCGGCGAGATGGGCGCCGACATCGCCATCGGCTCCACCCAGCGCTTCGGCGTTCCGGTCGGCTATGGCGGCCCGCATGCTGCCTATATGGCGGTCAAGGACGCCATCAAGCGCTCCATGCCCGGCCGTCTCGTCGGCGTTTCGGTCGATGCGCGCGGCAACCGCGCCTATCGCCTGTCGCTGCAGACCCGCGAACAGCATATCCGCCGCGAAAAGGCGACGTCGAACATCTGCACCGCGCAGGTGCTGCTGGCCGTCATGGCCTCGATGTATGCCGTCTTCCACGGCCCCAAGGGCATCAAGGCGATCGCCCAGCAGGTGCACCAGAAGGCCGTTCTGACTGCCAAGGGGCTGGAAAAGCTCGGCTACACGGTGGAACCGGAAACCTTCTTCGACACCATCACTGTCGAGGTCGGCCACATGCAGGGCCTGATCCTGCGGGCAGCGGTCGCCGAAGGGGTCAACCTGCGCAAGATCGGCGAAACGCGGATTGGCATCAGCCTGGACGAACGCACCCGGCCGGCGACGCTCGAAGCCGTCTGGCGCGCCTTCGGCGGCAGCTTCGCCGTCGCGGATTTCGAAACCGGCTATCGCCTGCCCAAGGATCTGCTGCGCACCAGCGATTACCTGACGCATCCGATCTTCCACATGAACCGCGCCGAAAGCGAGATGACCCGCTATATCCGCCGGCTGTCCGACCGCGACCTCGCGCTCGACCGGGCGATGATCCCGCTCGGCTCCTGCACGATGAAGCTCAATGCGACGGCGGAAATGCTGCCGATCACCTGGCCGGAGTTCTCCGAGATCCATCCCTTCGCCCCGGCCGACCAGGCACTCGGCTACAAGGAAATGATCGACGATCTGTCGGAGAAGCTCTGCTCGGTCACCGGCTATGACGCGATCTCGATGCAGCCGAACTCGGGCGCGCAGGGGGAATATGCGGGCCTGCTGACGATCCGCAACTACCATCTGTCGCGCGGCGATACGCACCGCACGATCTGCCTCATCCCGACCTCGGCGCACGGCACCAACCCGGCCTCCGCCCAGATGGCCGGCATGACGGTGGTGCCGGTCAAGGCGCGCGACAACGGCGACGTCGATCTCGACGACTTCCGCGCCAAGGCCGCGCAGTATGCCGACACGCTGTCGTGCTGCATGGTCACCTACCCCTCAACGCATGGCGTGTTCGAGGAGACGGTGCGGGAGATCTGCGAGATCACCCACGCCCATGGCGGCCAGGTCTATCTCGACGGCGCCAATATGAACGCCATGGTCGGCCTTGCCCGTCCCGGCGACATCGGCTCCGACGTCTCCCACCTCAACCTGCACAAGACCTTCTGCATTCCGCATGGCGGCGGCGGTCCGGGCATGGGGCCGATCGGCGTGAAGGCGCATCTGGCAGCCTTCCTGCCGGGTCATGTGGCAACCGACGGCCGCCCCGGCGCGGTTTCGGCGGCCCCCTATGGCTCGCCGTCGATCCTGCCGATCAGCTGGTCCTACTGCCTGATGATGGGTGGAGAAGGCCTGACCCAGGCGACCAAGGTGGCGATCCTCAACGCCAACTACATCGCAGCCCGGCTGACCGGCGCCTATGAGGTGCTCTACAAGTCCGAGGCCGGCCGCGTGGCTCATGAGTGCATCATCGACACCCGACCGCTCGCCGAAAGCTCAGGCGTCACCGTCGACGACGTGGCCAAGCGCCTGATCGACTGCGGCTTCCATGCGCCGACCATGAGCTGGCCGGTTGCCGGCACGCTCATGATCGAGCCGACGGAATCGGAGACCAAGGCCGAGATCGACCGGTTCTGCGATGCCATGCTGGCGATCCGCGAGGAAGCCCGCGACATCGAGGAAGGTCGCATGGACAAGACCGACAACCCGTTGAAGAACTCCCCACACACCGTGGAGGACCTGGTCGGCGAGTGGACGCGCCCCTACACGCGCGAGCAGGCCTGCTTCCCGCCCGGCGCGTTCCGGGTCGACAAGTACTGGTCCTCGGTCAACCGCGTCGACAATGTCTACGGCGACCGCAATTTGGTGTGCACCTGCCCGCCGATGAGCGAATATGCGGAAGCCGCCGAATAGCGGCGTCGACTGCCCTCACATACGACGAAAGCCCGCCCGCAAGGCGGGCTTTCTCGTTGCGGGTAGCGTGGCCGCAAATCGGCCATCAGAACCACCCAGGCTCTCGGTCATGGCCCTCTGGAACGCAATCGGCGTCGGCATCGGCACGGCACTCGACGTGACCGTCTTCGACAATATCGGCCTGGGCATCTCCGCGGGCATCCCGATCGGTGTGGCGGGCTGGCTCGCCATGCCGCGAAAGTAGTCTGCAACGCCCCTCTCGGCCGCCCCCTGCGATCCTGATGTAATTTTCTATTTCTTTATTTAGCCCATCACCTCATTACCTATTTTTCTATGTCGTCTTTGGCTGGGCAAGATGCGGCCAGGGCGTATCATTTCGGAACAAGGCCTGGAGGACTGGACACGGTCCATGAACCTCATCGCTTCAGGCTTCCCTAACAGGCGTCGCGTAAGGTGCATCGATTGAATATCGGCATCGAGGCTGGACGATGGGAATTTCCGCGATCATGGGTATTGCCGTTTCCGGCATGCAGGCGCAGACGACGCGGCTTTCGGCCGCCGCCAACAATGTGGCGAATGCGCTGACGCCGGGCTATGACCGCGCCGTCACCTCGTTTTCGACACGCCCCACCGGCGGCGTTTCGGCCTCTGCCTCCCCTTCCGGCAACACCACCCTGCCCGGCAGTTCCAATGTCGACCTGGCGAGCGAAATGCTCGATGCGATCGGTGCCGAACTCTCGTTCAAGGCCAATGCCTCCGTGTTCGAGACCGGCGCAGACATGTGGGACCTGCTGATGAGCATCAAGCGGGATTGACGATCGCGGATCAGGCTGGCCCGATCCGACCCCGGTCCACCTCGCCAAGGGCTGAAACGCAACCTTATCCCTTCTCCAGCACCAGCCGGTAGCGCGGCACCTGCAGCGCGTCGAAGCCGATGACGACGACGCGCCCTGCCTCCGTCAACATGGCATCGAGCGTGCTTGTCGCGTCCGGCCCGAGCACCGGTGCTGCGTCGACCGGAACTGCCGCCAGCTCCTCGGCTATGCTGTCTTTCGTGATCCAGTTGCCCATGGTCTGCGGGGTCGCGTCGAGCCAGGCTGCGATGCGTGGCAGCAGATCGACGAGGTCGGGCGCGTGCACCTCGCGCGGATATAGGACGCCCACGGCATGCCGGAGAAAATGGCTTCCGGGCTCGGCCGTGTAGAAGCGCAGCGCGTTCACATCCGGTCGGTCGGCAATCGCGGCATAATCGGCCTGCCCGATCTTGGCGACCCGCGGGGTTCCGAGATCGACAATGGTCTCTGACGGGCCGCCCCACAGGCGCGCCTGCTTGGTGGGCGAGAGCGCGCCGACATAGTCGTACATGCCGACCGGCTCGCCGGTGCCGTCGAGATCGGCGTGGGCAGCCTCCGGATAGAGGCTGAAGGCGCCGTCGGCGCCGACGAAATAATGCTCGAACCGGACCCTGACGAAATCCAGCATCAGGGCACGGGCCTGCCCCCTCTCCGCAGCCGGGGCCTTCTTCCAGAGGTAGCGCGTGAGAAAGCGAAAGCCGCGGTCCTTGGTCAGGATCCAGCGATGCAGCTCGTCAAGCCGCGTCGGGATGGGTTCGGCAAGCTGTTCGAGCGAGGAGGCGAAGATCCGGTCGACGTATCGCAACGGGAATTGCGGAAGGAGGTCATTGCCGTCGTTGTCGACGAACATCTTGATGACCTTGCCGCTGTCGCCGACGTCGCCGCCACCCAATACCTTGCCGCTGGCCCGATCGAGCGGGCCCCACAGGCCGGTGTCCGTATCCTGGTGGTCGTAGAACCACTGGTGAAAGGCAAGCTTCACATCGTCCCGGAAGCCGTAGACATGCAGCCGCTCGTCCTGCTCCATGAGGTCGCGCAGCTCGATCAGGCTGACATAGGGCGCCTTGAACCGCGCACCGATCCAGCCGACCGAACCCGCGTCGTCCATCATGCGCGTCAGTTTGGCCGGCGTGTCGATCTCGTCCAGGAACCGCAGCGGATATTTCAGGTGGAACGGCCTTCCAGCAACCACCGAGAGCTCCTCGATCAACTTGATCATATTGGCGGTGACGCCGAAATAGCTGACCAGCGGATCGCCCTCGACCGAATAGAAGGCGCCGGTCCGCGGGTTCTGCAGGTTCAGATAGAAATCCAGCTTCTCGTCGGCAGTGGAAAACTGCGGGATCCTGACAAGGCCTTCCCGGGTGGTCATCTTGCGGTGAATCGCGTCGAGTCGTGAAAGCGCCAGGCGATAACTGCCGTGGTCCAGATGATAGGCGATGCCCAGCATCTGGAACTCGAATTCGGAGAGATATACCCTCGCTCTTCAGGCTTTCATTGGCCTTGAAGATGCCGTTGATCTTCGAGGCCGTCGAGGCCACGACAAGACCGCTGACGATCATGGCGAGCGCCGCAATGGATGCGATCGCAATTCCGACCGTCTTCCTGGTGCTCATACCAGCGTCCCCATCAGCCCACATCCGGCGCCCCGGCCTGCACGTCACTATGACGTGCGTCGGACCGGCGCGGCAATGTCAATCGTCAAGGACGAGGACGAACATGGCCATGGGGCCGGACAGATCACGCGACCAGTGCCCTCATGCCCATCACGATTGCCACCAGGCCGAAGCCGATCAGCACCACGCCGGAGATCCGCGACACCCAGAGGGCAAAGCTCTCCGGCAGACGGTGATGCAGCAGCGCCACCGTGCCGCTGAGAAAGATCCACCAGAGCATGGAGCCGGCGAAGACGCCGGCGACGAGGGCAGCAGCCGTCCAGGTATCGCCCTGCGATGCGAGGCCCAGCCCGGCGAAGATCGCGGCAAAGGACAGGATGGTCGCCGGGTTGGTGATGGTCAGCAGGAAAGTCGCGCCGGTGGTGCTCAGCAGGTCGCCTGCGCCGACCCCGGCGGCAGTGGCCGGCGGCTTCGGCTGAAAGCTCTTCCAGCCGAGCCAGAGGAGGAAAAGGCCGCCGACGATCTGCAGCGGAATGGAGATGGTGTCGAGCAGTATGGCGAAGGCGGCAAAGCCGGCGGCGGCCATCAGCGCATAGGCGCCATCGGCGAGTGCGGTGCCGAGACCGCCGGCGACGCCGGCCCAGAAGCCGCGCTCCAGCGTGCGGGAAATGCAGAGCGCGCCGATGGGCCCGAGCGGGGCGGCAATGGCGAGACCAAGCAGGATGCCCTTTCCGAGCAGGAGAACGCTCATCCTTCAGACCTCCGCCGGGGTGAAGCCGCGTTCGACGGCGGTCGACAGCGCGATCATGGTTTCGCTGCGGGCGAGGAAGCGCCGCGCTTTCAACTCGCCAAGGAAAGCCTCGACACCGGCGAGATCGACCAGGCGCACCTTGAGCAGATAGGACCAGCCTCCCGTAACGTGATGGCATTCCGCAACGGAAGGATGCGTCGATGCGAAGGCCTTGAAGGCCTCCTCCCCGGTCTCGTAGTCGAGCCCGACCAGAACGAAAGCGGTGACGGCAAGGCCGAGCGCTGCGTGATCGGCATCGACGGTGAAGCGTTTGATCACGCCGGAGGCGGTCAGCCGGCGGATGCGTTCATTGACGGCCGATGGCGACAGACCCACGGCCTCGCCGATATCGGCAAGCGAGCGGCGGGCGTCTTCGGCGAGCAAGGCGGCGATTTTCTTGTCGATCGTGTCCATCGCCGCAATATATGCGGCAAAGTGGTACTTTCAATATATTATTCTGTATTTTTGTCGATATCCGTAAATTCACCCGACAACGAACAGTCCAGCCGCAAGAAATGCGGCAGACAGGTTTCACGCAGCGCCAAGATGGGGCCGCCCGTCTCAATTGCCAAGCGGCTTACGGGCGATCACCTGGAAATACTCCTCGCCCGCGATGAGGCTATCCGGACGGAGCACCTCGCCGTTTGCGCCGATCAGGATGGCGGGCGTCTCGAAGCCTACAGCCTGCAACTGCCGATCAATCTGCGCCGGGGTCGTTGCATAGACCATGATGCCGAAATCATGAGCGCTGTGCAGCAGGTAAACATGCTCGCCGTCGCACCGCTGCAGTCCGGAATAGCGCATCCGGCGGATCGAGGCGCAGCCATAGCCGTAGCCATAGCGCGCCAGCCGCAGGGCGAGCCTGAGCGGATTGGCCGTCCACCGCACCCGGGCGGAATAGGAAAGCCCGCGACGAAAACCTTCCCAGTCGCGATGAAAGGTGGAGAACAGGAACACGCCTCCGGGCGCAAGGACCCGGGCGACCGAGGCAAGCACCGCGAGCCTGCCGGCGCCGTCGACGGCGTCGATGCCGTTGTAGCTGAACACCACGAGATCGAAGCTTGCGTCGGCCAGCGCGGACAGGTCGCGCGCATCCATCAGTTCGAAGCGTTTACCGGGATGACTGCCAGCGGCGAGCGCAATCATTTCCGGCGTGTAGTCGATGCCGAGATAGCGCGTCGCCATAGGCGTAAGCAGATCGGTGGTGCGCCCTGCTCCGACGCCCATGTCGAGTACCCGGCCGCCGCTGATCAGCGTGCGCGCCAGATCGAAGGCGGCGCGCTCCCCGGGATTGAGAAAGCCGCTGAGGCGGCGGTATTCGCGCAATGACAGAGGTTTGCGCCAAGTGGCGCGATTGATCCGCTCCATATCGGTCATGACAGACAGCCCATGCAGGGCGCGGACATCACGTCCGCACATCACCGGCGCGGACGGTACAGAACATCGGTCGAAACGGGAATGGGCCAACGGACCGCAGGGCTCTGAAGTTCGGCGCCGTGGTTAATCGGGAGGCCGTCGGGCCGACGACGCGTCAACCGCTGACGGCTTCCTTGCCACGTTCCTTGGCCAGCAGCGCCAGGTCGGCGGCCTTCAGCTCGACCGATTCGCCACAGCCACAGGCCGAGGTCTGGTTCGGA
>JAHRYZ010000101.1:0-221 GCA_020621905.1 Rhizobium sp.
TCTATGACCACAATCTTCACAAATCATAAACCAAGGGCGCGTTCAAACCGAACTCAACCGCGCCTTACCTTGGGAAAACAGCAGCATTGTGACCTGAAGGCCGCACCCTTCAAAGATTGCGGCCGATGTTGAGGAACTTCTGCCGCCGTTCGGAGCGAAGCTGGTCGCCCGGCTTGGGGGTCAGTTCGGCGAGCGCCGAGGCGATGACGTCGCCGGCTGCC
>JAHRYZ010000101.1:231-13961 GCA_020621905.1 Rhizobium sp.
AGGCCCTTCAGGTCCTCGGCCGTGATCTTCATGTTGGTCGCCGCCTCCTTGGCGCGGGTGGAATCGCGCCACAGGATGGAGGCCGCGCCTTCCGGCGAGATGACCGAATATATGGCGTGTTCCAGCATGTAGACGCGGTTGCCGGTGGCAATCGCGATCGCGCCGCCCGAGCCGCCTTCGCCGATCACCACGGAGACCATGGGAACCTTGAGGCCCAGGCACATCTCGGTCGAGCGGGCGATGGCCTCCGCCTGGCCGCGCTCTTCCGCGCCGATGCCGGGATAGGCGCCGGCGGTGTCGATCAGCGTGATGACCGGCAGGCCGAAGCGGTCGGCCATTTCCATGACGCGGATCGCCTTGCGATAGCCTTCGGGACGGGGGCTGCCGAAATTGTGCTTCAGGCGCGACTTGGTGTCATTGCCCTTTTCCTGTCCGATCACGGCGACGGGCTGGCCGCGGAAGCGGGCGAGGCCGGCCTGGATCGCCGCATCCTCGGCGAACTTGCGGTCGCCGGCGAGCGGCGTGAACTCGGTGAACAGCTCGGAGGCATAGTCGACGAAGTGCGGGCGCTGCGGATGGCGGGCGACCTGCGTCTTCTGCCAGGCATTGAGCTTCGAGTAGATCTCTTCCATAGCCTCGCGGGCACGGGATTCCAGTCGGCCGATTTCCTCGGACGTGTCGATGCTCTCGTCCTCTCCGCGAGTTTCTTCAGCTGTGGATCTTAGCCGAGGTCGGAGATTGGCTTTTCGAAGTCGAGATAATTATGCATGAAATCGGGTTCCGATCGTTCTGCCCTATGCCGTTCGGGCGCTTGGCACCGGTGTTGACGGCTCTAATCAAGGTTTTTACCTTTTTGCAAGAGGGTGATGCGTCTGCACCAGCTCGCAGGCGTTCATCAAGCACATGCGTATAGATTTGTGTCGTGGAAATGTCGCTGTGGCCCAGCAGTTCCTGCACCACGCGCAGGTCGGCGCCGTTGGCCAGCAGGTGGCTGGCGAAGGCATGGCGCAGCACGTGCGGCGAGACGCTGGCGGCCGGCAGGCCCGCCCGGATCGCCAGATCCTTGAGGTCGCGGGCGAAGACCTGGCGCGGCAGGTGGCCCTCCTTGCTGGCGGCAGGAAACAGGAAGGGGCTTGCCTCGCGATCGCCGCGCTCGGCGGCCATCTCGGCGCCGTAGCGGGAAAGGGCCGCAACTGCCGCCCTGGACAGCGGTACGAGGCGTTCCTTGTTGCCCTTGCCGCGGACCACGAGAAAACGGCCCTCCTGGGTCAGCACCTTGGCCGGCAGCGCGACGAGTTCGCTCACCCGCATGCCGGTCGCGTAGAGAAGCTCGATCAGCGCCAGCAGGCGGATCCGGGCAAATCGCCCTGGCCCCGGCAGGTCGGCCTCCTGTTCGGCCAGCGAGAGCAGCTTGCCGACCTCGTCGATGCTGAGGAACTTCGGCAGCGGACGCGCCTTCTTGGGCGAATCGAGGATCGCGGTCGGGTCGTCGCCCCGCAGTCCCTCGGCATAAAGGAACTTGTAGAACTGCCGCATGGTGGAAAGACGCCGCGCCTGCGAGGTCGGCTGGAAGCCCCGTCTGGCCAGATCGCCGAGATAGGCGGACAGGTCCTTGCTCCCGGCGGAACCGAGGCTCACCTTGCGCGCGTTGAGGAAGGAATGGAGATCGTCGAGATCCCGTTCGTAGGAGGAGAGCGTATTGGCGGCGGCGCCCCGTTCGGCGCTCATCATTTCCAGGAAGGCCTCGACTCGGGCCTGGCTCAGGTCGGCCACGACACTCCTCCCTTTGCCTATTGCCCGGTTTGCTGTTCCGGCGGATTGACCTGCTCGGAGGGGATGCGCACCGTCACGTCGCGCTCGCGCGGCTCGACGAAGACGACGAGCGACCACATCGCCAGATAGACCATCCCGACGATCGTGGCGCAAAAGAAGAGAAAGCGAAAGAGCGTCGGCATTGTCTGGTCCAAAGGGCTGCAAGCGGCGCCGCATGTGGGCCGGCGCCGAAGGCTTTGCAAGGCGTGGTGCCATCGCATTCATTCCAGCGTATGGCTTGACGCTTGGCGTTCATTTGTCAATACCGTTGGGAAACGGATGCGAACAGGCCGATGAACGAAACCACATTTCCCGTTTCCCCCACCTTGGGCGAACGCGCGCGGGCGGCGCTGGGACGGCGCAATCTCGTCTTCGTCGGTTTGATGGGCGCCGGCAAGTCGGCGATCGGCCGCATGGCGGCGAGCCAGCTCGGACTGCCCTTCATCGACACCGACAACGAGATCGAGCGCGTCTCGCGCATGACGATCAGCGAACTCTTCGCCGCCTATGGCGAGGAGGAGTTCCGGGCGCTGGAGACCCGGGTGATCAAGCGCCTGCTGCGCACCGGCCCGCGGGTGATCTCGACCGGCGGCGGCGCCTTCATCAACGAGAAGACCCGCAAGCAGATCGAGCGGGGCGGCATCTCTCTCTGGCTGAAGGCCGATCTCGACGTGCTGTGGGAGCGCGTCAACAAGCGCGATCACCGACCCCTGCTGAAGACCGAAAACCCCAAGCAGACGCTGGAAAACCTGATGAACCAGCGCTATCCGATCTATGCTCTGGCCGACATGACGATCCAGTCGCGCGACGAGCGCAAGGAGACGATCGTCAGGGAGTGCTGGAAGCGATTCTCGACTACACCGGTAAAGGCAGCAAGAACGATGACTAAGACAGAGAGCGAAGAGCGGCTGGTCCATGTGCCGCTCGGCGAGCGCGCCTACGACATCCTGATCGGCCCCGGCCTGATCGGTCGCGCCGGCGGCGAAATCTCCACCCGCATCAAGGGCCGCAAGGCGGCGATCATCACCGACGAGAATGTCGGCGCGATCTACCTCGATCAGCTGATGGACAGCCTGCAGACCGATGGCATCGAGGCCGTGTCGCTGACGCTCCCGCCGGGCGAGAAGACCAAGAGCTTCGACTACCTGACCAAGGTTTGCGACCTCCTGCTCGAAGCGCGCATCGAGCGCAACGACGCGGTGATCGCGCTCGGCGGCGGCGTCATCGGCGACCTGACCGGCTTTGCCGCCGGCATCGTGCGTCGCGGCGTGCGCTTCGTCCAGGTCCCGACATCGCTCTTGTCGCAGGTCGACAGCTCCGTTGGCGGCAAGACCGGCATCAACACCCGCCACGGCAAGAACCTCGTCGGCATCTTCAACCAGCCGGATCTGGTCTTGGCCGACACCGATGTGCTGAATTCGCTGAGCCCGCGGGAATTCCGGGCGGGCTATGCGGAAGTGGCGAAATATGGCCTGATCGACAAGCCGGATTTCTTCGAATGGCTGGAACGCAATTGGCAGGAGGTGTTCTCCGGCGGGCCTGCGCGCATTGAGGCGATCGCCGCGAGCTGCCAGGCCAAGGCGGATGTCGTGGCGGCTGACGAGCGTGAGAACGGCCGCCGGGCGTTGCTCAATCTCGGCCACACCTTCGGCCACGCGTTGGAAGCCGCGACCGAATATGACAGCACGCGTCTGGTGCATGGCGAGGGCGTCTCGATCGGCATGGTGCTGGCGCATCGTTTCTCCAACCGCCTCAACCTGCTCGGTGTCGAGGACGTCACCCGCGTCGAGGCCCATCTGAAGGCGGTCGGCCTGCCGACGTCGATGGACCAGATTCCGGGTGAACTGCCCTCGACCGATTTCCTGATGGAAGCGATCGGCCAGGACAAGAAGGTCAAGGGCGGCAAGCTCACCTTCATCCTCACCCGCGGCATCGGCCAGTCCTTCGTCGCCGACGACGTGCCGGCCTCGGAAGTCTTCGCCTTCCTGGAGGACATGCGGGCCTAATGACGTCCGAAACGGGTTTGCTGTCGCGTATCGTCAATGCGGTGATCCGGGGCCTTCTCCGCTTTTCGGGCGTCCAGCTGTCGCAGCAGACGCTCGGTCTTTCCGGCTATGACGATCTCGAGCAGGCCCTCCAGCTCGTCCATCGCGACACCCATCTCGACAAGGCCGACCGCGACCGTCTCGGCGGGGTACTCGATCTCGGCGAGCTGGAAGTCTCGGACATCATGATCCACCGCACCGCGATGCGGGCCGTCAATGCCGACGAGCCGCCGGAGGTGGCGGTGCGTGCCGTGCTCGAAAGCCCCTATACCCGCATGCCGCTGTGGCGCGGGTCGACCGACAACATCATCGGCGTGGTCCATGCCAAGGACCTGCTGCGGGCGCTGGCCGAGCCGGACGTCCAGCCGGACAATCTCGACTTGGTCAAGATCGCCCAGAAGCCGTGGTTCGTGCCGGATACGACCAACCTCAAGGATCAGCTCGCGGCCTTCCTGCGGCGCAAGGTGCATTTCGCCGTCGTCGTCGACGAATATGGCGAGGTGCAGGGGCTGGTGACGCTCGAGGACATCATCGAGGAGATCGTCGGGGACATTTCCGACGAGCACGACCTGGAGATCCAGGGTGTGCGCCAGGAGGCCGACGGTTCGATCGTCGTCGACGGCGCCGTGCCGATCCGCGATCTCAACCGGGCGCTCGACTGGAGCCTGCCGGACGAGGAGGCGACGACGATCGCCGGCCTTGTCATCCACGAGTCGAAGTCGATCCCGGAAGAGCGCCAGGCCTTCACCTTCTACGGCAAGCGCTTCATTGTGATGAAGCGCGAGAAAAACCGCATCACCAAGCTACGCATCCGTCCGGCCGAGGAAGCCGCCGCCGAACCGAACTAGCCGGGAACGCGCCAGGCGGCGCGGCCTCGGCTTGACAGCGGGGCGCTTGCGGACCATGTGATAGGCAACAACGCTTCCCTACGGCACGAAAAGCCTACCAGCGGGTCTCTTCGCCCGGTGCTGCTGGTTCGATCGCCAGCGCATGAAGGCTTCTCGATCTCCGGTTGCAGCAATTCCGGATTGCCCGGTGCCGCGCCAGACGGGTCATGCCGGCGAAGGCCTGGGCGACGATCCGCACCCGCATATGGGTGCCTTCGGCGCCGGCAAAGCCCGGCTGGTGTCCGGCGTGCTGGGCGCTTTCGTCTATGACGGAAAGGCGTTCGGGCGCAAAGGCCTCGCGCAGTTTCGCCTCAATTCTGGTGCTGAGAGACATGGCATTCCTCGCGCCCGGCCAGCCGGGCAAAGCCTCACAAAGCCCAGAACAATCCCGTTTGTCAATTCTTGTTGTCGGTTGCCGGAGGCACCATAATCAATAGATGAAACTCGACTCAAAATACTTCGACCGGATCCGCACGCGCCGCAAACGCGAACCGGAGCCGGAGAAAGCTTCGCCGACCTGTCAGTGGGACGGCTGCGAGAAGCCTGGCGTCCATCGCGCACCCGTCGGCCGCAATGCCGAGGGACAGTTCTTCCTGTTCTGCTTCGAGCACGTGAAGGAATACAACAAGGGCTACAACTACTTTTCCGGCCTGTCCGACACCGAGATCGCCCGCTACCAGAAGGAAGCGGTCACCGGCCATCGCCCGACCTGGACGGTGGGCGTCAACAAGGCGGCGAAGTCGAGCCCGCTGCATTCGACGGCGCGCTCCGGATCGGCCGCTTCGCAGGCCCGCATCAAGGACCCTTTCGGCTTCGTCAAGCAGGGCGGCGGCGGCCGAACCCAGCCGCAGGCCCGCAAGTTGAAGAGCCTCGAGGCCAAGGCACTCGACACGCTCGGCCTTGCGGCGAATTGTAGCGCCCAGGAAATCAAGAGCCGCTACAAGGAGCTTGTAAAAAAACACCACCCGGATGCAAATGGCGGAGACAGGGGCTCGGAAGAGCGTTTTCGCGCTGTCATTCAGGCGTATCAATTGTTAAAGCAGGCGGGTTTCTGTTAATCGAAGGTGCTTGCAGCGCGCTTTATTTGGAAGGCCGGTCGGTGGCGCCCGGCATGGAGAGACGATGAGCAAAATTGAACTTGATATTTCCAATCTCCCCGACACTACCGTGTCGGTGCGCGAGGTTTTCGGCATCGACAGCGATCTGCGCGTCCCGGCCTACAGCAAGGGTGACGCCTATGTGCCCGATCTCGATCCGGACTATCTTTTCGACCGGGACACGACGCTCGCCATCCTCGCCGGTTTCGCTCATAACCGCCGCGTCATGGTCTCGGGCTTCCACGGCACCGGCAAGTCGACGCATATCGAGCAGGTCGCCGCGCGCCTCAACTGGCCGTGCGTGCGCGTCAACCTCGACAGCCATGTCAGCCGTATCGACCTCGTCGGCAAGGACGCGATCGTGCTGAAGGACGGCAAGCAGATCACCGAATTCAAGGACGGCATCCTGCCCTGGGCCTACCAGCACAATGTCGCGCTCGTCTTCGACGAATACGATGCCGGCCGCCCGGACGTGATGTTCGTCATCCAGCGCGTGCTGGAATCGTCTGGCCGCCTGACGCTGCTCGACCAGAGCCGCGTCATCCGCCCGCACCCCGCCTTCCGCCTGTTCGCCACCGCCAACACGGTCGGTCTTGGCGACACCACCGGCCTCTATCACGGCACGCAGCAGATCAACCAGGCGCAGATGGACCGTTGGTCGATCGTCACGACCCTGAACTACCTGCCGCATGAGAAAGAAGTCGACATCGTTCTCGCCAAGGTGAAGAGCTTCAACAAGACCGAGCAGGGCCGCGACACCGTTTCGCGCATGGTCCGGCTGGCCGACCTGACGCGCTCCGCCTTCGTCAACGGCGACCTGTCGACCGTGATGAGCCCGCGTACCGTCATCACCTGGGCGGAAAACGCCGAGATCTTCGGGGATGTCGCCTTCGCCTTCCGTGTCACCTTCCTGAACAAGTGCGACGAGCTCGAGCGCACGCTGGTGGCCGAGCAGTATCAGCGGGCCTTCGGCGTCGAGCTGAAGGAAAGCGCTGCCAACATCGTCCTGAGCGCCTGAGAGGGCGATCAACATGGCAGGTCGCGGCGACAATACGAGAGCAAAGCCCGGTGTAGGGCCGGACGTTGAGCCGCTTCGGCGGGCGATCACCGGCTGCGTTCGCGCGGTCGCGGGCAGCCCCGATGTCGAAGTGGTCTTCGCCAACGAGCGGCCGGGCCTTGCCGGCGAGCGCGTGCGCCTGCCGGAACTGTCGAAGAAGCCGACGGCCCATGAACTCGCGGTGACGCGGGGGCTCGGCGATTCGATGGCGCTGCGCCTTGCCTGCCACGACCAGAAGGTCCACGCGACCATGGCGCCGCAGGGCGCCGATGCGCGCCTGGTGTTCGACGCCGTCGAGCAGGCGCGCGTCGAATCGATCGGCGCGCTCAGGATGAGCGGCATGGCCGACAACATGAACGCCATGCATGCGGAGAAATACGCCAAGGCGAACTTCTCCGGCATCAACCGCCAGGAAGACGCGCCGATCCAAGAAGCCGTCGCCATGCTGGTGCGCGAGAAGCTGACCGGCGAGAAGCCGCCCGAATCGGCCGGCAAGGTGCTCGACCTGTGGCGTCCCTTCATCGAGCAGAAGGCGGGTGCCGATCTCGACAACCTGCTCTCGGCGATCAACGACCAGCAGGCCTTCGCCCGGGTGATCCGCCACATGCTGTCCGCCATGGAAATGGCCGAGGATGTCGGCGACGACACCGAGGAGAGCGAGGACGAAAGCTCGACCGACGAGGATCAGCCGCGCTCCAACGAGGAAGACCAGGAGAGCGCCGAGGAGGAGGCCGGTTCCGAACAGGCCCCCGCCGAGGAGAGCGAAGCCTCGCAGGAGCAGATGGACGACGGCGAGATGGACGGCGCCGAGATCTCCGACGACGACATGACCGAAGAGGGCGAGGACGACAGCGAGACGCCCGGCGAGATGCGCAGCCGGTAAGTCCGTTCGACGACTTCAACGAGAAGGTCGACTACGGATCTTACCCAGGAATTCGACGAGATCGTTACGGCGGAGGAACTCTGCGACGAGGCGGAACTCGAGCGCCTGCGCGCCTTCCTCGACAAGCAGCTCGCCCATCTGCAGGGCGCCGTCGGGCGCCTCGCCAACCGCATGCAGCGCCGCCTGATGGCGCAGCAGAACCGCTCCTGGGAATTCGACCTGGAAGAAGGATATCTCGACCCGGCGCGCCTGACGCGTCTGGTGATCGATCCGTGCAGCCGCTGCCTTAGAAGGAGAAGGACACCTGCCCGCGACACGGTGGTGACGCGGTCATTGACAATTCCGGCTCGATGCGCGGCCGGCCGATCACGGTCGCCGCCTGCGCCATTCTCGCCCGTACGCTGGAGCGCTGCGGCGTCAAGGTCGAGATTCTCGGTTTCACCACCAAGGCATGGAAGGGCGGTCAGTCCAGAGAGAAGTGGCTGGCTGGTGGCAAGCCGCCGACCCCTGGCCGCCTCAACGACCTGCGCCACATCATCTACAAGTCGGCCGATGCGCCCTGGCGCCGCTCACGCCGCAATCTCGGCCTGATGATGCGCGAAGGCCTGCTGAAGGAAAACATCGACGGCGAGGCGCTGATGTGGGCGCATGGCCGCCTGATGGCCCGCCCCGAGCAGCGCAAGATCATGATGATGATTTCCGACGGTGCGCCGGTCGACGATTCGACCCTGTCGGTCAATCCGGGCAATTACCTCGAACGGCATCTGCGCGCCGTGATCGAGCAGATCGAGACGCGCTCCCCGGTCGAACTTCTGGCGATCGGCATCGGCCACGACGTGACGCGCTATTATCGCAAGGCCGTGACGATCGTCGATGCCGACGAACTGGCCGGCGCAATGACCGAGCAGCTCGCGGCCCTGTTCGAAGACCAGCAGACCAGCGGCAAGCGCGGCCGCGGGCGTCGCGCCGGCTGACGCTCCGCCCCGGCGCCGTCAGATCTCGGCGTCGGCCTGGTCGAGTTCCGCGACTTCGCCGGAGGTCGCGCCCTTGTCGATGCCCAGCTGGTTCTTGATGCGTTCGGCAATCTCTTCCTCGATGGCCTTGCGGGCCTCGGGGGCCATCGCCGCCAGGGATTCCTCGGTCAGCCCGTTGTCCTCGAGATATTGGGCGCGGATCATCTCGGCGGCGTCCATGTGCGCCCACTTGGAGAATTCCACCAGCAGGTCCTTGGCGTCCGTGCGCTCCTCCTCGTCGATCGTCGTGTCGTAGGACACGCTGTTCTCGTCCTCGAGCGAGAAGGTCGAGCCACCACCATAGGACAGCAGCGCCTGGGAAAAACCGTCGCCGCCCGCGTCGGTCGTCCGGCTGGTGCGCATCGACGGGGTGGAATATTGCGTTTCGTTGGAAATGGCGATCATGTGCGGCTCCTCAATAACGTCCTTTCAAGGCAATGGCGGAAATCTTGCACGCCGAGCTTGTGCCTGACTGGGGCCGGAGCGGTCGAACCTTCGCCATCCGCCGGTGGTGCAGTTTGACCCACGGGGCGATCGTGGCATAAGGAGCCAGCCGTTTCCTGGATAGTTCAAGGTCAAGATATTGCAGCCTCGCTTCTCTCTCGTCTTTCTTCTCGCCCTGACTGCCGGGACCGCTTCGCCCCAGATCGCGCGCGCGCAAACGGCACCGGTCGAAGCGACCGCGATCACCGCTTTCCGTCCGGGGTCGACCGAGACGCGCTTCGGTGCGCTGGAATTTGTCGGCGGATTGGAGCTCTCCTCGTCCGAGCCGCTGTTCGGCGCCTGGTCCGCTGTCCGGTTTCTGCCGGATGGCGAGCGCTTCCTCGGTGTCCTTGATACGGGCCATTGGCTTTCGGGCAGGATCAGCCGCGATGCGCAGGGACGGCTCTCCGGCCTTTCGGCCGTGACGATCGCTCCCATGCTCGATGCCGATGGTCGGGGCGATCAGAGCAAGTACAGCGTCGATGCCGAAAGCCTGGCGATCCGTGGCGACGACGTGCTGGTCGGCTACGAGCAGCGACATCGCGTCTCCGGCTACCGGCCTCTCTCGGCGATCGAGACCGCGCGGCCGTTCCGCATGGCCTTTCCGCTGCCGTTTCCGGTCGGGGAGCTACGCAACAATGGCGGGCTGGAAACCCTGGCGCTCTCGCCGGAGGCAAGCCCGCTGCAGGGTGCGCTGGTCGCGGTGGCGGAAAAGAGTGTCGACGGCAATGGCAACCTGTTCGCCGGCATTCTCGACGGTCCGTCGAAGGGTGCGTTCCGGTCGTGCCCATGACGGGTTCGACGTGACCGATGGCGACTTCGCCGACTGGCGACCCGTTGTTGCTCGAGCGACGGTTCACCTGCCAGCGGGTCGGCCTGCGCATCCGCCGGATCGACGGCGCGAGCCTCAGGCCGGGTGCCGTGGTCGACGGCGAGATCATCCTCGAAGCGGGCATGGGAGAGGAGATCGACAATATGGAGGGGCTGGACGTCGTGACCGCTGCCGACGGTTCGACCCGCATCATCCTCGTGTCGGATGACAACCACTCGATCCTGCAGCGCAGCCTGATGCTGGAATTCAGGCTCGTCGACTGAGAGCGACGACGAGCCCCAAGCCGTTTGTCAGCGCGCGGCGCGGACCGGCACGGCTGCCGGCATCGGCCGAAGGATGCTCATCAGTGCCCCATAGGGCAGAAGCATCACGACACCGACCAGCATCTTGACGGTGAAGTCGCCGATCGCCCAGGAGATCCAGCGCGGCGCGTCGGTTGCAAGGATGCCGAGGATCGGTGCCCATTCGATGGCGAAATCGTCGTTCGGGCCGATCAGGGTGAAGATCGGCGCGAAGGCGAGCGAAAAGAAGATGACCGTGTCGAGCACCGAGCCGAAGACCGAACCGAGCAGTGGCGCCTTCCACCAGGTGAGCTGGCGCAACCGGTTGAATACCGTGATGTCGAGCAGCTGGCCGGCGAGATAGGCCGTTCCGGACGCGATGGCGTGCGCGGCGTGAGGTCTGAACGACGGCGCGATGCCGACGATTTAGCGATGAAGACGACCTTGCGGGCGGTCTTCGGGCCGAACTGGCGGTTGGTGAGGTCGGTGACGAGGAACGCGACCGGATAGGTGAAGGCACCGTAGGTCAGAATGTCGCCGAGCGCGATGCCGGCAAGCTGGCCCGAGAGCGGGTACTGCACGAGGACGTTCGAAGCGACGACGATCGCCGTCATCAGCAGGCTGTAGATAAGGATATGGCGTGTCTTCAGCATTTTTTTATCCTGGGTGATGCCACCAGTTGGAGTAACGATTTGGTGAAAAGGAAAAGGCTTGTCCGGGGTGCGCCCGTTCAAGCCTTGATACCTTGTCGAAGAAGGCAGAAGTCGCTTATGCGGCTTCTGCGGTCTTCTTGACGATCTGGCGGCGCAGCAGACGTGCGCGCATCGACAGTTCGGTTTCGTCGGCCTTCAGGAGGAAGGCGTCGAGACCGCCGCGATGCTCGACCGAGCGGAGAGCCGCTGCCGAAACGCGCAGGCGGTAACGCTGGCCAAGAGCATCCGAGATCAGCGTGACGTCGCACAGGTTCGGAAGGAACTTGCGCTTGGTCCTGTTGTTCGCGTGGCTCACATTGTTGCCCGACTGGACGCCCTTGCCGGTCAATTCGCAACTGCGGGACATGATACACCTATATTTTTCTTGGCCATCGCATCGCTTCCGGGCAAATACCGGCAAGGCAATCCAACGGCGTTTGATTGGAAAGTTGCGGTTCTATAGTCAGACTGGCCGGGCGCGTCAAGCCAAACCTTGGATTTTCCCGCGCGCTCCGGATAAAGCCGCTATTTTATTGCCATAGTCGCACCCGAGGATGACTATCATCGCGACTCGCCGGCTGCAAAGGGCGGGATCGCATTCAGGGGGTTGGTCTTTGCGTTTCTTGAGCCTTGTCTGCAGTCTGCTCGTTCTGGCCGCGGCGCCCGCCGCCGCCGAAAGCGTGCGCTATCGCACCGACTACCGCGTGACGCTCGGAGCGCTGCCGATCGCCCGGGCCTCCTTCGTCACCGAGGTCAACCAGAAGAACTATACGATCACCGGCAGCTTCAACTCCTCGGCCATCGTCAATGTCGTCACCAAGATTTCCGCCCGGACCGATATTTCCGGAACCCTGACCGGCGATCGCATGCAGGCCGACCGCTACACGCTGGTCTACCAGAGCGGCAAGAAGAAGCAGACCTATGACGTGCGCTACAGCGATGGCGACGTCACGGAAACGATCGTCCATCCCGAGCCGAAGCGGCGGCCGCGGAACTGGATCGCCGTCGGGCCGGAGGACTTGAGATCGGTGCTCGATCCGATCAGCGGGCTCATCATCCCGGAGGGCGAGGCGGCTTGTCCTCGCACCCTGCCGATCTATGACGGCGAGAGCCGCATGGATCTCGTGCTCACGCCGAAGGGGCGGAAAAGCTTCACGATCGACGATGTCGAGAACGAGGCGATCGTCTGCTCGATCCGCTATGTGCCGAAGTCGGGCTTCCGCAAGGGACGCAAGGACATCGAGTATCTGCGTAAGGTCGAGGGCATGGAAATCTGGTTTGCCAAAACCGGAACCCTGAAGGTATATGCTCCGGTCTATGCACGCGTTCCCACGCAAATGGGAACCATCTATGTATCGGCGGTCGGTTTCGACGATTGAGGGCCGCGGGTCTGATCCCCGCGAGGGGAGACGACGTGAAGACCAGGGCGACGCTTATCGGGTTCACCGCCATTCTGATGTGGTCGTTCCTCGCATTGATGACGGCCGCGTCCGGCACGATGCCGCCCTTCCAGCTCTCGGCGATCACCTTCGCCATCGGCAGCCTGCCGGGCATCATCACCTTCATCCTCAAGCCTGAGCGCATCCGCCAGCTGCGCCAGCCGGCCAAGGTTTGGCTGACCGGCGTGGTCGGGCTGTTCGGCTACCATTTCCTCTACTTCACGGCGCTGCGCAACGCGCCGGCGGTCGAGGCCGGGCTGATCGCCTATCTCTGGCCGCTGCTGATCGTCGTCGGCTCCGCGCTGCTGCCGGGCGAACGCCTGCGCTGGTATCATGTGGCCGGCGCGCTCGCCGGGCTTGCCGGCACGGTGCTGATCGTCGCCAAGAACGGTATCGATTTTGATCCGGCCTATGGTTTCGGCTATCTTGCCGCCTTCCTCTGCGCCTTCACCTGGTCCGGCTATTCGCTGATCACCCGCCGCTTCGAGGCCGTCTCGACCGATGTCGTCACCGGCTTCTGCCTGGCGACTTCGATCCTGTCGGCGCTCTGCCACCTCGGCCTCGAGACCACCGTCTGGCCGGACAGCCTGTCGCAATGGGCAGCCGTGGTCGGTCTCGGCATCTTCCCGGTCGGCCTGGCCTTCTACGCCTGGGACCATGGGGTGAAAAACGGCGACATCCAGATTCTCGGTGCGTCGAGCTATGCAGCGCCACTCCTGTCGACCTTGATCCTCACCCTGTTCGGCTTTGCCGAGCCTTCGCTGCGCATCGCCATCGCCTGCGTGCTGATCACCGGCGGCGCCATCCTCGCGGCGCAGGACATGATCCGCCGGCCGGCCAGGGCCGAAGCGGAAACGTGACCGGGGAAGGGGCGGCGATGGAGATCTTCGCGACGATCGTGCTCGCCCTCGCGGTTCTCATCGGCCTGTCCTATTTCGCCATTCTGCCGACACCGGCGGGCCATCGCCGGGCACTGTGGAAGACCCTGCCGGTCTCGCTTCTGGCGCTCTATGCGCTCCTGATGGAAGCGCCGGATCTCCTGGTGCTGGCGCTGGCCTTGAGTGCACTCGGCGATGCCTTCCTTGCCTATGAAGGCGAGAAGAATTTCATGGGCGGGCTCTCGTCCTTCCTGCTCGCCCACATCGCCTATGGTGCCCTGTTCTATGAAATCGGCGATCTCCGGTTCTTGACGGGCGAGGCCTGGCGGCT
>JAHRYZ010000102.1 GCA_020621905.1 Rhizobium sp.
CCCTCGTCTCCAACTCCTTCCTGCTGGAAGTGACCGCCAAGACCCATTTCGGCGGCACCGAAGTGCTCGATACCGAGGAAGGCATCCTCAAGGTGTTCGACAAGCTCGCCGAAGTGAAGCCGAACGTGCGCCTGTGGTATCGTGACGAGGCCCAGTTCGAGCAGGCGCTGAAGTCGGGCGAAATCCCGATGGGCCAGTACTACCACGACGTGACCGGCCTTGCCGCCGCCGACGGCCATCCGGTCCGCTCCACCTTCCCCAAGGAAGGCGGCATCATGGATTCGGGCTGCTGGGCGCTGTCGCGCGCTTCGACCAAGTCCGAAGAGGCTCACGTCTTCATCGACTACATGTCCCAGCCGTCGATCCAGGCGACCCTGTCGCGCAAGGTCGGCACCGCCCCGACCGTCAAGCGCGAACTGCTCGACCTGACGGCCGAAGAGTTCGCTGCCGTGTCGTCTGACATCGCGCCGATCATTCCGCGCTACGACCTCTACCAGACCAAGTCGGACTGGCTGAACCAGAAGTGGACCGAACTGATCGTCGGCTGAGGAAGAGCGTGCCCCTGACTCTGACCCTCTCCCCCCCCTTGCGGGGAGAGGGGACTGCAGGTGCTGCGGCGTGTTTCCTTCTCCCCGCCCGCGGGGAGAAAGTGCCCGACAGGGCGGATGAGGGGCAGATACGTGCGCCTTTCCGGACGTCGACAAGATCCGTATCCCGCTTGAACCCCATACAAGATCGCGCGACAATCAAACCCCTTGATGGGATGACGCAGCCGGGGCAGACAGGGACGAATTCCCATTACCCCTATATCTCGGAGACATGATGTCCGGACTCATCCTCAATGCCGTCACCAAGCAGTTCGGTCCGTTCACGGCCGTCGACCAGGTACAGCTGGCCGTCCCGCACGGCACCTTCGTCTGCATGCTCGGACCTTCGGGCTGCGGCAAGACGACGTTGCTTCGGATGATCGCCGGCCTCGACACGCCGACCGGCGGTTCGATCGTGCTCGACGGCGAGGACATCACGGCCGTGCCGACCCACAAGCGCAATCTCGGTATGGTATTCCAGTCGCTGGCGCTGTTCCCGCATCTGACGGTGGGCGAGAACATCGCCTATCCGCTGCGCATCCGCGGCATCGGCCGTGAGGAACAGGTGAAGCGTGTCAACGAACTGCTCGCCATGATCCATCTCGCCGGCTATGCCGACCGGCCCGTCACCAAGCTGTCCGGCGGCCAGCGCCAGCGCGTGGCGATCGCCCGGGCGCTCGCCATCTCGCCGAAACTCTTCCTGCTCGATGAACCGCTCTCGGCGCACGATGCCAAGTTGCGCGAGGCCCTGCAGGTCGAACTGCGCAAGCTGCAGCAGCAGCTCGGCATCACCACCATCGTCGTCACCCACGACCAGCGCGAGGCGATGACGATGGCCGACACCGTGGTGGTGATGAACGGCGGCAAGATCCGCCAGGCGGCAAGCCCGATCGAGATCTACCGCAAGCCCGCCGACCGCTTCGTCGCCGATTTCATAGGTTCCACCAACCTCCTGCCGCTCACCGTCGAGGGCGGGCGCACGCTGGTGCTCGGCCAGGCGGTCGAAGGGATCGCGCCGCCTGCGGGCCTGGCTGCGGCCAGCCTTTCGGTCCGCCCGGAGGATATCCATCTTTCCGCGCCGGGTGAGGGGCGGCTCACCGGCCGCGTCACCTTCATCCGCGATCTCGGCGGCACGATCGAGACTTTCATCGACGTGCGCGGCACCGAAGTGGTGGCCGTCTCGACGCCGCGCGAACGGCCGGTGGTCTCGGTCGGCCAGGACGTCGGCGTGGGCATCGATCCCGCCACCGCCGTGGTGCTTGCCGCATGAGACGCGAACCGCCCCAAAGAGCCCTCGACTATGCGCCGCTCGCCTTTCCGGCGGCCATGCTGATCCTGTTCTTCGTCGTGCCGTTTGCGACGATGATCGCCGTCAGCTTCTTCCAGCGCAATCCCGCCGGTTTCTATTCGCCGGCCTTCGTTCTCGACAATTACGCCCGCTTCATCAGCCCCTTCTTCGCCGGCGTGCTCGGCTTCTCGCTGATGCTGGCGATCGCGGTGGCCGTCGTCTGCGTGGTGCTCGGCCTCCCGTTCACCTATCTGCTCGCCCGCATGTCACGCAAAGCCCAGGTGCTGTGGCTGGTGGCGCTGCTGTCGATCCTGTCCCTGTCGGAAGTCATCATCGGCTTTGCCTGGTCGACGCTGTTTTCCCGCACCGCCGGCATCACCAACCTGCTCGTCATGATCGGGCTGATGGAAAAGCCGGTGGCGCTGATGCCGAATTTCGGCGCGGTGCTGACCGGCATGACCTATCAGGCGCTGCCCTATACCGTGCTGGTGCTCTATCCCGCGCTTGTCCGGCTTGATCCGACGCTGACCGAGGCGGCCCGCACCCTCGGCGCCTCGCCGATCCGGGCCTTCTTCACCGTGGTCGTCCCGGCGCTTCGGAACACCATTCTCGCGACGCTGATCATGGTCTTCATCTTCGCGCTCGGCTCCTATCTGCTGCCGCAGATCCTCGGGCGGCCGCAGCACTGGACGCTGTCGGTGCTGATCACCGACCAGGCGATCTATCAGTCGAACATGCCGTTCGCAGCGGCCATGGCGGTGTTCCTCGTGCTCGTCACGCTTGGCATGGTGGCGCTGACCCTGTTCGTCGGCCGCAAGGGAGAGACGGCATGAACACGCTGCTGACCCGTATTTACTTTACCCTGATCGGTATCTTTCTTGCCGCTCCGATCGTCGTCGTCGCCGGTGTCTCGGTCAACGAGAAGCAGAGCCTGACCTTCCCGCCGCAGGGCTTTTCGCTCGCCTGGTACGGCGCGATCTTCCCGATACCATTGGCGCCGGCCTTTTTCGCCTCGGTCGTGCTGGCGCTCGCCTCGGCGGCGCTGGCGGTGGCGATCGCCCTGCCGCTCGCCTGGTTCCTGTGGCGGCGGATCGCCCCCTGGGCCAACATCTTCCAGGTGCTCGGCATCGCCCCCTTTACCCTGCCGCCCGTCATCACGGCATTGGGGCTCCTGACCTTCTGGGCGACCACCGGCTTCTACGGCCAGCCCTGGACGGCGGTCATCGGGCACGCGATCTTCTTCGTGACCCTGCCGCTGGTGACCTTGTCCCTCGGCTTTTCCGCCATCGACCGTTCGCTGGTGGAGGCGGCGGCCACCATGGGCGCCGACGACAGGATGGTGTTCCGCACCGTCGTCCTGCCGCTGATCCGGCCCTATCTGGTCTCCGGTTATGCGTTTGCCTTCGTGCTGTCGCTCAACGAATACATCGTCGCCTACATGACGGTCGGCTTCACCATGGAGACCCTGCCGATCAAGATCTTCAACGCGTTGCGCTACGGCTACACGCCGACCATGGCCTCGGTGACGATCCTGTTCGTCGCGGTCGCGGCGCTGGTCTTCGGCCTCGTCGCCCGGTTCGGCGACCTGCCGAAGCTGCTCGGCGCCATGGCCGAAGACGAGCGCTGATCCACGATCTTGCGCCGGCGTCGGGGTGGACCCCGGCGCCTTTCCAGTTCGTAAGCGTAAATCCTAAAGACTAGCCGGCCAGATTTACCCTTCGTTTAGGTTTGCGGCCTAACCCTTGCTTTGTTCCGGATGGAACTCCGCGCATGACGTAGCGGATGATGAAACATGGGGATGAGGCACATGATGTGCGCAAAAGGGTCCGCAATCATTGCGGACGTGCGTGAACACCTGCCGTCACGGCTCGTGACGGCCAATCGGGTACCCTTGGCGGTGTCCCTTGCGTTTCCCGGCTCCAGCCGGTCCTTGGCCCTTCGGCCAATCCAGTCCACCCTTTTCAGACAAGCGGCCGTCGCGGCGAGCCCGCGCGCCCCGAGGTCCAGATAGTCACGCCATCGGTCCCGCCATGGGACCGTCGCGATGCCTATCGGTGTCGTCCCGTCACCCCATGCCGGACGGCCCACGATCTCAATAGGCATCGCGGGAGGAGCACGGCACGCCCCCACCCCCCAGAGTCGTGCTCCTCCACCCCCTTAAAGACAGAACGGCCGACGGAATCGCTTCCGTCGGCCGTTCTGCTGCGCAGGAGGGAGGAGTCTCAGCCGCGCAGCATCTCGATGATCGCCGAGAAGTCCCGCCCGCCATGGCCCTGCTTGTCGAACAGGTCGAAGAGCTGGGCGGCTTCGGCGCCGAGCGGGGTTGCAGCACCCGCGGCGAGCGCGGCTTCCTGCGCCAGTTTGAGGTCCTTCAGCATGAGGGCCGCGGCAAAGCCCGGCTTGTAGTCGTTGTTGGCCGGCGAAGTCGGCACGGGGCCGGGGACCGGGCAATAGGTGTTGATCGACCAGCACTGGCCGGACGACGTTGACGCGACGTCGAACAGCGCCTGGTGGGTGAGGCCGAGTTTTTCGCCGAGCGCGAAGGCCTCGCAGACGCCGATCATCGAGATGCCGAGGATCATGTTGTTGCAGATCTTGGCGGCCTGGCCGGCGCCGTTGCCGCCGCAATGGACGATCTTCTTGCCCATGGCTTCCAGCACGGGCTTCGCCCGGGCGAAGGCGTCGTCGCTGCCGCCGGCCATGAAGGTGAGCGTGCCGGCCGAGGCGCCGCCGGTGCCGCCGGATACGGGGGCGTCGAGCGACAGGCAGTTCGCGCCGGCGGCAAGCTCATGGGCCTTGCGGGCGCTCGCGACATCGATGGTCGAGCAGTCGATGAGCAGCGTGCCAGCCTTGGCCGACGTGATGAGTTCTCCCCAGACGGAGAGCACGTGGGCTCCCTTCGGCAGCATGGTGACGACCGTCTCGGCGCCGGCGACCACGTCCTTGATCGACGTCGCGGGCGAGACGCCGGATGCCGCCGCGCCAGGATCTCGGCCGAGAGGTCGAAGCCCTTCACGGCATGGCCGGCCTTGACGAGGTTGGCGGCCATTGGCCCGCCCATATTGCCCAGTCCGATGAATGCGATAGTGGCCATTTCAGTCTCCTGTCTTTAAGCCTCAGCGGTTGTCCGCGAGGATCATCTCCGCCGCCTTCTCGGCGATCATGATGGTCGGCGAATTGGTGTTGCCGGAGGTGATCGTCGGCATGATCGAGGCGTCGGCGATCCTGAGGTGCTTCAGCGCCCGCATTTTCAAGCGCGGATCGACGACGCTCTGCTCGTCCGAACCCATACGGCAGGTGCCGACCGGGTGGAAGATCGTCGTGCCGATATCGCCGGCAGCGCGCATTAGATCTTCGTCTGACTCGTAGGCCGGACCCGGCTTGAACTCCTGCGGATTGTACCGGGCGAAGGACGGTTGTCGGGCAATCTTGCGGGTGAGCCGGATCGACCTGACGGCCACGTCGCGGTCGGCCGGCGCCGACAGGTAGCGTGGCGCAATCGCCGGCTGGGCGGCGAAGTCCGGTGCCGTCGCGTGCACCGAGCCGCGGCTCTCAGGTCTCAGATTGCAGACGCTGGCGGTGACCGCCGGGAAGGAATGAACCGGCTCGCCGAACTTTTCCAGCGTCACCGGCTGGACGTGATATTGCAGGTCGGGCGTCTCCTTGTCCGGCCCCGAGCGGGTGAAGATGCCGAGCTGGCTCGGTGCCATGGCCATCGGACCGGAGCGCTTGAGCAGGTATTCCAGGCCGATCGCGGCCTTGCCGATCAGGCTCGAGGCCTTCTCGTTCAGGGTCGGTACGCCGGTGACCTTGAAGGCGAGGCGCAGTTGCAGGTGGTCCTGCAGGTTCTCGCCGACATCGCGCACGTCCTTCACCACCTCGATGCCGGCATTCTTCAGCACCTCGCCACGGCCGATGCCGGAGCGTTCGAGGATATGCGGCGAGCCGATCGCGCCGGCGCACAGCACCGTCTCGCGCCTTGCCGAGAATTGCTTTGTCACGCCGTCATGATGCACCTCGACGCCGGTCACGGCATCATCCTCGATGATCAGGCGCTTGACATGCGCCTTGATCAGAACCGTCAGATTGCCCCGCTTGATGGCAGGACGCAGGAAGGCCTTGGCGGTGTTCCAGCGGATGCCGGAGCGCTGGTTGACGTCGAAATAACCGGACCCTTCATTGCTGCCGCGGTTGAAATCGGCGGTTTCGGGGATGCCGGCTTCCTTGGCCGCCTGCTGGAAGGCTTCGAGCACCGCCCAGCGCACGCGGGCCTTTTCCACCCGCCATTCGCCGCCGGCGCCGTGCATTTCGTCGGCACCCTTGTAGTAGTCTTCCGACTTCCGGAAGAGCGGCAGGACGTCGTCCCAGCCCCAGCCCTCGCAGCCCATCTGCCGCCACTGGTCGTAGTCCCGGGCCTGGCCGCGCATGTAGATCATGCCGTTGATCGACGAGCAGCCGCCGAGCACCTTGCCGCGCGGATAGCTGAGCGAGCGGCCGTTCAGGCCCTCTTCCTTGGCCGTGGTGAAGCACCAGTCGGTGCGCGGATTGTTGATGCAATAGAGATAGCCGACGGGGATGTGCACCCAGTGGTAATTGTCGCTGCCGCCGGCTTCCAGGAGCAGGACGCGCGTTGCCGGATCGGCCGCCAGGCGGTTGGCCATCACGCAGCCGGCGGTGCCGGCGCCGATGACGATGTAGTCGTAGCTTTCCATGCTTCACTCCGCATCGGCCTTGGGGCCGATTTTTGTCAAAGGTGGCGACAGGTCCTGAAGGCACCCGTCTGCCCTTGTGAGTTTGTCAAAGGGCGAGGATCGTCCTCAGAATAACGTGGCAGGCCGGTGGCTGGCGGACACCCTCTTCTCCCCGACGGGGAGAAGTGCCGAGCATAGCGAGGCGATGAGGGGGCCAAGTGCACTCAGACCAGTTGGCTTCGCCCCCCTCATCCCGCGCTGCGCGCGCCCTTCTCCCCGATGGGGAGAAGAGGGGTACCGCCTCCGCTTTCCGTTTCGTCCTTACCGCCGATATTCGAAGCCGAACCTGCGGCCGAGGCGCGAGGCGTAGAATTCGCCGACGATGCCGCGCCGGAAGACCAGCACGCAAACCATGAACACCACCCCGGTGATGACCGTCACGGGGAAGCCGGTGGTGGCGAGATAGTTACCGAGCGTGACCACGAGGCCGGCGCCGAAGATCGGGCCGATCAGCGTGCCGATGCCGCCGAGCAGGGTCATCAGGATGACTTCGCCGGACATCTGCCAGGTCACGTCGGTCAGCGTGGCGAACTGGAACACCAAAGCCTTCAGCGAACCGGCAAGGCCGGTCAGTGCCGCCGACATGACGAAGGCGCCGAGCTTGTAGCGGGCAACCGAATAGCCGAGCGAGGTGGCGCGGGCCTCGTTCTCGCGGATCGACTTGAGGATCATGCCGAAGGGCGAGTTGATGAAGCGCCAGATGACCAGCAGGCCGATGACGAAGACGGCGAGCACGAGATAGTACATCGACAGTGGCTGGCTGAGATCGATGAAGCCGAACAGATGTCCGCGCGGGACCGACTGGATGCCGTCCTCGCCATGGGTGAACTCGGCCTGCAGGCAGAAGAAGAAGAACATCTGCGACAGGGCCAGCGTGATCATGGCGAAGTAGATGCCCTGCCGGCGGATGGCGAAGAAGCCCATGACCAGGCCCAGCATGGCGGCACCTATGACGCCCGTGAGGATGCCGAGTTCCGGCGAAAGGCCCCATTCCTTCACCGCATGGGCGGTGAAGTAGGAAGCTCCGCCGAAGAAGGCGGCATGGCCGAAGGACAGAAGACCGGTATAGCCGAGCAGCAGGTTGAAGGCGCAGGCGAAGAGCGCGAAGCACAGCACCTTCATCAGGAACACCGGATAGAGGAAGAAGGGTGCGGCGATGAGCAGCAGCAGTCCGACGCCGATGAGGACGGCGCGGGCCGTGGACGCATTGCCCGAGGCCGGCGGAACGTGGGTCGAGGTTGTCGTCGTGGTATGAGCCATGTCACGCATCCCGGCCGAAGAGGCCTGCAGGCCTGATGAGAAGAACGATCGCCATGATGACGAAGATCACTATGTTGGAGGCCTCCGGGTAGAAGACCTTGGTCAGGCCCTCGGCGATGCCGAGCATGTAACCGGTGACGATGGCGCCCATGATCGAGCCCATGCCGCCGACGACGACCACCGCGAAGACCACGATGATGATGTTGGAGCCCATCAGCGGCGAGACCTGGTAGATCGGTGCCGCCAGCACGCCGGCGAATGCGGCGAGCGCCACGCCGAGGCCGTAGGTGAAGGTCAGCAGCACCGGCACGTTCACACCGAAGGCCTGGACGAGGGTCGAGTTCTCGGTGGCTGCGCGCAGATAGGAGCCGAGCTTGGTCTTTTCGATCAGCACCCAGGTGGCGAGGCAGACGATCAGCGAGACGACGACGACCCAGCCGCGATAGATCGGCAGGAACATGAATCCGAGATTGGTACCGCCGGCGAGGGCCGAGGGTGTCGCATAGGGCTGCCCCGACGAGCCGTAGAAATAGCGGAACGTGCCTTCGATCGTCAGCGCCAGGCCGAAGGTGAACAGCAGGCCGTAGAGCGGATCGAGATCGTAGAGCCGCCGCAGGAAGAAGCGTTCCACCACCGCACCGACGCCGCCGACGATCAGCGGAGCCAGGACCAGCGCCGGCCAGTAGCCGATGCCGGCGAAGGTCAGCAGCAGGTAGGCGACGAAGGCGCCGAGCATGTACTGCGCCCCGTGGGCGAAGTTGATCATCCTCAGAAGGCCGAAGATGATGGCGAGGCCGAGCGACAGCAGCGCGTAGAAGGAGCCGTTGATCAGGCCGATCAGCAACTGGCCGAACAATGCCTGGAGGGGAATGCCGAAGATCATCGTCATCGTCAGACCCCCAGGACCTTGTGAAGCATGTCCATGCGCTCCGGCAGTTCCTCGACCTTGAACTCGGCCACCATCTGGCCATGCTCCATCAGGTAGAAGCGGTCGGCGACGCGGCTTGCGAAACGGAAGTTCTGTTCGACCAGAAGCACGGTCATGCCTCGCTGCTTGAGGGTTTTCAGGACATCGCCGATGCGCTGGACGATGACGGGAGCGAGGCCCTCGGTCGGCTCGTCGAGCAGCAGCAGGCGGGTGCCGGTGCGCAGGATGCGGGCGATCGCCAGCATCTGCTGCTCGCCGCCGGACAGCCGCGTGCCAGGGCTGTTGCGGCGTTCGTGCAGGTTAGGGAAGAGCTCGAAGATCTCCCCGAGTGTCATGCCGCCCTTGGCCACTTCCGGCGGCAGCATCAGGTTCTCGAGCACGGTGAGCGTCGAGAAGATGCCGCGCTCTTCCGGCACGTAACCGACGCCGTGATGGGCGCTGCGGTGAAGCGGAACCTGCATCAGGTCCTTGCCTCCGAGGCGGATCTCGCCCTTCCGTGTGCGGACGATGCCGGTAATGGTGCGCAGCGTCGTGGTTTTGCCCACGCCGTTGCGGCCGAGAATGGTGACGGTTTCGCCTTCCCGGACATTCATGTCGACGCCATGCAGGACATGGCTCTCGCCGTACCAGGCGTTCAGGCCGCGGACTTCCAGAAGTGCTGTCATCACGCGTCCTCCGTTCCCATGTAGGCGGTGCGGACGCGCGGGTCGCGGCTGACCGTTTCATAATCGCCTTCGGCGAGGATCTCGCCGCGCTGCAGGACCGTGACGTGGTGGCAGATGTCGGCGACGACGGAGAGGTTGTGCTCGACCATCAGAACGGCGCGGGTCTTGGCGACCTCGCGGATCAGTTCTGCAATTACGCTGACGTCTTCCTGGCCCATGCCGGCCATTGGCTCGTCGAGCAGCAGGACCTTGGGATCGAGGGCAAGGGTCGTGGCGATCTCAAGCACGCGCTTGCGGCCATAGGACAGGTCGGCGGCGATGTGGTCGCGCTCCTTGGTCAGGCCGACACTTGCCAGCAGATCCTCGGCATGGCCGTTCAGCGTATCGAGCGCCGAAAGCGGCCGCCAGAACTGATGGGCAAGGCCGTTCGGCCGCTGCAGGGCGACGCGGACATTGTCGAGAACGGTCAAGTGCGGGAAGACCGCGGAAATCTGGAACGAGCGCACCAGCCCCATGCGGGCGACCTTGTCGGGCGGCGTGCGGGTGATGTCGGTGCCGAGCAGGGTAATGGTGCCGGCCGAGGGCTGCAGGAACTTGGTCAGCAGGTTGAAGACCGTGGTCTTGCCGGCGCCGTTCGGACCGATCAGGGCATGAACCTGTGCGTGGTGCACGTCGAGATCGACATCGCGCACCGCGGTGAAGCCGCCGAAGTCGCGGCGGAGACCGCGGGCGGACAAGACCACCCGCGGCTCCTTTTCAGTTGGGACTGAAACGTTCGTCATCAGTCGGCGCTTACTTGACCAGCTCGCAACCGCTCTTGGCGGGGTCGATATAGGCCTCCGCGCCAGGAATGGTGGCGAGGACGTTGAAGTAGTCCCACGGTTCGCTGGACTCGCCCGGCTTCTTCACTTCGAGCAGGTACATGTCGTGGATCATGCGACCATTGGCGCCGACAGTGCCGCCACGGCCGAAGACGTCGTCGACCGGCATTTCATGCAGGGCCTTGGCGACGGCTTCGGTTTCGTCGGTGCCGGCCTTGTCGATGGCCTTGAGGTACTGGGTGACCGCCGAATAGGTGCCGGTGTGGACCATGTTCGGCATCTTGCCGGTGCGCTCGAAGAAGCGCTTGCCGAACTTCTGGCTCTCCTCGTCGCGGTTCCAGTAGAAGCCCTCGGTCAGCGTCAGGCCCTGGGCCGCTTCGAGGCCGAGGCCGTGCACTTCGGCAAGGGTGAAGAGCAGGGCCGCAAGGCGCTGGCCGCCCTGGGTGATACCGAATTCGGCCGCCTGCTTGATGGCGTTCTGGGTGTCGGCGCCTGCATTGGCCAGGCCGACGACCTTGGCGCCGGACGACTGGGCCTGGAGCAGGAAGGACGAATAGTCGGTGGTGGCAAGCGGATGGCGGACCGCGCCCGTGACCGTGCCGCCGCTGGCCTTGACGAAGTCGGAGGTCTGCTGTTCGAGGGAGTAGCCGAAGGCGTAGTCGGCGGTCAGGAAGAACCAGCTGTCGCCGCCCTGCTTGACGAGCGCGCCGCCGGTGCCGACGGCCAGCGCGTGGGTGTCATAGGCCCAGTGGAAGCCGTAAGGCGAGCACTGCTTGCCGGTCAGTTCGGTGGTCGCGGCACCGGTGACGATGTCGATCTTCTTCTTTTCCTTGGCGATCGCCTGGACGGCCAGCGCGACCGACGAGGTGGTCAGTTCCATGATCGCGTCGACCTGCTCGGTGTCGAACCACTGGCGGGCGATGTTGGAGGCGATGTCGGCCTTGTTCTGGTGGTCGGCGTCGACGATCTCGACTGGAACGCCCAGCACCTTGCCGCCGTAATCCTCGATCGCCATCTTCGCGGCTTCGACCGACGACTTGCCGCCGAAGTCGGCGTAGACGCCGGACTGGTCGTTCAGAATGCCGATCTTCACCTTGCCGTCGGACGGCTCGGCGAGAACCGCCGTGCTGGATGCCAATACCATAGCCATGGACGCGATGAGCTTGTTGCGCATTTGATCTCCTCCCAGAGTGCAGGTCGCGAACCTGTTCAAAATTGACCAGCCGTACTCCTCAGAACGGCATGTCATGAGGGCATGATCCCGGAAAGCGCCGGTTGACGCAAGCGCAAGGCTTGACTAATTGCAAACAGGGTCTGTTCATTTCTGAACAGAGGGAGGGTCCATGAGCAACGCCAGTTTCACCTGGGACGATCTGCAGTTCTTCCTGGCCGTCGCCAGGACCGGACAGCTTTCGACGGCGGCGCGCCAGCTTCGATCGAGCCATGCGACGGTGTCGCGGCGCATCGACCGGCTCGAATTCGACCTCAAGGTGAAGCTTTTCGAGCGCATTCCGCGTGGCGTCGTGCTGTCGACGTTGGGGCAGCGCGGCTTCGAGACGGCGGCGAAGATCGAGCAGGAGACCGAGCGGCTGCAGGCCGACCTCGCCGGCGGGGCGACCGCCCAGCGCGGCGTGGTGCGGCTCTCGGCGCCGGAGGGTTTTTCCAACTTCTTCTTCACGCAGATGTTACCGGATTTCACCACCGGCCATCCGAGCATTTCGCTCGAGCTGGTGACGATCCAGCAGATCATGGCGCTGTCGCGCAAGGAGGCCGATGTCGCCGTTGTCCTCGACCCGCCGAAGGGTGGGCCGTACTACACCGAGAAGCTCACAGACTATCACCTGAAGATCTATGCGACCCGCGACTACATCGCCAGGCGCGGCGAGCCGAGGAGCCGGGACGAACTGCTGGAACATGCCTTCATCGGCTATATCCAGGACATGATCTTCGCGCCGGGGCTGGATTATCTCGGCGACATCCATCCGCGCATCCGGCCGCATTTCCAGAGTTCCAGCATCTTTGCCCAGTTGACCGCGACCCGCAGCGGGCTGGGGCTCTGCGTGCTGCCGATCTTCATCGCAGATCGCTATCCCGAATTGCAGGCGGTGCTCGAGGACGAGATCGACCTCTGCCGCCACTACTGGATCGCCTGCCATCACGATCTCAGGCAGGTGGCGCGGGTGCGCACCGTGATCGAGTTCCTGCGCGGCGTGGTCAGCGACAATGCCCTGGCCTTTACCGGACGCCCCCTGGTCGGGCGCGCGGTCATCGAGGCGGTGGGCTGACGCGTCAGGCGTTGCGCAGCCGGCCCTCGATCAGGTCGAGAACGGTGCGGGCCGCTTCCATCACATTGGTGCCGGGGCCGAACACGGCCGATACGCCGTGTTGCATCAGATAGTCGTAGTCCTGGCGCGGGATGACCCCGCCGACGACGACAATCACGTCCTTGGCGCCCTTGGCTTTCAGCGCCTCGACCAGCTGCGGGGCGAGTGTCTTGTGGCCGGCGGCGAGCGACGACATGCCGACGACCTGAACCTTCTCGGCGACGGCGAGGTCGGCGGCCTCTTCCGGGGTCTGGAACAGCGGGCCGGCGACGACGTCGAAGCCGATGTCGCCGAAGGCCGAGGCGATCACCTTGGCGCCGCGGTCATGGCCGTCCTGGCCGAGCTTGGCGACCATGACGCGCGGCTTGCCGGCCTTCTTCGCATAGTCGTTCAGGCGACCGGACAGCATCTGCATTTCCGGGTCGCCTTCATAGGCCTTGCCGTAGATGTCGTGCACGACGATGGGGGTCGCGGCATGGTCGCCGTAGACGACGCGCATGGCGTCGGAAATCTCGCCGACGGTGGCTCGCGCGCGGGCGGCCTCGACGGCGGCTTCCAGGAGGTTGCCCTGGCCGGTGCTGGCGTAGTCGGTGATGCGGACGAGCGCCGCTTCGACCGCCCTCGGATCGCGCTGCCGGCGGGTCTGTTCGATGCGCTTGATCTGCGAGGTGCGCACGGCGGTGTTGTCGATGTCGAGAATGTCGATCGGGTCTTCGTTTTCCAGGCGGAACTTGTTGACCCCGACGATGACTTCCTCGCCCTTGTCGACGGCGGCCTGGCGACGGGTCGCGGCCTCCTCGATCAGCCGCTTGGGCAGGCCGTCGTCGACGGCCTTGGTCATGCCGCCCATGGCCTCCACCTCTTCCATCAGCGCCCAGGCCTTTTCCGCCAGTTCGTTGGTGAGGCTCTCGACATAGTAGGAGCCGGCGAGCGGATCGACGACCCTCGTCACGCCGGTCTCGTTCTGCAGGATGAGCTGGGTGTTGCGGGCGATGCGGGCCGAGAACTCGGTCGGCAGCGCGATCGCTTC
>JAHRYZ010000103.1 GCA_020621905.1 Rhizobium sp.
CATGGCCGGATTTGTCGCGCGATCCGTGCGTGACACGCTGAACCACTGGCGCCGGATCGGCGTGTCGATCACGTCGAGAATGACGAGCCGGCCGAGTTTCACTTCCTGCTCGATGGTGTGCGCCGAGATGAAGGCGAGCCCCAGCCCGGCGATCACCGCCTGCTTGATCGTCTCGTTCGAACCCATTTCCGTGCCCAGTTCCTCCAGCCGTCGCGGCACTTCGCTAAGGAAGATTTCCAGCGAGATCCGCGTCCCCGATCCGCTTTCCCGCACCAGGAACTGTTCCTGGGCGATCCGCTCGCGGGAAATGTCGAGCACACCGGCCAGCGGATGTCCGGCCGGCGCGATGAAGACCAGGGGATGGTCGCCGAACATCTGCGAGCGGACGTCGAAATCGCGCGGCGGCCGACCCATCAGGGCGATGTCGACTTCGTGATCGCGCAGCTTCTGGATGATCTCCGCCCGGTTGCCGATGAACAGGTTGATGTCGATATCGGGCACCTGCTTGCGAAAGGCGGCGATCAGCTGCGGGGCGAAATACTTGCCCGTCGACACCACGCCGAGCCTCAGCCGCCCGCTCCTTAGTCCTTTCATCGAATCGATCGAATCCGCCAGTGTCGCAAGGCTCTCCTCGATCGCATGCGCCGCCTCGAGAAAGGCGAGTCCGAAAGCGGTCGGCACCATGCCTTCACGCGTGCGGTCGAAGACCACCACGCCCGCGTCCCGCTCCAATTGCTGGATCTGCAGGGTGAGCGCCGGCCCGGTCAGCCCCAGCTCTGCGGCCGCGAGATTGATTTTTCCGAGCCGGCTGACGGCTTCCACGGTGCGGAGTTGGCGAAGGGAAACGTTGCGCATATTGGAAAGTAAGTATTTTTAATCTCGTAAGTCAATATAATAAAATTTACAAACTCAACGGTTCCGCCATTCTCTTCCTGACAGCGGATGGGAGGAGACATCGTAATGTCAGGCGCAACCCTCGAGGCTTACCTCGTTTCATGCATCGCCACGCGCGATGAAACGGCGCGCGACGTGGCCGCCATTATCCAGCGGCTCGCAACCGCCGCGCTCGATATCCGTAAGCTGGTCGGCCAGGGCGCGTTGAGCGCCCACCTCCACGGCCTGCGCGGCGGCGCAAACAGCGACGGCGACATGCAAAAGGAAATGGACGTCATCTGCGATGACCTGTTCCTCTCCTCGCTGCAGGGTGCGCCGGTCGCCTTCTACGCCTCGGAAGAACTGGAGCATCCTGTCTCGCTAAATCCGGACGCCCGGCTCGCGGTGGCGATCGACCCGCTCGACGGATCGTCGAACATCGACACCAATGTCTCGGTCGGCACGGTCTTTTCGATCCTTCCGGCAATTGCGAGCGCTGACCACGACCCGATGCCGACATTCCTGCAACCGGGCAGCCGCCAGTTGGCCGCCGGCTTCTTCATCTATGGCCCCCAGACCGCCCTGGTGCTGTCGCTCGGCAAGGGCACGGAGATCTTCATCTTCTCGAGCCGCCTCGGCTGCTTCGTCCAGGGCTACAAGTCCGTCAGCATTGCCGACCGCGCCCATGAATTCGCCATCAACGCCTCGAACTACCGTCACTGGGAAGAGGCGATCCGCCTTTATGTCGACGACTGCCTGGCCGGCGCCGACGGCCCGCGCGAGCGCGATTTCAACATGCGCTGGATCGCATCGCTGGTCGCCGATGCCTATCGCATCCTGGTCAGGGGCGGCATCTTCCTTTATCCGGCCGACAGCCGTAGGGGCTATTCCCAAGGCCGGTTGAGACTGGTCTACGAGGCCAATCCGATCGCCTTCCTCGTCGAGAACGCCGGCGGTGCCGCGACCAATGCCGTCACCCGCATCCTCGACATCGAGCCGGAGAACCTTCACCAGCGCGTGCCGCTGGTCTTCGGTTCACGCCGCGAGGTGGCACGCGTCGCCCGCTACCATGTCGACCCCACCATGATCGGTGAACGCGCGCCGCTGTTCGGCAAGCGCGGCTTGTTCCGGGCCTGAGGAGAATACGATGTCAGCCAAATCCATCATTTCGATCACCGGTTCGTCCGGCGCCGGCACGACCACGGTCAAGGACACCTTCGAGAAGATCTTCAAGCGCGAGAACATCTCGGCATCCTTCATCGAGGGCGACGCCTTCCATCGCTACGACCGCGAAGCGATGAAGAAGAAAATCGCCGACGAGAAGGCCAAGGGCAACGACTTCACCCATTTCGCCGCCGAAGCGAACGAACTGGAAATCCTGGAAAGCGTGTTCTCCGAATATGGCCGTCGCGGCGTCGGCCGCACCCGGCACTACATCCACGACGATGCGGAGGCCGCAAAATACGGCTCCGCACCCGGTACTTTCACCGAATGGGAGGAATTCAAGGGCAGCGACCTGCTGTTCTATGAAGGGCTCCACGGCTGTGCCGTGACCGAAACCATCAACCTCGCCCAGCATGGCGACCTGAAGATCGGCGTCGTGCCTGTCATCAATCTCGAATGGATTCAGAAGATCCACCGCGACAAGGCGACCCGCGGCTATTCGACGGAGGCCGTCACCGACACGATCCTTCGCCGCATGCCGGACTAAGTCCACTATATCTGCCCGCAATTCTCGCAGACCGACATCAACTTCCAGCGCGTTCCGATCGTCGACACCTCGAACCCGTTCGTCGCCCGCTGGATCCCGACGCCGGCGGAATCGATCCTGGTGATCCGCTTCGCCAATCCGCGCGGCATCGATTTTCCGTACCTGCTGTCGATGCTGCAGAACAGCTTCATGTCGCGCGCCAATTCGATCGTCGTTCCCGGCGACAAGCTCGACCTCGCTATGCAGCTGATCTTCACGCCGCTGATCCACAAACTGCTCGAACGCAAGCACCGCATGTCGTGAGGAGGACACCCATGAACATTTCGCAGAAGATCGAAACCCGCAATGCTGTGTCCGAACAGGACATGGCGAATGCCATCCGCTTCCTCGCCATGGACGCGGTGCAGAAAGCCAATTCGGGCCATCCCGGCATGCCGATGGGCATGGCCGACGCTGTGACCGTCCTCTTCAACCGCTTCATCACCATCGATCCCTCGATGCCGGACTGGCCGAACCGCGACCGCTTCGTGCTGTCCGCCGGACACGGCTCGATGCTGCTCTACGCGATCCACCACCTGATCGGCTTTTCCGACATGCCGATCTCCCAGCTGGCCGCCTTCCGGCAGATGGGTTCGAAGACCGCCGGCCATCCGGAATACGGCCATGCGCTCGGCATCGAGACGACGACCGGTCCACTCGGCCAGGGCATCGCCACCGCCGTCGGCATGGCGATCGCCGAACAGATGATGGCCGCCCGCTTCGGTTCGTCGCTCTCGGATCACTTCACCTACGTGGTCGCCGGCGACGGCTGCCTCCAGGAGGGCATCAGCCACGAGGCGATCGACCTGGCCGGGCACCTGAAGCTGCGCAAGATGATCGTGCTGTGGGACGACAACCACATTTCTATCGATGGCGCGACCGAGCTGTCCACCTCGATGGACCAACTCGCCCGCTTCCGCGCCGCCGGCTGGGATGCGCAGGCCGTCGACGGCCATGATCCGGAAGCGGTCGCCAAGGCGATCGACCGCGCCCGCAAGAGCCGCAAGCCGTCGCTGATCGCTTGCCGGACAAGGATCGGCAAGGGTGCCGCCAGCATGGAAGGCTCGCACAAGACCCATGGCGCGGCCCTTGGCGACAAGGAAGTCGCCGCGACCCGCGAAAAGCTCGGCTGGCATCACCCGCCCTTCTTCGTACCGTCCGACATCAAGTCGGCTTGGGAAAGCGTGGCCTCCCGTGGCCAGACGGCGCGCGAGGCGTGGGAAATCCGCCGCGACACGTCCCGTTCCAGAAAGCGTTATGAGCAGACGATCGAACGTGACCTCGGCCCCGAGGTCGCGCGCCAGCTGACGAAATTCCGTGCGGAGCATCGCAACAAGGCCACCAAGGTGGCGACCCGCCAGCCTCGCAGATGGCGCTTGAGGCGATCAACGGCGCGACATCACTGACGATCGGCGGCTCTGCCGATCTCACCGGTTCCAACCTCACCATGACCTCCCAGACGGCTCCGATCGCCGCCGGCAACTTCAAGGGCCGCTACCTGCACTATGGCATCCGCGAGCACGGCATGGCGGCGGCGATGAACGGCATTGCGCTGCATGGCGGCTTCATCCCCTATGGCGGCACCTTCCTGGTGTTCTCCGACTATGCCCGGGGCGGGATGCGGCTCTCGGCGCTGATGGGCCTGCCGGTCATCTACGTGCTGACCCACGATTCCATCGGCCTTGGCGAAGACGGCCCGACCCACCAGCCGGTCGAGCACCTCGCCATGTTGCGCGCCACGCCGAACCTCAACGTCTTCCGTCCGGCCGACATCATCGAGACGGCCGAATGCTGGGAAATCGCATTGAGGGAAAAGGCGACGCCGAGCGTGCTTGCACTCTCCCGCCAGGCCCTGCCGATGCTGCGCGCGGTCCCCGGCGACGAGAACCTCTCTGCCCGGGGCGCCTATGTATTGCGGGAAGCCAAGGGCCCCCGCGACGTGACGCTGCTTGCCACCGGTTCGGAGGTCGAGATTGCGGTCGCCGCCGCCGACAAGCTTCTTTCCGAAAAGGGCATCGCGGCGGCTGTCGTCTCCATGCCTTGCTGGGAGAAGTTCGAGGCGCAGGACGAGTCCTACCAAAGCAAGACCCTCGGCAGCGCACCGCGCATCGCCATTGAAGCCGCCGGTCGACTCGGTTGGGACCGCTGGATGGGGCCGCGCGGCAGCTTCATCGGCATGCAGGGCTTCGGCGCCTCGGCCCCGGCAGGCGAACTCTACAAGCATTTCGGCATCACCGCCGAGCATGTCGTCGCGGAAGCGCTGCGGCTTGCCGGCCACCACAAGGGCGAGCGCGGTCGATGACGCAAAGCCCCACCCACATCACCACCGCACACAGAGAGGACGCCTGACCATGGCCCGCATCACGCTTCGTCAATTGCTCGACCATGCCGCCGAACGCGGCTACGGCGTGCCTGCCTTCAACATCAACAACATGGAACAGGGCCTCGCCATCATGCAGGCGGCCAAGGCCTGCGATGCGCCGGTCATCCTGCAGGCATCGCGCGGCGCCCGCTCGTATGCCAACGACATCATGCTCGCCAAGATGATGGAAGCGCTGGAGTTGATGTATCCGGACATTCCGCTCTGCATCCACCAGGATCACGGCGACCGGGTCTCCACCTGCCTGTCCGCGATCCAGCACGGCTTCACCTCGGTGATGATGGACGGTTCGTTGAAAGAGGATGCCAAGACGCCAGCCGACTATGCTTACAACGCCGGCATCACGGCAGAAGTGGCGCGACTGGCCCACATGGTTGGCGTCTCGGTGGAGGGCGAACTCGGCTGCCTGGGCTCGCTCGAAACCGGCCATGGCGAGGCGGAGGACGGCCATGGTTTCGAAGGCGCGCTCGACCGTTCGCAATTGCTGACCGATCCCGACGAGGCGGCCCGCTTTGTCGCCGAGACCGGCGTCGATGCGCTGGCCGTCGCGATCGGCACCTCGCACGGCGCCTACAAGTTCACCCGCAAGCCGACCGGCGAAGTGCTCGCCATGGACGTGATCGAGAAGATCCACCGGCGCTTGCCCGACACCCATATCGTCATGCACGGCTCCTCCTCCGTACCTGAGGAATGGCAGGAGATCTTCAACGCCCATGGCGGCGAGATGCGTGAGACCTATGGCGTCCCTGTCGAGGAGATCGTCCGCGGCATCCGCTTCGGTGTGCGCAAGGTCAACATCGACACCGACCTGCGCCTTGCCGCCGCCGCCGAATTCCGCCGCGTCGCCGATACTCGCCGCGACGAATTCGATCCGCGCAAGTTCCTCAAACCCGCCATGGATGCCATGGCCTCTGTCTGCAAGGCCCGCTTCGAGGCCTTCGGCACGGCGGGCAATGCGTCGCGCATCAAGGTCATCCCGATGAGCGACATGGCCAAACGCTATGCGAACGGCAGCCTGAAACCCTCAAACGCGCGGTCAGAAGCCGCCTGAACTCCCATCCGACCAAGGAAAGGACAGTGCCATGAACGCCGATGCGAAAACCGAGATCAAGGGCAAGGAACGCTACAGGGCGGGCGTCCTGAAATACGCCCAGATGGGCTATTGGGACGGCCATTACGAGCCGAAGGACACCGACCTGATCGCCCTGTTCCGCATCACGCCGCAGGAAGGCGTCGATCCGATCGAAGCGGCGGCCGCCGTTGCCGGCGAAAGCTCGACCGCCACCTGGACGGTCGTCTGGACCGACCGTCTGACCGCCTGCGACCAGTACCGCGCCAAGGCCTACCGGGTCGACCCGGTGCCGGGAACGCCGGGGCAGTACTTCTGCTATGTCGCCTATGACCTGATCCTGTTCGAGGAAGGCTCGATCGCCAACCTGACGGCCTCGATCATCGGCAATGTCTTCTCGTTCAAGCCGCTGAAGGCCGCCCGGCTCGAGGACATGCGCTTCCCTGTCGCCTATGTGAAGACCTTCAAGGGCCCGCCGACCGGCATCGTCGTCGAACGCGAGCGGCTCGACAAGTTCGGCAAGCCGCTGCTCGGCGCCACCACCAAGCCGAAGCTCGGCCTGTCGGGCAAGAACTATGGCCGTGTCGTTTACGAAGGGCTGAAGGGCGGGCTCGACTTCATGAAGGACGACGAGAACATCAACTCGCAGCCCTTCATGCATTGGCGCGACCGATTCCTCTACTGCATGGAAGCCGTCAACCATGCTTCCGCCGTCACCGGTGAGGTGAAGGGCCATTACCTCAACATCACCGCCGGCACGATGGAGGAAATGTACCGCCGCGCCGAATTCGCCAAGGAACTCGGCTCGGTCATCGTCATGGTCGACCTGATCGTCGGCTGGACGGCGATCCAGTCGATCTCGGAATGGTGCCGGCAGAACGACATGATCCTGCACATGCACAGGGCCGGCCACGGCACCTATACGCGCCAGAAGAACCACGGCATCTCGTTCCGCGTCATCGCCAAGTGGCTGCGTCTCGCCGGCGTCGACCACCTGCATGCCGGCACCGCCGTCGGCAAGCTGGAAGGCGATCCGATGACCGTGCAGGGCTATTACAACGTCCTGCGCGAAACCAAGAACGAGGTCGACCTGCAACGCGGCATCTTCTTCGAACAGGACTGGGGCGACATCAAGAAGGTCATGCCGGTGGCCTCGGGCGGCATCCATGCCGGACAGATGCACCAGCTGCTCGACCTGTTCGGCGACGACGTGGTGCTGCAGTTCGGCGGCGGCACGATCGGCCATCCGATGGGCATCCAGGCCGGCGCGACCGCCAACCGCGTGGCCCTCGAAGCCATGGTGCTCGCCCGCAACGAGGGCCGCGACATCGCCAATGAAGGGCCGGAGATCCTGAGAGCCGCCGCCAAGTGGTGCAAGCCGCTCGAAGCCGCCCTCGAGACCTGGGGCAATATCAGCTTCAACTACACCTCGACCGACACCTCGGACTTCGTGCCGAGCGTAAGCGTCCTCTGACAGAGCGAGAGAAAAGGAGAAACGACATGCGTATCACCCAAGGCTGCTTCTCGTTCCTGCCGGACCTGACGGACGAGCAGATCACCGCGCAGGTGGAATACTGCCTGCGCAAGGGCTGGGCGATCGGGGTCGAGTACACCGACGATCCCCACCCCCGCAACACCTATTGGGAAATGTGGGGTAATCCCATGTTCGACCTGAAGGACGCTAAGGGCGTGATGATGGAGCTCGATGATTGCCGAAAGGCCTATCCGCAGCACTACATCCGTCTCAATGCTTTCGATTCGATCCGCGGTTTCGAGACCGTGACGATGTCCTTCATCGTCAATCGCCCGGCCAAGGAACCGGAACTCAGGATGACCAGGACCGACGGTCCGGGCCGCTCGCAGCATTACTCCTGGTCGACCATCGGCTGACGAAAGGACGAGACAATGGCAATGCCCGAGACAACCGTGACGCAGGAGAGCCCGCCGACTTCGGTCGACCTCGCCGAGGAATACCGGACCTCGGGCGTCGCCGAGATCCTCGAAGAGCTCGACCGTGACCTTGTGGGCCTCAAGCCCGTGAAGCGGCGGATCCGCGAGACGGCGGCGTTGCTGCTGGTCGAGCGCGCCCGCCGCGCCATGGGCCTTTCCCACGAGCCGCCGTCGCTGCACATGAGCTTCACCGGCAATCCCGGCACGGGCAAGACGACGGTTGCCCTGCGCATGGCGAACCTGCTCCACCGCCTCGGCTACATCCGCAAGGGCCACCTCGTCTCGGTGACGCGCGACGACCTGGTCGGCCAGTATATCGGCCACACGGCGCCGAAGACCAAGGAGATCCTCAAGAAAGCCATGGGCGGCGTGCTGTTCATCGACGAGGCCTACTACCTCTACCGGCCGGACAACGAACGCGACTACGGCCAGGAAGCGATCGAGATCCTGTTGCAGGTGATGGAGAACAACCGCGACGACCTCGTGGTGATCCTCGCCGGCTATTCCGACCGCATGGATCGCTTCTTTGAAAGCAATCCTGGCTTCCGCTCGCGTATCGCCCATCACATCGACTTCCCCGACTATGCAAACGACGAACTGCTGTCGATCGCCGAGACCATGCTGGAGCGGCAGGGTTACCACCTCGACGCGGAAGCGACGGCCGTCATGACCGACTACATCGCCCGCCGGCGTAGCCAGCCGCATTTCGCCAATGCGCGGTCCATACGCAACGCGCTCGACCGGGCGCGCCTGCGCCAGGCGAACCGCCTGTTCGAAGAAGCCAAGGGGCCGGTCAATGCCGAGCAGCTGTCGACCATCATCGGCCGCGACATTGCCGCAAGCCGCGTCTTTGCCATGAAGCCGGCCGCACCGCCCGAACATCGTCAGGAGACAGCATGAGCCCGAAGACCATCATTGCCCCCTCGGTCCTGTCTGCGGATTTCTCGCGCCTTGGCGAGGAAGTGGAAGCGGTCTGTCGTGCCGGCGCCGACTGGATCCATCTCGACGTGATGGACGGGCATTTCGTGCCCAACATCACCTTCGGCCCGCCGGTGATCAAGGCGATCCGCAATCGCACCGACAAGGTGTTCGACTGCCACCTGATGATCGAGCCCGTCGACGGCTTTCTCGCCGCCTTCGCCGATGCCGGCTGCGACATCGTCACCGTCCATGCCGAGGCGACCACCCATCTCGATCGCTCGCTGCAGGCGATCCGCGACCTCGGCTGCAAGGCCGGCGTGTCCCTCAATCCCTCGACGCCGGAAAACGTCATCGAATATGTCCTCGACCGCCTCGATCTTGTCCTGCTGATGACGGTCAATCCCGGCTTCGGCGGCCAGGCCTTCATCCCCGCCGTGGTGGACAAGGTCGCGCGCATCAAGGCGATGATCGGCAATCGGCCGATCGTGATCGAAATCGACGGCGGCGTGACACCCGAGACCGCGCCGCTCGTTGCCCGGGCCGGCGCCGACATCCTCGTCGCCGGCTCGGCGATCTTCAAGGGCGGAGCGGATGCCTATGCGGGCAATATTGCCGCCCTGCGCCACGCCGCAGACAATGCGATCCGTCCCCTCGTCCAGAACGAAAGGTAGCTCCATGGCATCCACCGCACCGCTCTGCCATTTCGGTTGGAAAGCCATCGACGCCCGGCTGCCGAGCACCGAGGGACGCGCCCGCTCCATTCTCGATCTTGCCGGACCGAACGGTCTCGTCGTCGCCTTCATCTGCAATCACTGCCCCTATGTGAAAGCGGTGATCGGCCGGATCGTGCGCGATGCGCTGGAGCTCGAGGCGCACGGAATCGGCTTCGTGGCGATCAACTCGAACGATGCGACGGCCTATCCGGAAGACAGCTTCGGCAATATGAAGCGATTTGCCGCCGATCACGCCCTGCCCTTCCCCTATCTGCATGACGCCGACCGTGGTCGCCGGGCCTATGGCGCCGTTTGCACGCCGGATTTTTTCGGCTTCAACAAGCGCATGGAGCTGCAGTATCGCGGACGGCTCGATGCCTCGCGCAAGGAGATCGGCCCGGCGGATCTGAGGCGCGACCTGTTCGAGGCGATGGTCGGGATCGCCAGGACCGGCAAGGGGCCGGAGGAGCAGCATTCGGCAATCGGCTGTTCGATCAAATGGAAGCAGGACCCGTCCTGGGCCGGCGCGGAGATGATGACACACCGTTGAGCACACGATCATTCGTCGCGATCGCCGCGGCATCGAAGACCTCACCCACCAAACTCCAGTCGTATGCAGGCATGTCGCAAACGTCAATAGCCGCCGATGATCCACCATCGGCGGCTTTGTCTATTGCTGTCGAGCCCGTCTCGACCGGCAGGCCTGCGTGTCCCCCGACAACCTCAAGCCCCGCCCGTTTTGGCTTCCGAAAGGAAGAGACACGGACAGGGCTCAGGGGGAGGAGCTCGGAAGCCTCGCTTAAGCCGGCAGCGCGCCGGATTGCTTGGCAATATGGGTGGAGATCGCATCCATTAAGGCCGGCGACAGCGCATCATAGGGCGGGAGCCCGAGTTCATTGAGGCGCGCGCGGATCTCGCCCATCTTGTCGGGGCTGACCCCGCTCTCGATGACCGACGAAACGAAGGCGGCGAATTCCGGCGGAGACCAGCCGGTCTGGTCGCTGAGTTCGGTATGGACGAAATCCAGGCCATAGAACGGATGCTTGGTGTTCTCGATGCGGCCGTACATATGCGTGCCGCAGTCCTTGCAGGCATAACGCTGGATGGTCGCGTTCGGGTCGACGATGTGAAGCTTCTCGGCGCCGGAGGTAACCTTAACGTTGTCACGCGACACGACGGCGATCTGTGCGAAGATCGCGCCTTTGGGCTTCCAGCACTTGGTGCAGCCGCAGGCATGGTTGTGCGCCGTCTGGGAGCTGATTTCGACGGTCACCGGATTGGTAGCGCATTTGCATTTGAGCGTGCCCCCGGAAAAGCCGGGCTTGGCCGGCGGAAAGCCGTTGTCGATGGCCGGATGCAGTTTGATCATGGGTCCCTCCTCCTCAAGTTTGGACGTCTGAAGCGTCTTCAATCGGGGACAGGATCGGAGCAAATCAGGCGATCGGCAACATAGCGGAAAGTGGCGGTTTTTGGCGCGGTTGCGGCATTCGAGGCGAAGCCGGCAACTACCGGCCGCGGGCCCGCAGCATGGCGCGGGCCGGATCATAGCCCCAGACGGCGGCCAGCATGAAGACGACGAAGCAGCCTGAGACCCAGGCCAGGGCTTCGAGATTGAGCTGACCATAGAGCGCGAAGCGGATCAGTTCGACCGCATGGGTGAACGGGTTGTAGGCACAGATGTCGCGTAGCAGCGGCGAGCTCTCCGCCATCTTCCAAAGCGGGTAGAGGGCCGACGACAGAAAGAACATCGGGAAGATGACGAAATTCATCACGCCGGCGAAGTTCTCCAGCTGGCGTATGGTCGACGAAATCACCAGGCCGAAGGCCCCGAGCATCAGGCCGCTCAGCAACAGCGCCGGAAGCACAGCGAGGTAGCCGAGCGGCGGCAGGTCGATCCCGGTCAGCGCCGCAAGACCCAGGAACACCATGACCTGCAGGATCGACACGATGACACCGGCCAGCAGCTTGGAGAACAGCAGCCACCAGCGCGGCAAGGGCGAGGTCAGCAGAAGCCGCATGGAGCCCATTTCCTGATCGTAGACCAGCGACAGCGACGACTGCATCCCATTGAACAACTGGATCATGCCGCAGAGTCCCGGCAGGATGTAGACCTCGTAGGTAATGTAGGTCTGGTACGGCGGAATGATCGACACGCCGAGCGCCGCACGAAAGCCGGCGGCAAACACGAGAAGCCAGACGAGCGGCCGCACGAGGGCGGCAAGGAATCGACCACGCTGCCTGACGAAACGCAGGTTCTCCCGGGTGATGATGGCGAGGAGCGCGGTCAGCCAGGCCTTCATGCCGTCGCCTCCGTGCCGTCAGCCGTCATCGCGAGGAAGGCCTTGGCCAGGCTGCGGTCGCCGGCCAGTTCAGCCGCCGGACCGTTGCTCAGCACCCGGCCGCGATGCAGCACCACGACCTGGTCCGACATGGCGATCTCGTCCACCAGATGGGTCGCCCAGAGCACGGCAAGCCCGCTTTCGGCGAGCCCATGCACATGGTCGGTGATCGCCTGCCGCGAGGCGGCATCAAGGCCGACGGTCGCTTCGTCGAGCAGCAGGATTTCCGGTTGGTGAACAAGCGCGCGGGCGATCTCCATGCGCCGCCGGTGCCCGCCATTCAGGGAACGCACCAGTTCGTCGGCGCGCTCGGCCATGCCGAGCTGGGCAAGGGCGCGGTCGATTGCCATGGCCGCGGAACGGCCCGACAGGCCGTGCAGTCCGGCGAAGTAGCGCAGGTTGCGGCGCACCGTCATGTCGAGATCGAGCGTCGGCTGCTGGAACACGACGCCGATCCGGGCGAGCGCTGCGCGTGGAGATGTGGCGATATCGAAACCGGCCACATTGATCATCCCCTCGTCGGCAACGATCAGCCGGGTCAGAAGGGCAAAGAGCGTCGACTTGCCCGCACCGTTCGGCCCGAGCAGCGCGCAGAACCGTCCCGGCTCAACATTGAACGAGACATCGTCCAGCGCCTTGCGCTCGCCGTAGCGAAAGCCGACATGGCTGATCTCGAGACCCTTCATGCCGCACCCTCCCGCTTCACCGTCGGAGGGCCCGTCCCATCGGCGATCGTTGCCGGCCGCCCGGCAAGCCGGAGCGTGCGTTTGGCCAGACGCCTCGCCTCCGCCTCGGAATGGGTGACGAGGATGACGGCGGGACCGGTCTCGGCGATCAGCGCCTCGGTCAGTTCCAGCATTTCCTCGGCCGTCTGCGGATCGAGCGAGACATAGGGCTCGTCCATGACGAGAAGTGCCGGGCGCCCGGCAAAGGCGCGGGCCAGCGCCAGTCGCCGCTGCTGGCCGAGCGACAACTGGCCGGGAAAGAGCCGGGCCTTGTCGGCAATACCTATGCGCTCCAGCGCAGCGCGCGCCGCATCCTCGCCGAGCGTCGGATGGATGAGGGTGAGATTCTGCAGCACGCTGCGCCAGGGCAGCAGAACCGGCTCCTGGAACACCATGGCGATGTTCTGCGGCCGGACAATCTCGCCCTCGAAGGCCTCGTCAATGCCGGTGATCAGCCGGAGCAGTGTCGACTTGCCGATCCCGGAAGCACCGAGAATGGCGACCGCCTCGCTATCGCCCATCTCGAAACGGATGTCGCGCAGGATCTCCGATGGACCGAAAGCTTTTCGCCGGACGTCGACCTTGATCATGCCGTCCTCCAGGCCCGCGCCCGCCGTTCGACCGGCTGCAGGATCAAGGCCTCGACCATCAACATGACGACGATGAAGGTCAGCGAATAAACCAGCACCATGGCGACGTCGAACAGCTGGAAATAG
>JAHRYZ010000104.1 GCA_020621905.1 Rhizobium sp.
CCATCCCGGCCGTCATAGGCCTGGAGCAGGCTCACCCGACGGCCGACGACCTCAGGGCCTTCGGTGCCGCCTTCGCCACGACGTCGGCCGCACCGATGTTCCACATCGTCGGCGTCACGCCGGAGGCGCCCACGCTGTCCGCCGCGACGGGCGGCCAAGCGCTTCGGATCGTCAAAGTCACCCGCGGCGACCTGGCCGATGACTGGCGCCACTTCAACCCGACCACCGGCGACACGGTCGATCTCGTGGCGCTCGGCAACCCGCATTTTTCCTTCGGCGAGTGCGAGACGCTAGCCAAACTCTGCGCCGGCCGGACGAAGCATGCCAACGTGGCGCTCACCGTCACCCTGAGCCGCGCCATCCATGCCCGCATCGCCGAGGCAGGCATCGCCGCCACCCTCGAAACCTTCGGCGCCACCTTCGTGCGCGATGCCTGCTGGTGCACGGTGATGCAGCCGATCGTCCCGCCGGCAGCGCGCACCATCCTCACCAATTCCGGCAAATACGCCCATTACGGCCCGGGCCTCAGCGGCAAGCAGGTGCGCTTGCCGCCCTTGCCGATTGCGTCGCGGCGGCCGTGACGGGCCGCACACCTGCCGCCCCGCCGGCCTGTTGGACTGAACGGCACGCCGCTTGCCGCCCCGGCGGCCCCTGGTGCTGAGCGGCACGCCGCGATCGCGGCCGGACGGTCGGTCTGCCGGCACAAGATGATCAGTGCCTGCGAATGAGCCGGCCGCACCACGGCGCCGGCATTGATCTCCTCTTCCCATCGGGAGAAGTGCCGAGCGCATGCGAGGCGATGAGGGGGCGAAGCCACCATCCTCTCAGCGAGAAGCCCCCTCATCCGGCGCTACGCGCCACCTTCTCCCCGCTGGGGAGAAGAGGGACGGCCACCGCTCGCCATGCAGTGTCTTTAGCTTCGGCTAGCGCAATAGCCCGGCAGGCGTCTCTGTCATGGCTTTGCGTTGCAGCTCGGATAGGGCGGCTCCTCGCCGGCGACGGCGTCGCAGAGCCGGATCGGCAGGAGCTGGGCGAGGCGCGGTTTCCAGGTGTCGATATCGTAGTCCGGTCGGGCGGCCACGGGCGGGCCGCGCTCGGCCCATTGCACCGTGACATAGCCAAAGGCCGATTTGACGTAGACGATGACGGCCGTCTCGCTCCGCGCGTCCTTTCCCTCCTCGGACGGTGCGACCGTGCCGCAGCCGAGAAAGACCACCAGTCCGGTAAGACCATTGATCTCGGTCGCCCCGAACGAGGTTCCGGTGAAGGTCTCCGCACAGGCCTGCTGGAAATGTCCGGCCAGCACCTGGGCAGCGCCCTCCAGCATGTCGGCTTGCCCCTTGGCGTCCTTGACGCCCGTCATGGTGATCATCTGCGACCAGTCGTTCACGGTCTCGCCCGCCGGCACGGCTTCCTGGATATAGCCGTCAGTGCCGGTCTCCTCGTAGATCGGCTGAAAGCCCGCCGGCAGCTGGTAGGAGACGATCTGGCCGAACACCGGCGTCGTCATCGTCATGCCGACTTCCGACCGGGCCGGCAACGCCGCCGCCAGGGAGGTCATCGCCAGAAACAGAGCCGCGACCTTCGTCTTCATGACCATCTCCGCCCTTGGTTGCCGCCGGAATTCCGGGGGCTGTGCGGAGTCTATCGCACGGATGCATCGCCTCTGTCGTGGTCCGGCCGCGATTGTGCAGACTTTGATTGGTACAGAGTGGGCGCCGCGCCGCGCGCGCCTGTCAGTCCCCGGTGCTTGCCACCGGCGCGCGGACGGTTCTGTTGCCCGGCTTGCTGGCCCGCTTCCAGGCCATGATCTTCGGACGCACCAGCCGGTAGGCCAGAAGCACGATCACCACGGCGATGTAGAAGGCGGGCTCGGCGGTGATCGCCTTCAGCGACAGCGCATAATGCAGCACGGCGGCCGCCGCGATCGCATAGACCAGCTTGTGCAGCCGGTTCCACCTTTGCCCGAGCTTGCGGATCGACCAGCGGTTCGAGGTGGCTGCCAGCGGGATCAGCATCAACAGCCCGGCCATGCCGAGCATGATATAGGGCCGCTTGAGAATGTCACCGGCGATCGACGACAGGATCAGCCCGCGGTCAAGGGTCAGATAGACGGCGAAATGGGCGAGCACGTAGTAGAAGGCGAGAAGGCCGAGTGCGCGCCGGTAGCTAATTAGGTTAATGCCTAACAGGTCGCGCGCCGGCGTGACCGTGAGCCCGAGGCAGAGGAACCTGAGCGCCCAGAGCCCGAGCAGGTGTTCGAAGGTCCGCACAGGATCGGCGCCCAGCCCGCCGAAAATGCCGAGATAGAAGGCATGGAGCCCCGGAATCAGCCCGATCGCATAGAGCGCCCAGACGGAGGCGGGTTTGTATCGGGCGGGCAGGGCAGGCATGGCCATCGTCATTCTCCGGTATCGATATGGCGCGCCCTCGGCGCCCCATGCCCGAAGGGGCAGCGCGACACCGGGACCTCTTCTCCCGATCGGGGAGAAGGCGGCGCGAAGCGCCGGATGAGGGGGCGAAGCGTCGTTCTGAGTTTCATCAGTAGAACTTCGTCAGGTCCATGCCGGCATAGAGGCTCGCCACTTCGTCGGCATAGCCGTTGAAGGGCAGGGTATCGATGCGCGCCCCGCCGAACAGGCCGCTCGCCTCGCCGATGCGCCGCTCGGTCGCCTGGCTCCAGCGCGGATGGTCCACCGCCGGATTGACATTGGCATAGAAGCCGTATTCGCCCGGCTGCATGGCGTTCCAGCTCGCCGGCGGCTCGTTTTCGGTGAGCGTGATGCGCACGATCGACTTGATGCCCTTGAAGCCGTATTTCCACGGCACGACCAGCCTCAGCGGCGCGCCGTTCTGGTTGGGCAGGGTCTCGCCGTAGAGGCCGGTCGCCAGGATGGTCAGCGGATGGCGCGCCTCGTCGAGGCGCAGGCCCTCGACATAGGGCCATTCCATCGGCTGGAACAAGCCGCGTTGACCCGGCATCTCCTCGGGCCGCACCACGGTTTCGAAGGCGACGTATTTTGCCGAGCCGAGTGGTTCCACCCGATCGAGCAGGCTGGCCAGCGGAAAGCCGACCCAGGGGATGACCATCGACCAGGCCTCGACACAGCGCATGCGGTAGACGCGCTCTTCCATCGGGAAGTCCTTGAGGATCGCCTCGATGTCGATCACCTGGGGCTTGGCCACCAGCCCGCCGACCTCGACCGTCCAGGGTCGCGTCTTGAAGGACCCGGAATTGTTGATCGGGTCGATCTTGTCGGTGCCGAACTCGTAGAAATTGTTGTAGCTGGTGACGTCCTGCTTGGACGTCGGCTTTTCGGTCAACACATAGGCGCTCGGCTTGGCGGCGATCGCCGCGGCAAAGGCCCTGGGCGCCGCCGCAAGCGCCAGTCCGCCCGCGGCTGCGCCGATCAGGCTGCGGCGGTTGAGGTAAAGCGATTGCGGCGTGATCTCGCTCTGGGCGATCTTCGGCGGGCGGTAGCGGGACATGGGTCTGCTCTTTCGCTGTGGATGCGGTCTGTCTCTTCAACTACGTAGCAAATCTCATCAGAGTTTCATCGTAACGAAAAGAAAATGCCGACCACATTTTCGTGTAGGCACCTTGAGCGGCAGGCCCTTGTCACGCCGGCTCCTCCGCGAGCCATAGGACCGCGCCGGGCGAAGCGGCCGGGATGCCAAGCGTACCGTTTTACGCTATGCTGATAGTGACATCATAGGGGCCTTGCCCTATCACAAGGTCAAATTCCGGTGCGGAAATGCGTGCAGCCGATCCTTTTCGGCCAGCCCCAAGCCCGGCAAGAACCAAGAGAAGACCCGAGGTAACACCGATGCCAGCCTATCGTTCGAGAACCACGACCCACGGCCGCAACATGGCGGGTGCGCGCGGCCTTTGGCGCGCCACCGGCATGAAGGACAGCGATTTCGGCAAACCGATCATCGCGGTGGTCAACTCGTTCACCCAGTTCGTCCCCGGCCACGTGCACCTCAAGGACCTCGGCCAGCTGGTTGCTCGCGAGATCGAGGCATCCGGCGGTGTCGCCAAGGAATTCAACACGATCGCCGTCGACGACGGCATCGCCATGGGCCATGACGGCATGCTCTATTCGCTGCCGTCGCGCGAACTGATCGCCGACAGCGTCGACATGGTCGCGCCATTGGCCGACGCCATGGTCTGCATCTCCAACTGCGACAAGATCACCCCCGGCATGCTGATGGCCTCGCTTCGCCTCAACATCCCGACCATCTTCGTCTCGGGCGGCCCGATGGAGGCCGGCAAGGTCGTCATGCACGGCAAGAAGGTCGCGCTCGACCTGGTCGACGCCATGGTCGCCGCCGCCGACGACAAGATCTCCGACGAGGACGTCGCCACCATCGAGCGATCGGCCTGTCCGACCTGCGGCTCGTGCTCGGGCATGTTCACCGCCAATTCGATGAACTGCCTGACCGAGGCACTCGGCCTGTCGCTGCCGGGCAACGGCTCGACGCTCGCCACCCATGCCGACCGCAAGGAACTCTTCCTTGAGGCCGGCCGCAGCATTGTCGGGCTCGCCAAGCGCTACTACGAGCAGGACGACGCGACCGCACTGCCGCGCGTCATCGCCTCCAAGGGCGCCTTCGAGAACGCCATGGCGCTCGACATCGCCATGGGCGGCTCGACCAACACCGTCCTGCACATCCTCGCCGCCGCCCACGAGGCCGAGGTCGACTTTACCATGGACGACATCGACCGCCTGTCGCGCAAAGTTCCGTGCCTGTCCAAGGTCGCGCCGGCCAAGGCCGACGTGCACATGGAAGACGTCCACCGGGCAGGGGGCATCATGTCCATCCTCGGCGAGCTCAACCGCGCGGGCCTGCTCAATGCCGAGCTGCCGACCGTTCACGCCAGGACGCTCGGCGACGCGCTGGCCAAGTGGGACATTTCCGTTTCCGAGGACCCGGCGGCCCTCAAGCTGTTCAGCGCTGCACCGGGCGGCATCCCGACCCAGGTCGCCTTCAGCCAGGCGGCCCGCTGGGAAGACCTCGACCTCGACCGCGAAAACGGCGTCATCCGCGATGCCCAGCATCCCTTCTCCAGATGGCGGCCTGCTGTGCTCAAGGGCACCTGGCGCTTGACGGCTGCATCGTGAAGACCGCCGGCGTCGACGAGTCGATCCTGAAGTTCACCGGTCCGGCCAAGGTCTATGAAAGCCAGGATGCGGCGGTCAAGGCGATCCTGTCGAACGAGGTCGTTGCCGGTGACGTCGTCGTCATCCGCTACGAAGGCCCCAAGGGCGGTCCGGGCATGCAGGAAATGCTCTATCCGACCAGCTATCTGAAGTCGAAGGGCCTCGGCAAGGTCTGCGCGCTGATCACCGACGGCCGCTTCTCCGGCGGCACGTCCGGCCTTTCCATCGGCCACGCCTCGCCGGAAGCGGCGAACGGCGGCACGATCGGCCTGGTGCGCGAAGGCGATACGATCGAGATCGACATCCCGAACCGCACGATCAACCTGGCCGTTGCCGAGGATGAACTGGCCCGCCGCCGCACCGAGCAGGACGCCCTCGGCTGGAAGCCGGCGCACCCCCGCAAGCGCAATGTCACCACCGCGCTCAAGGCCTATGCCGCTTTCGCCAGCAGCGCCGACAAGGGCGCGGTACGGATCTTGCCGGAATAGGGACGCATCCTTTCTTCGAGTCCACAACAGCGCGTCGGCGGATGAAACCGCCGGCGCGTTGTGTTATTGTCGGCGTGGCGCAATCGGCTTGAGGGAAGAACATGTCTGAACTGCATCGGATTACGGTGAATCCCGAACTGTGCGGCGGACGGCCCACGCTGCGCCATCTGCGTATCCGCGTGAAGGACGTGTTGGATCTTCTCGCTTCGGGCGCCAGCCAGGAGGAGATCCTGGACGACTACCCCATCCTGGAGGCTGGTGACATCGTCGCTGCGCTGGAGTTTGCGGCGCGCCAGAGTGATCATCCTGTACTCCGCGTGGCTTGATGCGCTTTCTCTTTCTGGTCGATGCGCAACTTCCCCCCGCGCTTGCGCGCTGGCTGTGTGATCTGGGCCACGACGCGATACATGTCATGGATTGCGACATGCAGTCAGCCTCCGATCGCGAGATTTGGGAACATGCGCTGAAGACCGGGTCGGTTATCGTCACGAAGGACGAGGATTTTGCTCAGCGCAAGGCATTGACCGTGCAAGGCCCAGCCATCGTGTGGGTCCGCCTCCCGAATGCACGCCGACGGGATCTGCTCGTCTGGTTCGAAAAGGCGCTACCGGCCATCTTGCAGGCGTTGGAACGCGGCGAGACGCTGATCGAGGTTGTCTGAGAGCGCTCATTGCTACCGGAATCTATTGCCCGCGGAGCGCGCGAGTTCCAGGCTGGATTCCGCGTTCCGAGAAGGTTCGATGGCACGGACTTCGCCGCATGGGTAATTAGCTGATAGCCTAATTTTCCTGTCGTTCTTCGATCCTCCCGCACCCGTCATTTCGGCCGCTCGATCATGTCGGAGACGGTTTTCAGCTGCGCCAGCCGCTCCGTATAGGTTGCCCTCAGGCAGGCGAGGTCTGCATTGCAGGCCTGGCGCTTCGACAACCATGCCACCTGCTCGTCCTGCACCACGCCGCGATTGCCCATCGGCAGGAGGCCGGTGATCAGGTCGAAGGTCGTCACCATCTTGACGTCCATGTCGTTGAGGTCGCGATTGGCGCAGATGGCGGTCTCGTCGGCGGCGAGGTCCGGCTTGTCGCAGTCGAAGCTTGCGGCTTGCGCGGGCAGGGGCAGGCCGGCACCGAGACCGCTCAGGACCGCAAGGGCGGCGGTGGTCCGGGACAGGCGGGCAAACGGGCTTTTCGGCATGACGGGATCTCCTTGATCATTTCGTCTGGCCCAACGCCCCCGCCTTGGAAAAGTTCAATTCGCGATTACCTTTGGGGAACGCGCCGTCCGGTGCGGCGCCGGCGCTTTTCTTTTGCCTGTCCGGCGCCTATTGATCCTTGGAAACAATGAGGAGTACCCCATGCAGGGCATCGTTCGTGGTTTGGCTGTTTCGGCGCTTGCGCTTCTCGTCGCGCTGCCGGCGCCGATCTTCGCGCAGGAGCTCCGCGTTCCCCAGTCGGCTTCCGAGATGCAGATGTCGTTTGCGCCGCTGGTCAAGCAGACCCATGGCGCCGTCGTCAACGTCTATGCCGAGCGCATGGTGCAGCGCCGCGCCTCGCCCTTCGCCGGTGATCCCTTCTTCGAGCAGTTCTTCGGACAGCGCATGCCGAACCGCACGGAGAAGCAGTCCTCGCTCGGCTCCGGCGTCATCGTCGGCGCGAACGGCATGGTGGTCACCAACAACCACGTGATCGACGGTGCCGACGACATCAAGGTGGCGCTCTCCGACGGCCGCGAGTTCCCGGTCAAGGTCGTGCTGAAGGACGAGCGTATCGACCTCGCGGTGCTCAAGATCGACGCCAAGGAGGCGCTGCCCGCGCTCGTCATCGGCGACAGCGACAAGGTCGAGGTCGGTGATCTGGTGCTGGCCATCGGCAATCCCTTCGGCGTCGGCCAGACGGTGACGAGCGGCATCGTCTCGGCGCTTGCCCGCAACCGGGTGACGGAGGGCGATTTCGGCTTCTTCATCCAGACCGACGCCTCGATCAATCCGGGCAATTCCGGCGGCGCGCTGATGAACATGAAGGGCGAACTGCTCGGCATCAACACGGCGATCTTCTCCAAGGGCGGCGGCTCGAACGGCATCGGCTTTGCCATCCCCGCCAACCTGGTCAAGGTTTTCCTCGCCGCGGCCGAGCGGGGCGAGGCCACCTTCGAGCGGCCCTATGTCGGCGCGAGCTTCGAGCCCGTCACCTCCGACGTCGCCGAGGCGCTCGGGCTCGACAAGGTGCGCGGCGCGCTCGTCGTCCGGGTTGCAGAGGGCGCTCCGGCGGCCAAGGCGGGCCTCAAGCCGGGGCAGGTCGTGGTGGCGATCGACGGAATCCCGGTCGAGCATCCCGATGCGCTGGGCTACCGCCTGACGACCGCCGGTCTGGGCAAGACGGTGACGCTCTCCATCCGTGAGAACGGCCGGGAATCGGAGATCGCCATGACGCTGGCCGGCGCGCCGGAGACCACGCCGCGCGACGAGCGGCTGATCGAGGGTGGCAGTCCCTTTGCCGGGGCCAAGGTCGCCAATCTTTCACCGAGGCTCGCCTACGAGCTGCGCATGCCGTCCGAAGTCACCGGCGTCGTGATCACCGATATCATCGCCGGTTCGCCGGCCGCACGCCTCGGCTTTGCCCCGCACGACATCGTCATCTCGGTCAACGGCGTCAACGTCACCTCGACCGAAGCCATGGCTGAGGCCATTGCCGACGATCCGGGCTTCTGGCGGGTCGAGATCGAACGCGAGGGCCAGCGCATCCGGCAGATCTTCCGATGAGCGATCTCTTCGCGCCGCATGTTCCCAAGGATGTGGAGGCCCGCCGGCCGCTCGCCGACCGGCTGCGGCCGAAGACGCTGGCCGAGGTCACCGGCCAGGAGCACCTGACCGGCGAGGACGGCGTGCTGGCCCGCATGATCGCGTCGGGCTCGCTCGGCTCGATGATCTTCTGGGGCCCGCCCGGCACCGGCAAGACGACGGTGGCGCGGCTGCTCTCCGGCGAGGCGGGGCTCGCCTTCGAGCAGATCTCGGCGATCTTCTCCGGCGTCGCCGACCTGAAGAAGGTCTTCGAGGCCGCCCGCATGCGCCGCATGGACGGCCGCCAGACGCTGCTCTTCGTCGACGAGATCCATCGCTTCAACCGCGCCCAGCAGGACGGGTTCCTGCCGGTCATGGAAGACGGCACCGTGATCCTCGTCGGGGCCACGACGGAGAACCCGTCCTTCGAACTCAACGCCGCACTTCTGTCGCGCGCCCGGGTCCTCACCTTCAAGCCGCATGACGAGGAAAGCCTCGGCACGCTCCTCAAGCGGGCCGAGGAGGTGGAGGGCAAGCCGCTGCCGCTCGACGCCGACGCGCGGGCAAGCCTCATCCGCATGGCCGACGGCGACGGCCGCGCCGTGCTGACGCTGGCGGAGGAAGTCTGGCGGGCGGCGCGGGAAGGCGAGGTGTTCGACACCGAGGGCCTGACCCGCATCGTCCAGCGCCGCGCCCCCGTCTACGACAAGGGCCAGGACGGCCACTACAACCTGATTTCGGCGCTGCACAAGTCGGTGCGCGGCTCCGATCCGGATGCCGCGCTCTACTATCTCTGCCGCATGTTCGATGCCGGCGAGGATCCGCTCTATCTCGGGCGGCGGCTCGTGCGCATGGCGGTCGAGGACATCGGCCTGGCCGATCCGCAGGCGCTGGTTATCTGCAACGCGGCGAAGGACGCCTATGACTATCTCGGCTCGCCGGAAGAAACTGGCGCTGGCCCAGGCCTGCGTCTATCTCGCCACCGCACCCAAGTCGAACGGCGTCTACATGGCCTACAAGGCGGCGATGCGCGCCGCCAAGGAGAACGGCTCGCTGCTGCCGCCGAAGCATATCCTCAATGCCCCCACCAAGCTGATGAAGGCGGAAGGCTACAACGACGGCTATCGCTACGACCACGACGAACCGGACGCCTTTTCCGGCCAGGACTATTTCCCCGAGAAGATGGGCCGCAAGACCTTCTACGATCCGCCGGAACGGGGGTTCGAGCGCGAGATCCGCAAGCGGCTGGACTGGTGGGCGAAGCTCAGGCGCGAGCGGGGCGGCTGACGCCCGGGCTCAGGACGCCTTGGCCGCTGCCGGCGCGGCGATCATCTTGACTGAGGAATCGGCAAGGCCGTGATGGCCTTCCATGTCGACGATCAGGTGCCAGTGGCCGCTTTCGGGGATGGCGAGCCTGATCGGCGACTTTTTCGCCACGCCGCCGAGATACTTGAAATCGAGGGCTTCCTTGAAACGCTGGAAGTTGCCCGGCGTCATCAGCCGCACATTGTTGACGGCGGAAAGCGTCACCTCGATGATGGCGCCGGCGCGCTGTTCCTTGAGGTCGTAGTGGGTAAAGCGGAAGGTCGGCTTGGCCATTCTGCTCCTCGTTTGTCGGTTGAAATTGCAGACGGCAGTTTAGCGTCTTCGCAGTTAAGGAAGCGTTTGCCGCGACCCGTCAGGCGCTTGTCGGATCGTGCTCGCGGCTTTTTCGGAACAATCCGGCCGACCCGGCGTTTGACCGTCAACAGATCAACGTCAGGAGCAGTCCGATGAAGACCGACACCTATCTTACCTTCTTCGTTTCGATGATGGTGAATGCCGTCATCTTCGGCGCGGGCGCCATTACGGTTCTCTCCGTGCCGGCTCTCGCCGAGAACGCCAAGTACCTGCTGCCGCTGGTGGTCGTCCTCTCCTTGGTGGCGGCCCCGTTCGTCGCCCGTCTCATCGCTCCCCGCATGCGTCTTCGCAACTGGCGCCGCCGCGACCCGATGAAGAGCTGATCCGCGCCTTCACACGCATTCCCTCCAGAAAATCCACTCCCGCTCCACTTGAACCCCGGCCCACTCCACCGGGGTTTTTCCTCTGCATCCGCCGGTTACTTAATTTTCCATCAATTATACCGGCGCGAGGCGATCTCCTGCTCCCCCAATTTAAGCGGGTCTTAAGCGCTCCCGGACCTGCTCGGACGACAGGCGGGCGCGGCGAGATGACGGCAGAGAACGGCCGATGGAAGCGGTACGCAGGTATCGCCGCGACGGCTGTCGCGGCTGGTGCTTGCCTTCGCGGCGACGCTGATCGGCCTGTCCACGCTGTCGCTGCTCTATGTCGGCCGGATCGCCTCCGAGGAGGCCGACCAGCAGGCTGCCGTGACCGAGCGCACCCTGTTCGTCAACGCGCTGAAGGACCGCCAGAGCCTGATTGCCCGAGACCAGTTGAGCGTTGCGCGCTGGGACCGCTCGGTCAAATACATCGCACTCAAGTTCCGCGAGGCCTTCATCGAGGAGGAGTTCGTCGGTTCGCTCTGGTATGATTTCGGCCATGACCGCACCTTCCTGTTCGATCCGAACGGCGAGATCGTCATGTCGGCCCACGAGGACCGCGTGGATTTCACCCGCCGCACCGCCGACCCGGCGGGCGATCTGGCGCTCATCGCCAAGCGCGCCGTCGATCGCCACAACGCCAGTCGCATCGCCATTGCCGGCGGCTACGGCCAGAAGCAGGTGACGAGCAGCGAGGTCGGCCGGATCGCCGAATTCGCCATTGCCGAGATCGACGGCGAGCCGATGATCGCCACCGCCATGGCGGTGGTTCCCGACGACGAGGAGGTGGCGCTGCCCGATGGCGCGCCGTTCATCGTCATCTCGGCCAAGCCGATCGACGGCGATCTCGTGCGCGACCTGAACTCGCAGCTCGACTTCGCCGACCTGACCTTCGGCCCGGGCGCCGCTGGCAAGGTGCCGCTGGTCTCCGCCTCCGGCCGGGCGATCGGCAGCTTCGACTGGAAGGGCGCCGCCCCCGGCTCGCATATCTGGCAGGTGGTGGTGCCCGTCAGCATCCTGCTTTCCTCGCTGCTGGCGTTCGCCAGCCTGTTCATCGTCCACCATATCCGCCGGCTGTCGCTGCGGCTCGAGGAGAGCGAGCAGCGCAACCGGGCGCTTGCCCTTCGCGACCCGTTGAGCGGCCTTGCCAACCGGCTGAGCTTCGGCCATGCGCTCGAGGCGGCTTCCACCAAGGCGGCGGTTTCGCGCTTTGCCGTCATCGCCTGCGACCTCGACCGCTTCAAGGCGATCAACGACACCTGGGGTCACGCCGCCGGCGACCTGGTGATCAGGACTGTGGCGGACCGGATGGCAGAGATCGTCGGCGCAAGCGGCCTGGTCGGACGCATCGGCGGCGACGAATTCGTCATCCTGGTCACCGCCTTCAGCGACCTTCCGTCCCTGCTCGCCAGCAGATCATGACTGCCGTCGGTCAGCCGATCACGCTCGACAACGGCATCACCACCGATGTCGGCATCAGCCTCGGCATTGCGATCGCCCCGGACGATGCAGCGGGCGCCAATGCCATCATGGCGACGGCCGACCGGGCGCTCTATGCTTCGAAGGATGGCGGCCGCGGCCGGGCCTGCTTCGCCGGGGACGAACGCGCCGAGGGCTATTGCCATGACGGCGACGGCGGCGGACCTGACGCGGCGCCACGCCATGGCCACGGAGCAATCCATGCCGCCTGAGCTGACACGGCGACGCCTGCTCGCGCTTTCTGCCGGAACCGCCGGCACGCTGCTGGCGAGCCCGGCGATCAGGCCGGCCTTCGCCGCTGCGGCGGGCAAGCCGCGGGTCATCGTCGTCGGCGCCGGGATCGCCGGGCTTGCGGCCGCCCGGATGCTTAGCGATCGCGGCATCGCGGTGATCGTCCTCGAAGCCCGCGACCGGATCGGTGGCCGGATCAGCACCGACCGCAGCCTCGGCGTCGCCGTCGAGCGCGGCGCGAGCTGGTTGCACGGCCTGAACGGCAATCCGCTCGCCGGCCTGGTCCGCGACCGGAAGCTCGCCACCTATTTCAGCGATTACGACGATTACGAGGTCTGGCTGCCGGGCGGGGAGCGTCCGGAGGACTGGGAGCTGGAGGACGCGATCGACGCTTACGATGCCGTCCTCGAGAAGGTCGCCGACGAGGCGGACGAGGACAGCGACGTGTCGCTGCTGGAGGCGATCGACCAGCTCGATCCGGGCATGCTCAAGGACCCGCTCTCCGGCTGGATGCTGTCGAGCGAGATCGAGGACGATGCCGGCGCGCCACTGTCGCGGATCTCGGCCCTGCAATATGGCGAGGACCGCAGCTTCGACGGCCCGGAAGCCCTGTTGCCGGACGGCTTCGGGCGCGTCGTCGAGGGGCTGGCCAAGGGGCTCGACATCCGGCTCGGCGAACCGGTGCGCTGCATTTCCCATGGCGACGGCAAGGTCGTGGTCGAGACGGCGAAAGAGCGCCACAGCGGCATGCATGTCATCTCGACGCTGCCGCTCGGCGTGCTGAAGGCCGGCCATGTGGTTTTTGATCCGCCGCTGCCGAAGCGCCATGCCGGCGCGATCGCCAGCCTCGGCTTCGGCGCGGTCACCAAGGTGTCGCTCAAGTTCGACCGCTGCTTCTGGCCCAAGGAGACGCAGTTCCTCAGCTACGCCGCCAGGGAGCGCGGCCGCTGGCCGACCATGATCAACCTCATGCCGGTGAGCGGCGCCAGCATCCTCACCCTGGTCTCGACCGGCGACTATGCGCTGAAGTCCGAAGCCATGAGCGAGGCCGAGCTTCAGGCCGACATCAGCGCGGTGCTGGGCGAGATGTTCGGGGCCGAGGCACGGCC
>JAHRYZ010000105.1:0-8304 GCA_020621905.1 Rhizobium sp.
CCTCGAGGAGGGGCTGTCGCGGGCCAAGGCGATCGCCACTGCCGCGGGCGTCGCTGCGGTCTTCGTCGCCGGCGGCGGCGAGATCTACCGGCAGGCGCTGCCGTTCGCCGACGAATTGCATGTGACGCATGTCGAGGCGGCGATGGACGGCGATACCGTCTTCCCGGCGATCGATCCGGCGGCCTTCGAGAAAATCGAGGAAACGAACGTGCCCGCCGGCGAAAAGGACAAGTTCCCGACGCGATACACCGTCTATCGCCGCAGGCGTGCGGCATGACGCACTATTTTCCGTAACTCTCGAAGAAGTTAGGTGCTTTCCGTTAAGCACGGGTGCCGATACCTATAACGGACTAACGTCCGCGAGGAGCCGCAAGGCAACCGCGCAGGCATCGGGAGAGAATTCAAAGCTAAGAGGTATGAATGCCCTGGAGCAATCAGAACGGCGGCGGCCCATGGGGCGGCGGCGGCGGTGATAACAAGGGCCCCTGGGGGCAGGGGCCGAACCGACCGCGCGGCGGCGGTGGCGGCAATACGCCCCCGGATCTCGAGGACCTGATCCGGCGCGGTCAGGACCGGCTGAAGAGCATCATTCCCGGCGGGTTCAACGGCGGCGTGATCACTGTCCTGGCTCTGGTCCTTGCAGCCTTCTGGCTGGTTCAGGCCGTCTATACCGTCCAACCGGACGAGCGCGGCGTCGAGCTGCGCTTCGGCAAGCCGACCGAAGACGTTTCCATGCCGGGCTTGCACTTCCACCTGTGGCCCTTGGAGACCGTCGAGATCGTCTAGGTCACCGAGCAGCAGCAGAACATCGGCGCCAAGGCTGCGTCCTCGTCGAATGCCGGCCTGATGCTGTCGGGCGACCAGAACATCGTCAACGTGCAGTTCTCGGTCCTGTTCACCGTCAGCGATCCGAAGGCCTTCCTGTTTAACCTGGAAAGCCCGCAGCTGACGCTGCAGCAGGTCGCCGAGAGCGCGATGCGCGAAGTGGTCGGCCGCCGTCCGGCGCAGGACATTTTCCGCGACGCCCGCCAGCAGATCGCGGCCGACGTCAAGACCATCATGCAGGGCACGATGGACAATTACGGCGCCGGCATTTCGATCAATGCCGTGGCGATCGAGGATGCGGCCCCGCCGCGCGAAGTGGCCGATGCCTTCGACGAAGTGCAGCGCGCCGAGCAGGACGAGGACCGTTTCGTCGAGGAAGCCAACAAGTATGCCAATCAGCAGCTTGGCCAGGCCCGCGGTCAGGCCGCGCAGATCCGCGAAGAGGCCGCCGCCTACAAGGATCGCGTCGTCAAGGAAGCCGAGGGTGAAGCGCAGCGCTTCGTCGACATCTACGAGGAATACAGCAAGGCGCCGGACGTGACCCGCAAGCGCCTCTATCTCGAAACCATGGAGCAGGTTCTGAAGAACTCGAACAAGGTCATCATCGGCGAGAACCAGCAGGGCGTCGTGCCTTACCTGCCGCTCAACGAAGTCGGCCGCATGGGCCAGACCGCGACCCAGCCCCAGACCCAGACGCAGGGAGGCAATTGATCATGTCCAATCGTCTCGCTTATGCCCTGATCGGGCTCGCCGCGCTGCTGCTGCTGGTCTATTCGTCGATCTTCGTCGTCAACGAGCGCCAGCAGGCGATCGTCGTGCGCTTCGGCCAGATCCAGGCCGTGCACAAGGAGCCGGGCCTGTACTTCAAGCTGCCCTTCGCCTTCGCCGACGCCGACCGTGTCCAGTATGTCGAGGACCAGGCGCTGCGCTTCGACCTCGACAACATCCGCGTCCAGGTATCCGGCGGCAAATTCTACGAGGTCGACGCCTTCGTGGTCTACAAGATCACCGACGCCCGCCGCTTCCGCGAAACCGTTTCCGGCGACCGCGAATCGGCTGAATCGCGCCTGCGCACCCGTCTCGACGCCTCGCTGCGTCGCGTCTACGGTCTGCGCGGCTTCGAGGCGGCGCTCTCCGACGCCCGGGCATCGATGATGCAGGAAGTGCGTAACGATCTCAGGGTCGATGCCGAATCGCTTGGCGTCACCATTTCCGACGTGCGCATCCGCCGCACCGACCTGACGCAGGAAGTGTCGCAGCAGACCTTCGAGCGGATGAAGGCGGAGCGTCTGGCCGAGGCCGAACTGATCCGCGCCCGCGGTAATGAAGAAGGCCAGCGCCGTCGCGCGATCGCCGACCGCCAGGTCGTCGAGTTGCAGGCGGAAGCGCAGCGCGATTCGGAAATCCTGCGCGGTCAGGGCGATGCCGAACGTAACCGGGTCTTCGGCGAGGCCTTCGGCCGCGACGAGCAGTTCTTCGAGTTCTATCGCTCGATGCGGGCCTATACCGGAGCGCTGAGTGGTACCGGAACGACGATGGTGCTGTCGCCGGATTCGGAGTTCTTCCGCTATTTCAACGACTCCGAGGGCACGCCCGCGACCCCGGCCGCACCGGCTGCACCTGCCGCACCGGCCGTCGGTAACTGACGGTGACCATGGCGGATCTGCTCGCAGGTTTTGCCTTCTTCCTGATCATCGAGGGGCTGGTCTATGCACTGGCCCCTCGCTTTCTCGTGCAGATGGCGCGCCTGCTCCCGTCGATTCCGCCGGAGCAGTTGCGGCTTGCAGGCCTTGTCTCCGTGACCTGCGGCGTCGGGCTTGTCTGGCTGGTGCGCGGCTAACTTCGCCGCGTTCATCGCTCCGGCGAAATTGATTTCCCGTTTCATCTTTCCGCCTTATGCTGCGGCCAAAAAAGACGCCAGTTCGCGAGAGGAAGACCGCATGACCCTGACCGCCGCCAAGTCCCGCACGCTCATCCCGGCTCTGCTGCTCGGGACGGCCTTGGCCCTCGGTTCGCTCGGTCCGGCACGTCCGGCCCTGGCGCAGGGACCGGAATCGGTCGCCGACCTGGCGCAGGGCCTGCTCGGCGCCGTGGTCAACATTTCCACCTCCCAGAGCGTCAAGGAAGAGGGCGAGGGGCCGGTGCCGCAGGTGCCGGAAGGCTCGCCGTTCCAGGAACTGTTCGAGGACTTCTTCAAGAACCGCGGCAAGGACGGCGACAACAACAAGGTCAATTCGCTGGGTTCCGGCTTCGTCATCGACCCGGCCGGCTTCGTCGTCACCAACAATCACGTGATCGAGGGTGCCGACGACATCGAGGTGATCTTCCCCGACGGTTCCAAGCTCAAGGCCAAGCTGGTCGGTACCGACACGAAGACCGACCTTTCGGTGCTGAAGGTCGAACCGCCCGCACCGCTTACCGCGGTGAAATTCGGCGATTCGCGCAAGATGCGCATCGGCGACTGGGTGATGGCGATCGGCAATCCCTTCGGGCTCGGCGGCTCGGTCACCGTCGGCATCATCTCGGCGAGCGGCCGCAACATCAATGCCGGCCCTTACGACAATTTCATCCAGACCGACGCGGCGATCAACAAGGGCAATTCCGGCGGCCCGCTGTTCAACATGAGCGGCGAGGTGATCGGCATCAACACGGCGATCATCTCGCCAAGCGGCGGCTCGATCGGCATCGGCTTTGCGGTTCCCACCGAACTTGCGGAAAACGTCATCAAGCAGCTGATCGAATTCGGCGAGACGCGCCGCGGCTGGCTCGGCGTGCGTATCCAGCCGGTTACCGATGAGGTGGCCGAGAGCCTGAAGATCGGCAAGGCGCGCGGTGCGCTGGTGAGCGGGCTGGTCAAGGGCGGGCCGGTCGAGAACGGCCCGATCCGGGTCGGCGACGTGATCATCGGCTTCGACGGCAAGGGCGTCGACGACACGCGCGACCTGGTGCGGATCGTCGCCGAGAGCGCGGTCGGCGCCGAGGTCGAGGTGAAGATCCTGCGCGACGGCAAGGAACAGAACCTGAAGGTCAAGCTCGGCCAGCTCGACGACGAGCAGGCGGCCGACGCATCGTCGGCATCCGGCACGCCGCCGCAGGACGGCGACCTGCCACAGGAGGACGGCGAGGAGACCGCTCCCGGCGAAGAGGGCGGCGAGCAGCAGTCGCCGGCGGTGCCGGATGCGCAGCTTCCGGCCGTGCTGGGCGCGATTGGGCTCGAACTCGGTACGCTCGACGATGCCGCGCGCAAGACCTATTCCATCGCCGAGAGCGTCGAGGGTGTGGTGATCACGTCCGTCAAGCCGGGTTCGCCGGCTGCGGAAAAGGGTCTGGAGCCGGGCCAGGTGATCGTCGAGGTGGCCCAGGAATTCGTCGAGACGCCGGAGGATGTCGGCCAGACGCTGAGCGCGCTCAAGAACGAGGGTCGGCGCAACGCCTATGTGATGATCGCCGACGCCGAGGGCAACCTGCGCCACGTCGCCATTCCCCTCGAATAGTCCCGGCGCTTCGGGCATCCGGCAGATCGGCGGTCCGGCCGCTGGCCGGCGGCGCGCATCTCAGGCGCTATGGCGGATCGCCCGTGTCTCGTTCGGGTCCGTCAGGAACCGCTCCAGGTCCTCGTCCGGCATCGGCCGGCCGATCAGATAGCCCTGGATTTCGCCGCAACCGAGGGTCCGCAGGATCTCGTATTGCGCTTTGGTCTCGACGCCTTCCGCAGCCAGAGACATGCCAAGGTCGTGCCCGAGCCGGATGATGGCGTCGACGATGGCGCGGCTATCGGTGTTCGTTTCAATGTCGGAGATGAAGGACTGGTCGATCTTCAGCTTGTCGAAGCGGTATCTGCGCAGATAGCTGAGCGAGGAATAGCCCGTTCCGAAATCGTCGAGTGCGACGCGCACGCCGAGGGCGGCGAGGGCAGCCAGCGTCGCTTCGACCAGCGCATCGGTCTTCAGCAGCAGAGATTCCGTCACTTCCAGCTCGAGACGGGCCGGCGGCAGGCCGCTGTCGCGCAGGGCGGCGGTGATGGCGGCATAGAGCCCTGTTCCGGCGAACTGGCGGGGCGACAGGTTGACCGCGATCCGCACCGATTCCGGCCAGGAGGCTGCGGCCATGCATCCCTGGCGGATGACCCAGGCGCCGATCGTCTCGATCAGGCCGATGTCCTCGGCAATCGGGATGAATTCCGTCGGGCTGATGGCTCCCAGCGTCGGATGGTGCCAACGCAACAAGGCTTCGACGCAGACGACCTGGCCGCTGCCGCTGTCGACCAGCGGCTGGAAGTGCAGCGTCAGGGACCGGGCCGCCACGGCGGCGCGCAGTTCCTGTTCGATGAGGTTGCGGCGGCGCGCGGCGGCGTCGAGCGATGTGTCGAAGAAGTGGAAGCGGTTGCGCCCGTCGGCCTTGGCACGATAGAGCGCAAGGTCGGCATGCCGCATCATGGTGTCGGCGTCGCGGCCGTCATTGGGGGCGCAGGCGATGCCGATCGAGACGCCGATGCGAGCCGTGCCGGAAGCCAGCGGGAAGGGTTGGGAGAGCGCATTGACCAGCCTTTCGGCGAGTGCCCCCGCGTCGCGCGGGTCCTGCGTCGACGTATGGATGACGGCGAACTCGTCGCCGCCCAGCCGGGCCAGCGTGTCGGTCTCGCCGCACACCGATTGCAGCACTTTGGCCACCTCGCGCAGCAACTGGTCGCCGGCGCCGTGACCATGGGTGTCGTTGACCTGCTTGAAGCGGTCGAGGTCGAGCAGGAGGATGGAGAAATGCTCGTCGAAGCGCTCCAGGCGGTCGATCGCCCGATGGAGGTCCTCGTTGAGCTGGACACGATTGCCGACATCGGTGAGACTGTCGTGGCGTGCCATATGTTCGATCCGGCGGTGCGCCTCGCGCGCCTGGGTGACGTCGCGCCCGACGCCGCGATAGCCGGTGAAAGTGCCGTGGTCGTCGAAGATGGCCTTGGCGCTCAGGGACCAGACACCCTGTTCTCCGTTCCGGACGACGCACAGCTCGAAGTCGCGGAAGGAGGTATGGCTGGTCAACTGGTGACGAAGGGCGTCCAGACCGCCCAGCTTGTGCCGTGCCCTGCAGCCTGCGCTTTCGCAGGGGAGCAGATCCCACAGCGCGCGACCGTAGGCTTCCTCCTCGGTACAGCCGAGTTGCTCGAATAGGCGCGGGGAGGCACGGTGCAGGTGCAGATCGCGGTCGAGGCCCCACAGCCAGTCGGCGGCGTTCTCCTCGAAGTCGTTGAGCAGCAGGCCGATGACGTCGCGCTGTTCGCCGGTGGCGATCTGGGCGCGCACGCGCATGGTCAGGCTTTCGCAGAGCGCCAGCGACGAACGCACGATGATCGCGGTGTAGATGACGTAGAGCGCAAACAGGCTGATGCCTACCGCTTCCGCTGCGACGCTGAGGGCCAGCAGCGATCCCAGTCCCATCAAGACGCTGAAGGTGATCGCCGCCGGCGGGACCATGGCGAGCGCGAAACCGCCGCCCCCCATCATGCCGACGGAGATCGCGACGATCACCAGACGCTGCTGGTCGGTGGCATGCAGGTAGAACAAGACCGTCAGGGCCGCCCAAAGCCCGCTCAGCACGGCGGCGAAGACGATGGCTTGCCGCGAGCCCCGCAAGGAGGCCGTCCGCCGCGGCGGCTGCTTGCGGTTGCGCCATTTGGCGATGCCGGTATAGGCCGCGATCAGGATGACGATCATCGCCCAGGCGGCGACCCAGGGGAACATGTCGCTGCCGGCAAAGGCCAGGAGCGCGACCGCGGCATTGGCGATATTGGCAGCCATCATCCACGGCGTATTGCGCAAGACCGTCGACAGGCGGATCGCGCGGATATGGTCCGCCTCGGCTTCGGTCTGGCCGGCTTCGCCGAGACGCACGAATGCATCACCGACGGCACGGAGTTTTTCGAGAAGCCGGGCGGGTTTGATGGCGTTCATGGATATTAGAATAAATGCAGGAACTTAAAAGCTCGTGAAACGGCGCAGACCGCGCGCGGTGCGTCGAAACAGCGTGAGCGGATGATTAATGTCGGGGGGGCTGTCCCAAATCGCGACAAATGCGGGCGTTTGCGCCCTTGATGGTGCTCACAGCCTGGGACAAGTTTCGCTGCCTAGGTTCCGCTCAGCAGACAGACGCAGCGGCGACGACTCAAAGGCCCATCATCGAGGGCTGTGTCGGCCGGACGCGACCAGGCGGGAAGGCGCATCGGACATGAAGGACACTTTTTTCTACCCCTCAGACGGCGAGAGCAAGTTTTTCGCCAAGCTCAACGAGATCACCACCCGCTGGCCGCACGACGTGCGCCACTATCTGGATCTGTTCCCGACCTATGTGAGCCGGCGTTCGTTCATCCGGCAGCTGGCGCATTACGAGCTGTTCAAGCTGACCGTGGAACTGCCGGGCCACTATGCCGACTTCGGTGTCTACTACGGCAAGTCCTTCTTCAGCTGGCACAAGTTCATCGAGGTCCTGACCCCGACCGCCACCCACAAGAAGGTCATCGGCTTCGACAGCTTCGCCGGATTTCCGAGCCTGCATGAAGAGGACGGCGCGCTCGACGCCAACGTGCAGAAGGAAGTCGGGGGCTTAAGCTCCGAGAATTTCCTCGACGAGTTCCGCGAACTCCTGAAGCTGCACAACGAGGACGGCGTGCTGCCGACCGGACGCGGCCAGATCGTCGAGGGCGACATTTCCAAGACCCTGCCGGAATGGCTGGAGAAGAACCCGGAATCGCGCTTCTGCCTGATCAATGTCGACGTCGACATCTACGAGCCGACCAAGACCATTCTCGAGCATTGCTGGGACCGGCTGGTGCCGGGCGGCGTGCTGATCCTCGACGAGTATGCAACGAGCAAATGGCCGGGCGAGACGCGCGCCTGGGACGATTTCGCCCGCAAGAACGGCATTGTCGCACCGGTCAAGCGTTTCCCGTGGGCCAATGCGCCGGGCGGCTACATCGTCAAGGGCGCCTGATCGCGCCCCTGTTCAAACCTCGGGACGGCCGATCCGGTAAAGGACGTGCCGCTTCAGATGCGGATGGGTGTCAGGGACGCGCGGGTGGTCGAAGTCGCCATCCGCGTCGCGGCGCATACCGATCCGCTCCATGACCGCCGTCGAGCGGCTGTTGGCTTCAACCGCAAATGCAACGATTTCGTCCAAGTCCTTGGTCGCGAATCCGAAATCGATGAGCGCGCGGGCCGCTTCGGTGACGTAGCCCTGGCCCCAGAAGCGGGTGGCGAGCCGCCAACCGATCTCGACGGTGTCTTCCGGCAGGATCGGAGAAATCCCGGCCCTGGCCAGCCCGCAGAAGCCGATCGGCTCGGCGCTCTCCTTCAGTTCCACCGCGTAGAAACCGAAGCCCGTCTCATCGATGACGGCGCGGATGCGCTCCATCATCGTGTCGGCTTCCTCCGTGCTGCGGCGGAAAGGAAAGAATTCCATGACCTTGGGTTCGCGGTTGATCTCGCGAAACAG
>JAHRYZ010000105.1:8314-13241 GCA_020621905.1 Rhizobium sp.
TCGCGCCAGTTGCGCAGAATGAGACGCGGCGTTTCGAGGATCGGTGCCATGGCCGCTCTCCGTGCGCGATCAGGGCGCGACGAAATCGGTCTTGCGATAACCCTGGAGGTAGAGCAGGGCGGTGAGGTCGCCGTGGTCGATGCGAATCTTCGCCTGGGCGGCGACCGAGGGCTTGGCGTGCAGGGCGACGCCGGAGCCGGCAAGTTCCAGCATGCCGAGGTCATTGGCGCCGTCGCCCACCGCGATCGCCTCGTGGGTGTCGATGCCGAGGCGGGCGGAGATGTCGACCAGCGCGTCGACCTTGGCCTGCTTGCCGAGGATCGGCTCGGCCACTTCGCCGGTGAGGATTCCGTCCTTTTCCAGCAGGATGTTGGCGCGGTTCTCGTGGAAACCGAGGCGGGCGGAGATCGGCGCGGTAAAGACGGTGAAGCCGCCGGAGACGAGGGCGGTGTAGTGACCTTTGGCCTTCATCGTGGCGATCAGCTCCAGGCCGCCGGGAGTCAGCGTGATGCGCTTTTCAATCACCTCGTCGACCACCTTGATCGGCAGGCCCTTCAGCAATGCGACGCGTTCGCGCAGCGCCGGCTCGAAGGCGATCTCGCCGTTCATGGCGCGGGCGGTGATCAGTGACACCTTGTCCTTGAGGCCTACTTCGGCGGCCAGTTCGTCGATGCATTCCTGGCCGATCATGGTGGAATCCATGTCGGCGATCAGGAATTTCTTGCGCCGCGTGTCGGCATCCTGCACGGCGACGTCGATCTTCTGATCGCCGATCAGCGCGCGAAGCTCCGCTTCGGCGGCCTTTTCGTCGGTGCCGTCCTTCAGCACGATGTCGCAGGCGATGCCGTCGGCGAGCCAGTAGAGGCCGGATGCCTTGAGGCTCTCGGCGGCGCGCTCGGCAAGCGCGGGCTCAAGGATCGGATTTGACGGATTGGCGAGAAGCGTGGCAACGAAGGCCATGATGGAAAACCCTGAAAACGACATCGACGCGATCCTGATAACCGGGCCGACCGCCAGCGGCAAGTCCGCGCTGGCGCTGGAACAGGCAAAGCGGCATGGCGGCCACGTCATCAATGCCGACAGCATGCAGGTCTATGACACGCTGAGGGTCCTGACGGCGCGGCCTTCGGAGGAAGAGATGGAGGGCGTGCCGCACCATCTCTACGGCCATGTGCCGGCAGGTTCCGCCTATTCGACCGGCGATTGGCTGCGGGACGTGGCGGCCCTGATCGCGGATCTGAAGACGAAGCGCGTGCTGCCGGTGATCGTCGGCGGCACCGGGCTCTATTTCAAGGCGCTGACCGGCGGGCTCGACGACATGCCGGCGATCCCGGCCGAGATCCGCAAGCGCCTGCGCGACCGGTTGATCGCGGAGGGCCCGGAGGCGCTCCATCAGGAGCTCGAAAGCCGGGATCCGGCGTTGGCCGCGCGGCTCGGCCGCCAGGACGGGCAGCGCATCGTGCGGGCGCTGGAGGTGCTGGAGGCGACCGGCCGGTCGATCGCCGCGTTCCAGGGGCAGGGCGGGCCGGTGATCGTCGATCCGGAGCGGGCGCGCAAGATCGTCAAGTTGCCGGACCGCAGGCTGCTGCATGAGCGGATCAACCGCCGCTTCGCGCGGATGTTCGCCGACGGCGCGGTCGCGGAGGTCGAGGCGCTGCTCGCGCTTAGGCTTTCGCCGGACATGCCGGCGATGAAGGCGATCGGCGTGTCGCAGATCGCCGCCATGCTGCGGGGCGAGATGACGCCGGAAGCGGTCGTCGAAACGGCCTCGGCCGCCACACGGCAATATGCCAAGCGGCAGATGACCTGGTTCCGCAACCAGATGGACGAGAGCTGGGAGAGGGTCGGCTGAGGGGGCGGCACTGGTTTCATGATCCGCCATCCGCCCCCGCCCTTCGAGGGTCGCTGGCGCTCCCACCTCAGGGTGAGGGCATTCCGGCCACGGCACGCCGCGGCTGCCCCTCATCCGCCTGCCGGCACCTTTGCCAGCCCTTCGCTTTTGCTCATGGCGTTCGTCATTTGAAACGATTCACTGGATCGTTTCGTCGGCTTCGCCGACCATTTCTCACCCCCGCCTGCGGGAGAGGGCTAGGGTGAGGGGCAATTTCTCCTCCGCGCGCTTCAAGCGTTCGGCTGGCTATGCCGCATCTCAGCCATACGCCCTCGCCCTTCGAGGGTCGCTGGCGCTCCCACTTCAGGGTGAGGGCTATCGTCGAGGTGTCCGCCGATCGCGCCGGACGCTGAGACTCGGTGAGGGTTGTCGTTCGCGCCTGACGGGGCAGCCTCAGTCCTTGCGGTAGAGGCTCGACAGCGGCTTTTTCAGGATGCTCTCGCGCAGCGACGAACCGGATTCGCGCCGGATCGGCGGGGCGGGTTCGGTTCGCTCCGGCGACGGTTGCGGCCGGGCGGTGTAGGGGTCGCGGAGGGCGTCCGACGGATCGTCCAGCCGGCGGGCGTAGCGTGGAGGCTCGTCCGACGGTGCGGTGCGCGGCAGCATGTCGGGGCGGTAGGGTTCGATCGGCGGGGCGTCGTGCCGCGGCCGGTCGAACTGGGCGGCGTCGGGCTGCCGGGCGTCGAGCCGCGGAGCCGGGCGCTCGAATGCCGGTTCCGGCTGGCGCAGGGCCGGCGGGGCCGATTGCGGCGGCGGGGTCATCAGGGCCTGGCGGATTTCCTCGAAGCTCGCATCGTGGCCGAGATGGGGCAATGCCTCGTTCTCGGGGATGCCGGCTCTCGGCAGTTCGCCCGTCGCGGCGCCCAGCGCGTATTCGTCTGCTTCGTCGAGTCCGCCCGACAGTCCGGCGTCAAAACTCTGCTGGAAGGCGGAGATGTCGGGGCCGGCAATGGCGCGCATGCGGCTGACGATGGTGCGCAGGTCGACGGTGTCGGGGCTGTCGTCCGAGGCCTTGGCGGTGACGCCGTTCGCCTTCGGCAGGTGGCTTTCGTCGACGCGCGTAAAGCGCATGCGCATCGGCACGGCGATGGCCTCGCCGAAGGCGATCGCTTCGCCGTTGCCGATCGACGAAATGAAACTGGTGGTAGAGATCGACGAGTCCGGGATCGCCGAGCGGATGATCTCCTGGTCGCGGTCGTTGGCCAGGCGCATGGCAAAGAGCGTCGAGCACTGCGACAGGATCGTCTGGTCGAGTTCGCCGGGGCGCTGGGTGATGATGCCGAGCGAGACGCCGTATTTGCGGCCTTCCTTGGCGATGCGGGCGATCGCCTGGCGGGTCGGGAAGAAGCCGAGATTGGGGTCGGCAGGCACGTAGCGGTGGGCTTCCTCGCACACGACCAACATGTGGATCGCGCCGTTCGACCACAGCGCCAATTCGAAGGCCATGCGGCAGAGCACGGAGGCGACGGAGTTGACCACTTCCGACGGGATGCCGGCGAGCTGGAAGGTCTAGATCGGCCGGTCGTCTCCCGGGATGCGGAAGTTGTGGGCGATCGTCTCCATGATCGTGTCGCTGATCGTGTTGTTGGAGAACATGAAATGGTAGCGCGGGTCGTTGATCGCCGCCATGATGCGCATCTTCAGCGAGCGCAGCATGGGTTTCTCGCCGCGGCCCTCCAGGCGGCCGATGCGCTCGTCGATCAGCGCCAGCAGGTCGGCGATGCGGTAGGGCACCGGGGTGTCGGCGGTGATCGAGCTCTTGTCGCTGGTGCGGCGCATCAGTGCGCTCTCATTGCCGCGGAAGGCGCGCTTGGCCTCCGGCATCAGGTCGCGCAGGACGTCGAGCTCTTCGGCGATTGGCGGGCGGCCGCGGAACAGGACCTCGGCGAATTCCTCGAGCCGCATCAGCCAGAAGGGCAGGTCGAGCGTGTCGGTGTCGATGACGACAGCGTGTTCGGGGAAGGCGGCGGCGAATTCGTTGTGCGGGTCGAGGATCAGCACGCGAAGCTTGGGATCGCTCTCGATCGCCTTGCGCAGCAGCAGCGAGACGGCAGTCGACTTGCCCACCCCGGTCGAGCCTACCACGGCAAAATGCTTGGACAGCATGGAGGGGACGTGGATCGTCGCGTCGATACTCTCGTCCTGGGTGAGCTTGCCGATCACGGCGGTGTCGCCCTTGCGGGTGTCGTAGATGCGCAGGAGGTCGGCAGCACGGATGCGATGGGCGATGGCGCCGAGATAGGGATAGCGCGAGATACCGGTCGAGAAGAGCTCGCTGCCGTCGTCGCCGACATGCACTTCGCCCAGCAGTTCGACCTCGATGAGGACGGTGTTGTCCTCGCCTTCGCCCCAGTTTTTCGTGCCGGTTTGCATCGAATAGGCAAGCGCCACGACGCGGTTCTGGCCCACAGTGATCGAGATCAGCCGGCCGACCGACCAGAGCTCGGTCAGCTCCGTGCCTCCATCCTCGGCGATGGCCGCGATCGTCGCGCGCGAACCGTTGCAGGCGACGACACGGCCGAGGAAGCGGTTTCCCCGCGCCATCTGGTCGCGGCGATCTTGCTCGCCGGCCTGACTGGATGTCTGAAGGTCACTGTTGCGCAATATCGGCTCCCTGGTCGGGTGCAGTCTAGTGCCCAAGGCTTTAACAGGGGGTATAACAAATGCGCGATAATTGCGCAGGGTGCCCGATCGGCGGTCGTTTCGGTCTGGTTTTTAGGCTCGTCCGCGTTGACGCCTGCCATATTTCTGTCTATCACTTCTTCCCATGAACAATTCGCAGATCCTTATTGTGGTGGGAAAGCGCATGGGCAGGGTGGTGTGACCATCCGGCGACAGCCACCCATGCGCTAGAAGACAGGCTCCTCAAAGGGGCCTTTTTTTATGGCCAAAACCGGGGTAGCACCCCCTTGAAGACAATCCAGCAAGACAGAGTGAGACGGGAAGAGGCATGACGGGCAAAGACAATCAGATGACGGGCGCCGAGATCGTCCTCCAGGCGCTCAAGGACAACGGGGTCGAGCACATCTTCGGCTA
>JAHRYZ010000106.1 GCA_020621905.1 Rhizobium sp.
CGCCATCTTCATCAGCGGGCGGGCGAGAATATTGGCGATGATCAGGTCGAACGGGCCGTATTCGCCAAACGCGGTCGAATGGAAGCCAGGCGCAACGCGGAACTCGATGCCGTCGACAAGACCGTTGCTGCGGGCGTTCTCCCGGGCGACCCGCACGGCGATCGGATCGATGTCGGTCGCCAGCACCGGAATGTGCTTCAGCTTGCGAACCGCGATCGCCAGAACGCCGCTGCCGGTGCCGAGGTCCAGCGCATTGCGCACGGTCCGCGACCGCACCACCTCGTCGATCACTTCCAGGCAACCGGCCGTCGTTCCGTGGTGGCCGGTGCCGAAGGCCTGGCCGGCCTCGATCTCGATCGCCAGGTCGTTGACCCGAACCTTGTCGCGGTCATGCGAGCCATGAACGATGAACCGCCCTGCCCGGACCGGCTTGAGGCCTTCCAGCGACTTGGCGATCCAGTCGATGTCGGGCAGCACCTCCCTCTGGATCGGCAAGCCCGGGAAGGTCTCGGCGAAAAGATCTTCGAGACGCCCGCGGATCTCGTCCTCCTCCTCGGTCAACATATAGACGGAGGCTTCCCAGACATCGTTCTTCTCGTCCACTTCGGTCGTGGCGATCGCCAGATCCTCTTCGCCGAAGCAGATCGTCATGAGATCGAGAATCTCCGTCGCCATGGCTTCGGTCGTCGTCACAAAGAGGCGAATTTCACTCACGGTCGGTCATCCTGTCGAAAAGGGAGAGAACGGGACGGCGACGGAGCGCCGCCCGGCGCTTGCGCCTGCGGTACAACGCGGCGCGGCCGATGGCAACAGCAGAGGGCCCCGGCCAAGCGCCGGCGTCAGCCCTTGGCGAGGTTCTCAAGCTTCTTGATCGCCACGTCCGGGTTCTCGCCATAGGAGATGGTGCCGACGAACCGGCCCTCCTTGTCGAGCAGGAAGACCGAGGCGGTGTGATCCATGGTGTAGTCGCCGTTCGGATCCTTGTCGTCGAGCGGAATCTTCTTGGCATAGACGCGGAAGCCCTTGACCACCTCGCCCACCTTCTGCGGATCGCCGGCAATGCCGATGACCCGGTCGGTGACGTTGGAGATATAGGCGCCGAGCATTTCCGGCGTGTCGCGCTCCGGGTCGACGGTGACGAAATAGGCCTGCAACTTGGTCTTGTCCGGATCGACCGTGGTCAGCCAGCCGTTGAGCTCGAACAGTGTCGTCGGGCAGACTTCCGGGCAATGGGTGAAGCCGAAGAACAGCGCCGTCGGCTTGCCGCGGAGGGCCTGCTCGGTGATCGGCTTGCCGTTCTGGTCGACGAGGTGGAACGGCACGCCGAACCGCCTCGGCGATCTTGTCCTGCGTCGGTTACCGCCAGCGTCCAGCCGAGCACGCCGGCCAAAAGACCGCCAGCCCAGAGGAGAATGCGCAAAGCCCTATCGAAGGTCAGGTCCTTGGAACGTGGCAGGAAAGCTACCTGCGATACGTCAAGTGCCGAAGTGCAATCAACTCGCCGTTTGCACGCCCAGCGCGCCGATTGCCCAGGGCAGCCGCCCTCGGCCGTCAAAAGCAGGAGGACAGGCCGTTCTCGGCATAGGTGAGCGATATCCGCGCCGAATCGCATCCAGCCGGCAAAGACACGGCGGTCCCCGCCGCGAGAATCAGGGCGGCGATCAGGTGGATTGAGCTCTTGGCGCGAGGGTCCATTCTCTTACATAATACGCGGCCCCCATGTAAAGGGGAAAGGCGCGCCTTCGTGGGAAATAAATATCATACCGAGTTCTGCCGCCTTCCATGGGCGTTGTGGCAGACGTTTTGGGAGGACAATGGAAGCAGGTCATTCAGACGGCATTGCCGCCGAAGAGCGGATCAACCGGCCGAGATGAAGGACGTCACGGGGGCGCTGGCGAAGGCTCAGGGACTTCCGCTCCACTGTTCGGCCTGTTCTTCGGCGGCATCTATGCGCTCGGCGGTCTCTTCATCGTCGTGATGCTGAGCCTCTACCACCAGCCGTGGATGATCATACCCGTCGCCATCGGCTTCCCGCTGATCGGCCCCTTCGTCGCCGTCGGCCTCTACGAAATCAGCCGGCGCCACGAGCGTGGCGAAGCGATCAGTTGGCGCGGTGTTCTCACCGAAGTCTTCCGCCAGCGCGAGAGACAGCTCTCGTGGATGGCCTTCGCCGTACTCTTCATCTTCTGGATCTGGATCTACCAGGTGCGGCTGCTGCTCGCCCTGTTCCTCGGCTTCAAGATCCCCGCCTCGCTCGCCGCCTTCGCCACCGTCGTGACGACCACGCCCGAAGGCATGCTCTTCCTGCTGGTCGGGACCATCGTCGGCGGGATCATCGCCACCGTGCTCTTCTCCCTGACCGTCATCTCCATGCCGCTGCTGCTCGACCACGACATCGATTTCGTCACGGCCATGCTGACCAGCATCCGCACCGTGGTGGAGAACCCGGTGCCCATGCTGACCTTCGGCCTGATCGTCGCCGCAACCGCCTTCCTTGCCCTGCTGCCCTTCTTCGCCGGCCTGTTCGTCGCACTGCCGGTGCTCGGCCACGCGACCTGGCACCTCTATCGCCGCGCCATCGCCCCGGCATGAGCACCGGACCGGGCGGCGCGTTCCAAGCGCCAGATCTTCAACCGAAGCTGCGACTTCGCCAGCAATATTATCCGTTGCTTAACCACTATTTGGGATCATCTGACCGCGAGATGACCGGTTCGGTCATTCGGACATAACGTCCACCGGGACGGGTTCTCTTCTCCTCGGGCCTCTGCATGCAAGACAGGATCGCCGATGTGCTCCATCGGTGACGCATCTGGGGCAATGGGGAGGCGCATGCTAGACTTTATTTCGGGACGCGGGCTGTCGGTCCGGCAAAAGCTGATGACGCTCGGCGCTGCGACCTCGCTCGGCATCGGCTCGATGCTGGCGGTCGGCTGGTACGAGAACGCACAGGTCGACACCGCCCTGACCCGGGCACTGGCGCTCCAGCACCAGGTCGAGCAACTGAACGAGATGCAGCTCGCCAATTCCCGACTCGTTCTCGCCGCGATGGACACCATCATCGATCGCAGCGAAGGCGCCATCCAGAAGGAGCGTGCCGAAACCATCCGATCCGCGGCGACCTTGCTCTCCGCCGGCGCCCCCGTCATGAAGGCCATCGCCCAGGAAGGCGGCAACCCGGCCCTGGCGGAAACCTATGACGCCGACCTCGCCGAAATCGTCAAGGCGATCGAGGTGGACCTGGCGCCTGGTCGGACCGGCGCGCGGAAACCCAATATGCAGCCATCGACGACGCCATCGACGGCGCCGACGACCGGCATCGAACAGCCGACCAGACCGCCACGCTTGCCCGAATCATACAGGCGTGAAGGCGCGACCGCCAGAGCAGGCGCCTCCCTCTATATCCAGCTTGGCCTCGGTCTGCTCGCGCTGTGCACCACGCTGTTGCTTCAGGCCGTGCACGGCAATGCCATCGTCAACGGCATCCGCGCCGTCCGCTCCGCCATGCAGCGCGTTCTCGACGGCGATCTGGATACCACGATCGACGCCAACGGCCGCCGCGACGAAATCGGCGAAATGGCCCGCGCCGTCGACATCTTCCGCAACGCCGCCGTCGAGAAGCGCGCACTGGAATCCTCGTCCGCCGAAGCCAGCCGGCGCAACGAACAGGAGCGCGAAGCCCGCGCCGCCGCGCTTGCCGCCGACAATGCCGCCGTCAAGCGTGCCGTCGACCAGCTGGCCCTCGGCCTCAATCGCCTGTCGGAAGGCGATCTCTCGGTCACCATCGCCGAAGTCTTCCCCGGCGACCTCGAACGGTTGCGTGCCGACTTCAACCAGACGACCAACCGCCTCCAGAGCGTCATGGGCGAAATCGCCTCCAACAGCAGTTCCATTCGCGCCAACGGCCTGCAGATGCGCAGCGCCGCCGACGATCTCGCCCGCCGCACCGAACAGCAGGCGGCATCGCTCGAAGAGACCTCCGCCGCCCTCGACGAAATCACCGCGACCGTGCGCAACGCCACCGAGCGCGCCGAAGAGGCGAGCCACATGGTCGATAACGCCAAGGTCTATGCGGAAAAGTCCGGTTCCGTCGTCAGCGACGCCATGGCCGCCATGGAACGCATCGAGGATGCCACCGGCGAGATCGGCAAGATCATCAACGTCGTCGACGAGATCGCCTTCCAGACCAATCTTCTGGCGCTCAATGCCGGCGTCGAGGCGGCCCGCGCGGGCGAAGCCGGCAAAGGCTTCGCCGTGGTCGCCCAGGAAGTGCGGGCGCTTGCCGGCCGCGCCGCCGAGGCTGCCCGCGACATCAAGACCCTGGTCGGGCGCTCCAGCGCCGAAGTGAAGACCGGCGTCGAACTCGTCACCGCGGCCGGCGAGGCATTGCACCGCATCGGCGAGGACGTGCTGCGCATCAACGAGCATGTGAAGTCGATCGTCACCTCGGCCCGCGAGCAGTCTGTGGGCCTCAGCGAGATCAACTCGGCCGTCGGTCAGATGGACCAGGTCACGCAACAGAATGCCGCCATGGTCGAACAGACCAATGCGGCCAGCCATACCCTTGCCGGCGACGCGGAGAATCTCTCGCGTCTCGTCGGCCAGTTCAGGATGACCGGGAGCGTCGATGCCGCCCTGCTCAGCCGCAGGCGGCCACCGCCGTCTCGCTGCCGCCGTCCCCGCGAAGAGCCTGATCGGCAAGGTCGCGGGAACATTCAACCGAAGGCTGTCGCCCGCGTCGCAGTCAGAGCGCCGCAGCCGAAAACTGGGAAGAGTTTGAAATGAGCAATGCAATCAAGCAGTCCTGCTCCTATCTCGAGATCGTGTCCTTTCATCTCGCCGAACAGGAAATCTGCATCGACATCATGGCGATCCGCGAAATCCGCGGCTGGGCGCCGGTGACCCCGATGCCGCATACCCCGCCCTACGTGCTCGGCCTCATCAACCTGCGCGGCGCCGTAATCCCGGTCATCGACATGGCCTGCCGCCTCGGCATGAAGATGACCGAACCGTCGGAGCGCGCCGCCATCATCGTCACCGACATCGCCGGCAAGCTGGTCGGCCTGCTGGTCGAACAGGTCTCCGACATGATGACCATCAAGGGCGAAGACCTGCAGCCCGCACCGGAGATCATTCCCGAGGAACAGCGCGCCTTCTGCCGCGGCATCGTCGCCCTGGAGAAGTCGATGGTCTGCTTCCTCAATCTCGACACAGTCATCGCCGACGAGCTCGCCCAGGCCGCCTGATCGCCTGATCGCCTGAGTATTTCGGATCTTCCCACCCCTAACCCCGCTTGCCGCGGGGTTAGGGGCCGTTTTTGTGCATCCGGCAAAGACAGGCTGCCGCGCGCGGCAAACTTTCCGCCGCGCCAAAGCCCATAAAACGACGCCCTCTTCATATCATTCGGACATTCAGGCCATCGACGCCGCCGGTATCGTCCATGTCCGTCAGGGACAACATCCAGCCGAAACGAATTGCGCTCCGAACTCGAAAGAGATCGGAGCGCAACTTTGTTCGAATTCGAGGCTGCAACCCCTCGCATGGCAAGACATGAACAGCAAGCGAACAACTTGGGGTGATGTGCCGCGTACCGATGTCCATTTGAAGTTTGCCAAACTTTGGCGGGCAGCGAAAGTGACATGGCGCGAAAAAATGAACATTGGGCCGTTCCGGACTGACCAATTTTGGGCCAAAGAGCAACCATGCCGCCGGACCCGGCCATACAACCATCCGGCGTACCCGGCCGGCTTACGGCTTGCCGTTCACCCAGTTGACCGGCTGGCCGAACAGCGGCACCGTCGAGATCGCCATCTTGGCTGAGCCGTCGACGACCTGGCGCGAGTGAATCAGGTAGATCAGCGTGTCGTTGGCCTTGTCGTAGATGCGATTGACGACCAGTTGCTTCCAGATCAGCGACATGCCCTCGCGGAACACTTCCTCGCCCTCCTTCGACAGATCGATGTCGCCGATCTCGATCGGCCCGGTCTGGCGGCAGGCGATCGAATTGTTCGACGGATCCTCGAACCAGTTGCCCTTCGACAGCCGGTCGATGATCGAACGGTCGAAATAGGTGACGTGGCAGGTGATGCCCTTGATCTTCGGATCGGTGACCGCCTCGACGATGATGTCGTTGCCGACCCAGTCGACACCGACCTCCCCCACGACCTCGGCAGCGGCCGGGTTGGCGAGGGCTGAAAGAGCGACCGTGGCGGACAAGAGCAGGGATCGGATCGACATGGCAAATCTCCAGGGATGACTGCAAACTAGATAAGGGCGGCAGGCCGCCTTACAAGGCCGGCTCGCGCCGGGCCATGCGGCGCACCGAGCAGGCGTCGTAGCCGCCGCGGTAGAGCCGGCCGGCGGAGATCCCGATCCGCGCCGGCAGCTCCGCCATATGGGCGGCACCAGCCTCGCGCATCATGGCGATCGAGGCAAGCGCACAGACCCGGGCATCGTCCGCCGCATTGTGATGCATGAAGGTGAGCCCAAGATGGGCGGCGAGGCTGTTCAGACGATGCGAGCCGAGCTGCGGCCACATGCGCTGGGCCATCTTGACGCTGCACAGATAGGACAGTTCCGGATAGGGCTGGCGATAGGCATCGAGGGCGGAGCGCCAGACCGAGAAGTCGAAGGCGGCATTGTGGGCGATCATCATCGAACCTGAGAAATCCTCGGCGAATTCGTCCATCACTTCGGGAAACTCAGCCGCATCCTCGACATGCTCCGGCCGGATGCCGTGAATGGCGATGTTGAACGGCGAGAACCGCATGGACTTCGGCCGGATCAGCCGCTCTTCGACGCGCACCACTTCGCCGCCCTCGATCCAGGCGAGCCCGACCGAACAGGCGCTGCCGCGCTCTTCGCTCGCTGTTTCGAAATCGATGGCGATGGTTTTCAAGGGAAACGACTCTTCGGATTCGTTGGCGCTGTCCGGTCATACGGCTTACGCCCAGGCGAAGCAAATACGACATATCCCCGCAGCATGGCCCGGCGGCCGGCTTTCGACACCCGGGCTTCGCCCGCATTTCTCGCCTTTTTCGGCCCTCCCCCTATACATTTCGGCGTTAGCCGGGTAGGAACGCCCCAAACATACCCGCAATCGGCGGGCGCGGTGCATTGGCCCGCTCCACACACCCATTTCGAAAGACCTATTCCATGACAGAATTCAACGGCATCGTAGCGCCGATCGCAGAGGCATTGTCCAAGCGCGGCTATGCGACGCTGACCCCGGTGCAGCAGGCCATGCTCGACCCGGAACTCGAAGGCGCCGACGCGCTGGTCTCGGCCCAGACCGGGTCGGGCAAGACGGTCGCTTTCGGCCTCGCCATCGCGCCGACGCTTCTCGCCGGCGAAAACCGCTTCGGCCGCGCCGGGGCGCCGCTGGCTCTCGCCATCGCGCCGACCCGTGAGCTTGCCATGCAGGTCATGCGCGAACTGGAATGGCTCTATGAGAAGACGGGCGCGGTGATCGCCTCCTGCGTTGGCGGCATGGACGTGCGCAACGAGCGCCGGGCGCTCGAACGCGGCGCCCACATCGTCGTCGGCACGCCGGGCCGCCTGCGCGACCACATCACCCGCCGCGCGCTCGACCTCTCGGGGCTGCGCGCCGTCGTGCTGGACGAGGCCGACGAAATGCTCGATCTCGGCTTCCGCGAGGATCTCGAATTCATCCTCGATGCCGCACCCGACGACCGCCGCACGCTGATGTTCTCGGCCACCGTGCCGCGCTCGATCGCCGACCTGGCCAAGAGCTACCAGCGCAATGCCAAGCGCATCGAGACGGTGTCGGAAAAGAAGCAGCATGTCGACATCGAATACCGCGCGCTGACCGTCGCCAATCCCGACCGCGAGAACGCCATCATCAACGTTCTGCGCTTCTACGAAGCCCGGAACGCCATCGTCTTCTGCTCGACCCGCGCCGCCGTCAACCACCTGACGGCCCGGCTGCACAATCGCGGCTTCTCGGTCGTGGCGCTGTCCGGCGAGCTGTCGCAGAACGAGCGCACCCATGCGTTGCAGGCCATGCGCGATGGCCGGGCCCGCGTCTGCATCGCCACCGACGTCGCCGCCCGTGGCATCGACCTGCCCGGTCTGGAACTGGTCATCCATGCCGACCTGCCGACCAATTCGGACACGCTGCTCCACCGTTCGGGCCGCACCGGCCGCGCCGGCAACAAGGGCGTCTCGGCGCTGATCGTGCCGATGAGCGCCAGGCGCAAGGCCGAGCGCCTGCTCGCCGGCGCCAATGTGCAGCCGACCTGGGTCCTGCCGCCCTCGGCCGACGAGGTGCTGGCGCGCGACGACGAGCGACTGCTCGCCGATCCGGCGCTTTCGGAAAAGATCAACGAGGACGAAGCCCCGTTCATCGAAACCCTGCTCGCCACCCACGGCGCCGAACAGGTGGCCGCCGCCTTCCTGCGCCTGCAGCGCGGCAACCGCTCGGCCCCCGAAGACCTGATCCCGGTCAGCCTCGACGCCGGCGCTAAGCGCCGCGAGCCGGACTATGCCAACCCCTCGAGCCCGGCGACCAAGCCGCGCTCGGATTTCGGCGCCAGCACCTGGTTCTCGCTCTCCGTCGGCCGCCGCCAGAGCGCCGAGCCGCGCTGGCTGATCCCCATGCTCTGCCGCAACGGCAACATCACCAAGGCGGTGATCGGCGCGATCAAGATGCAGCCGGAAGAGACCTTCGTGGAGATCGCCGAGAGCGGCGTCGAGGGTTTCGTCGAAGCGATCGGCCCGAACAAGACACTGGAGCGCGGCATCATCGTCAAGCGCCTGGACGGCACGCCGGACTTCAGCGCGCCGCCGAAGGAGCGTCCGGTGCGCGACGCAAAACCCTTTGCCGAGAAGAAGCCCTACGAAGGCAAGAAGCCCTACGACGACGCCAGGCCGCAGGGCGACAGGAAGCCGTGGGCCGACAAGCGCGCCGCTTCGCCGGCACGCAGCGTGCCGGACGACCTGGCCCAGGCCGATGCCGAGGTCTGGGGTGCAGCGCCGGCCAAGCCTGCACGCGACGACTGGAGCAGCGACAAGCCTGCCTTCAAGAAGAAGCCGAAAGGCGCCTCGAACGCCTATGACAAACCCGCAAAGCCCGACTGGGCCGGCAAGCCGAAGGGCGACAAGCCCGCCTATGCGGGCAAGGCCGACAAACCAGCCTATGCCGGCAAGCCGAAGGGCAAGTTCGACGATCGCGGCCCGGCATCGGGTCCGAAGAAGAAGAGCTTCAAGCCCAAGGGCTGATCCCCGCTCGAACGCAATGTTACGCAAAGGCCCGCGTATTCCGATGCGCGGGCCTTTGCATTTGCCGCCTCGCCCGCTCCGCCAGGCACCGGTTTCGATCGTGGCCTTTGCCCCTCACCCTGGCCCGACCGGGGTCGAGCCGCGTGTCTCGCCCCGTCCTTCGGACCCCCGCAGGCGGGGAGAGGGAATCCCGTGCCGACCCTTTTCTGCCGTGCCCCCATGGCCTGGCCGGCCCCGCCCCGTCGTCGACGAGGCGACAAGGATGGCACGGGCGGCGAGGGAACAATTGTCCCGCCTCCGCGTTGTCGAGCGCGCAGGAATGGAGCGGGGGCGGTATGTCGGATTTTGCAGTGCGGGGTCATGCGCTGGACCAGCGGCGAAAGGCGAGATCGGCCTTCCTCGCCGGCATGGGGCGTGGGCTCGCCGGGGCGCTCCTCTTCTCCCTCCCCATGCTGATGACCATGGAAATGTGGCAGCTCGGTTTCCATATCGCCCGCGAAAAACTGCTGTTCCTGACGGTCCTCGACCTGCCCCTGCTGGTCATCCTGTCGCATCGCATCGGCTTCGAGGAAACCTTCGACTGGCGCGAAGACGTGCGCGACGCGATCGTCGCCTATGGCATCGGGATTGCGGCGAGCGCGGCGATCCTGTTCCTGTTCGGCCTGCTGAACCTCGATATGCCGTGGAGCGAGGTGATCGGCAAGATCGCCATCCAGGCCGTGCCGGCCACATCGGCGCCATGCTCGGCCGCAGCCAGACGCGCGACGAGGACGCCGACTGCGAGGGACCCGAGCCGCGCCAGCGCCGCACCTCCTATTTCGGCGAGCTGTTCCTGATGGTCGGCGCGCTCTTCCTGTCGCTGAACGTCGCGCCGACCGAGGAGATGATCCTGCTCTCCTACAAGATGACCCCCTGGTATGCGCTGGCGACCATCATGCTGTCGATCGCGCTGATGCACGGCTTCGTCTACGCCGTATCCTTCGAAGGCGGCCACGAGCTTTCGCCCGACACACCCTGGTGGCACGCGCTGATCCGCTTCACCCTGCCCGGCTACGTCATCGCGCTGTCGATCAGCCTGTTCATGCTGTGGATCTTCGAGCAGGTCGACGGCACGGCACTGACGCCGCTGGTCTTCGCCATGATCGTGCTCGCCTTCCCCGCCGCCATCGGCGCCGCTGCGGCGCGTCTCATCCTGTGAGGTATTCCATGAGCCCTTCGCACAGCCGCAGGCATACCGAAGCCGACGATCCGCACTGGCTGGAATGGCTGACCGGCCTCGTTTCAGCGGGCCTCGTCCTGGCATTGATCGGCTGGCTCGGCTGGAAGGCTCTGCGCGAAGTGAGCGAACCGCCGGATCTCTCCGTCCAGGTCACCGACACCGAACAGGCATCGCGGGGCTTTCGCGTTTCCTTCGATGTCACCAACAGCGCCAACAGCACGGCTTCCAGCGTTACGGTGCGTGGCGAACTGATCAGGGAGGGCCTGCCGATCGAGGCGATCGAGGTGATGTTCGACTACGTGCCGGCGGAATCGACGGCAAGCGGGGCGATGCTCTTCGTCCACGATCCGGCGACCGCCGAAATGCGGCTGCGTGCCACCAGCTTCACCGACCCTTGAAGGCACCCTTTGTGGTCGCCCGCCACGCTTCAGGCGGCGCAGCCGGCGGAAAACTCCAGGTGATCCAGCATCCGGGCGACGCCCTCGTCCAGCGTGACCTGGGGCTTCAACCCGAAAGAGGCCTGCATCGCCGTATCGCCGCAACGGTAGAAGACGCCCTCCGGCTTGTCGGACTGGCCGCGCACCCGAGGCTGCCAGCCGATCTGCCCGGCGATCATCTCGGCAAGGTCGATGAAGGGGGTGGCGATGCCGGTCGACAGGTTGAGGCTTACCCCCGCCGGCAGACGGTCGACGGTGCGCCAGATGAAATCGACGCAGTCGGAGATGTGGATGAAGTCGCGGCATTGGCGCCCGGATCCCCAGACCGCCACCTCCGCCCGCCCGGCCTCGGCCATCAGGCGTCGGCAGATCGCCGGGAAGGGATAGGCGAGGTCCTGATCCTCGCCATATCCGGAAAAGGGACGATAGGCCACGGCCCGGCCGCCATATCGCTCGACATAGAGCTTCATCAGGAACTCACCGGTGAGCTTGGCCCAACCATAGCTGAGGTCGGGAACGCCAAGACCCGCCTCGAACGAAATCATGTCCTCGCGGAGCAGGACATGGCCGAGAGGCCCCTGGAGGGCGACCGGATAGGCCGCACTGGAACTGGAGTACACGACCGTGCCCGGGCGCGTCTCGACCGCCCACTTCCACATCAGCGAATCGACGGCGAGATCCTCGGCGACGCAGAGCGCCTGGGTTTCCAACATGATGCGCCCGCCGACCACCGCGGCCAGGTGGTAGACATAGTCGAAACGCTCCGCCGAGCGGGCGAAATAGTCGCGGCAATCCATCGGCACGAAGGTGAATTGGCCCTTGGGCGGCACCGGCCAGTGCTCTGGCGCGAGAGCGCCGGTCCCCTGGACCAGCCCGTCGACGCAGACGACATCGAGCCCCTCCGACAGCAGACGTGCGCAGATATGACGCCCCACGAAGCCGGCGCCGCCGGTCACCAATGCCCTCGCCATGGTATCCCCCTCTCCCCTCACGGGCCTTGTCGTCAATGTACGGGCAGGCTGGAATTCCCCCTGTAGATGTCGAGGATGCGCCGTCGCCATTCGTCGTCGGAGGGCGCGATGCGCTTGCCGTATTCATAGGCGCCTTCGCTGAGGTGCCGGACGAGCACGTCGTTGTCCATCAGGGCAATCGTCTCGGCGAGCGAATCCGCATTGCCGCTCTCGAAGACGAGCCCCGCGTCGTTGCGCACCACCTCCTCGGCGATCAGCGCGTTGCTTGAAACGATCACCGGAATGCCGCTCATCACCGCTTCCGCCGCCACCAGGCCATAGGGCTCGGGCATACGCGACGGCATGACGAAGAAGCGCGAATCGGCTGCCAGCCTGCCGACCTCGCTGTCGTCGAGCCAGCCTGGCACATAACAATGGGGCAGCGCCGCCTGAATCTCCTCGAGCAGCGGCCCGCGGCCGATCAGCGTCGCCGAGCGGCCCGTCTTGTTGAGAGCTTCGGCCAGCGTCCGCACCCCCTTCTCCCAGGTCATGCGCCCGAGGTAGAGCATGCGGTCGTTCTGCCAGGACTTGGCCGGCACGGCCGTCAGCGGCTTGCACGGTGTGCGCAACGTCCGGAATTGCCGGATCGCTCCACCGTTCAGATAAGGCTCCATGCTTTCATGCGCGAGGATGACCTCGACCCGGTCCCAGAAATCCGCACCTGCCCCCAGCTGGGTGAGCATCCGGGTGACGCGCCAGAGCTTGTGCAGGTAATTGCGCTTGTCGCAGTCGCTGGCAAGGCAGCCGAGGGAGAGCGGCCTCTGCAGGCAGACCTCGCCGCTGCGGAAATTGAGATAGCCGCCGTTCGGGCAACTGAGGAAGAAATCATGGGCCGTCACGATGACCCGGACCCTGTGGCGGGACAGCGCATGGAAGATCGACGGAGACAGGATCTGCGACCAGCCATGCACATGCACCACCGTCTCCTCGTCGCTGGCAGCGAGCAGCCGGTCGAGCGCCGCATAGGCGGCGCGATTGTAGTTGCGGTCGATCACGTCGCGGGCGTGGACGCCATCGCGCAGCGGTCTTTCGCCGAGCGCCACGACCTTCGCCTTCGGAAAACTGCGCCGCACGGCCTCCCCGTCGTCGCCCACCAGCACCGTGCAATCGATGTCCGCCTCGGTTGCGGCATCGATGCATTGCATCGCCACCTTGGTGGCGCCGCCCAAGACCACAGACACGTCGTTGATCAC
>JAHRYZ010000107.1 GCA_020621905.1 Rhizobium sp.
CCCGCCTACAAGCGGGCGGCAGCGGCCGCGGTCGAGAAGGCCAAATACTGGCTCGACAAGGCCGATCTGATGGAGCGTGCAGACGATCCCGCCGGCGATCTGCCGTACGGCGCCCAGCGCCGTCTGGAGATCGCCCGCGCCATGTGCACGGAGCCCGAACTGCTTTGCCTCGACGAACCGGCCGCCGGTCTCAATCCGAAAGAGTCGCTGACGCTCAACGCCCTGTTGCGCAGCATCCGCGACGAAGGCACCTCGGTGCTGCTGATCGAGCACGACATGTCGGTGGTCATGGAAATCTCCGACCACGTCGTGGTGCTGGAATACGGGCAGAAGATCTCCGACGGCACGCCGGATCATGTGAAGAACGACCCGAAGGTCATCGCGGCCTATCTGGGTGTCGAGGATGAAGAATTGGATGAAGCGATCTCTGAGGTCGAAGCCGTTGCGGGAGGGCAGGTCTGATGTCTGCTGAACCGCTTCTCAAAGTACAGGGCGTCGAGACCTATTACGGCAATATCCGCGCGCTCAGCGGGGTCGATGTCGAAGTCCGCCAGGGCGAAATCGTCAGCCTGATCGGCGCCAACGGCGCTGGCAAGTCGACGTTGATGATGACCATCTGCGGCAGCCCGCAGGCACGCACCGGCACGATCACCTTTGACGGGACGGACATCACCAAGATGCCGACCCATCTGATCGCCCGCCGCCGCATCGCCCAGTCGCCGGAAGGCCGCCGCATCTTCCCGCGCATGACCGTGCTGGAAAACCTGCAGATGGGCGCCGGCCTCGACAATCTGAAGCACTTAACGAGGACGTGGAGAAGATCTTCACGCTGTTTCCCGTCGAAGGAACGCCAGAGCCAGCGCGGCGGCACGCTCTCGGGCGGCGAACAGCAGATGCTGTCGATCGGCCGCGCCTGATGCGGCGGCCTGCTGTTGCTCGATGAGCCGTCGCTCGGCCTTGCGCCGCTGATCGTCAAGGGCATCTTCGAAGCGATCAAGAAGCTCAACAAGGAAGAGGGGCTGACCGTCTTCCTCGTCGAGCAGAACGCCTTCGCGGCGCTCAAGCTCTCCGACCGTGCCTATGTCATGGTCAACGGCAAGGTCACCATGAGCGGAACCGGCAAGGAACTGCTCGCCGATCCGCAGGTCCGGGCAGCCTATCTCGAAGGCGGCCACCACTGAGCGGGCAGGGAGTATAGAATATGCAAGGCTTGTTTTTCGAAAGCGATACCGGCGTCCGCTACGTTTTGCGCGTCCTGGTTCTTCTCCTCGGCTTCTGGACCGCATGGCGGGCCGGCAAGGCGACGGCCGAGGGCTGGCAGGGCTATGCGACGGTCGTTGTCTACACCCTGCTGCTCGGCCTCGTGATGCGTTTTCTGCATTACGCGCTGTTCCAGGGACCCATGCTCAGCCCGCTGCTATACGGGCTTGACGTGTTGATTTTGCTTGTGTTTTCCACGGCCGGCTTCCGGACGCGGCGGACCACGCAGATGGCCGATAACTACTATTGGCTTTACGAGAAGACCTCGGCCTTCTCTTGGAAGAAGAAAGATTGACAGCCGCGTTTTTCTTGCCTCACATGGGTGGCAAGAGCGTGAGCTTTCATAAGAGTGGAACAGCTTTTCCGGCGCAGTCATGGTGGGTATTGCGCAGGGGTTCGAAACCTAACCCGCCTAAAAAATTGGGAGTAACAAAATGAAGAAGTCTCTTCTTTCGGCCGTGGCGCTGACGGCAATGGTTGCCTTCAGCGGTACCGCTTGGGCCGAACTGCTGGTCGGCGTCGGCGGCCCGATGACGGGTCCGAACGCCGCTTTCGGCGCACAGCTCCAGAAGGGTGCTGAACAGGCTGCTGCCGACATCAACGCAGCTGGTGGCATCAACGGCGAACAGGTCAAGATCGTCCTCGGCGACGACGTTTCCGACGCCAAGCAGGGCGTTTCGGTTGCCAACAAGTTCGCAGCGGACGGCGTCAAGTTCGTTGTCGGTCACTTCAACTCGGGCGTTTCGATCCCGGCTTCGGAAGTCTACGCCGAAAACGGCATTCTCGAAATCACCCCGGCCGCAACCAACCCGGTCTTCACCGAGCGCGGCATGTGGAACACCTTCCGTACTTGCGGCCGTGACGACCAGCAGGGCGCCGTTGCCGGCAAGTACATCGCCGATAACTTCAAGGACGGCAAGGTTGCCGTCGTTCACGACAAGACCCCGTACGGCCAGGGCCTTGCCGACGAGACCAAGAAGGCCATGAACGGCCTCGGCATCACCGAAGTCATGTACGAAGGCATCACCGCCGGCGACAAGGACTACTCGGCTCTGATCTCGAAGATGAAGGAAGCCGGCGTAACGCTCGTTTACTTCGGCGGCCTGCACACCGAAGCCGGTCTCATCATGCGTCAGATGGCTGACGGCGGCCTCAAGGCTGTCCTGATGTCGGGCGACGGCATCACCTCGAACGAACTTGCTTCGATCGCTGGCGACGCAGTCAACGGTACCCTGATGACCTTCCCGCCGGATCCGCGCCTGAACCCGAACGCTGCCGAAGCCGTCAAGAAGTTCCGCGACGCCGGCTTCGAACCGGAAGCCTACACGCTGTATTCCTACGCAGCTCTCCAGGTCATCGCCGAAGCCGCCAAGAAGGCCGGCTCGAACGATGCCGAAGCCGTTGCCGCAGCGCTGAAGGAAAAGGGTCCGTACACGACCGTCATCGGCGAACTCGGCTTCGACGCCAAGGGCGACATCACCCGTCCGGACTACGTCATGTACACCTGGCAGAAGGGTGCCGACGGCAAGTACACCTACCTGCAGAACAAGTAATCGCGTCGACCGGATTTCGGCCTGACCGTATCACCTGCATCGGATGGCCCGGCCTTGTGCCGGGCCAGCGGTTTTTTGGCACTATCCCGCGCGGCATCCGTCTTGGTCGCATGCCGCGAATATTGGACACGGCGGCGGCTGTTTGGGTAATACTGCCCACCTCGAATGGAGTGGGGCTCGACCAGCATGCAGGTTTCAGCAGTGGCGCCCGGCGACGGATCTACGATCGCGAACTCGACAAAATGCCGCGAACTTTTGCCAGATGACGCCGCTCGTCATCGAACGCGCCGCGTCGGTCTATCCAGCCGCACAGCGATCGTCTATGGCGAGGTCCGCCGCAACTGGGCAGACCTATGACCGGGTGCGGCGGCTGGCCAGCGCTCTCCGGGCGCGGCATCGGTAAGGGCGATACGGTTGCCGTGATCTGCCAACATTCGAAATCTTCGAATGCCATTTCGCCGTACTGCGAGGCCGTGCTCAATGTGATCAATACCCGCCTCGACGCCGGGCGATCGCCTTCATCCTCAATCACGGCGAAGCGCGCATGCTGATCGTCGATCCGAATTCGCCGATGTCGCCGAGCGCGCCGTGCACATTGCCGGACGGCCGATCGATGATCGACATTCTCGACCGAGCTTCGAGGTGGTCACCGCATCGGCGTGGCCACCATGACGAGCTGCTGGCGGATGGCAACGCCAATTTCCGCTGGGAAACGCCGGCCGACGAATGGGACGCGATCAGCCTCAACTACACCTCCGGCACCACCGGCGACCCGAAGGGCGTCGTCTACCATCACCGCGGCGCCTATCTGAACGCCATCGGCAATATCCTGACCTGAACATGCAATCACCGGTCTATCTGTGGACCCTGCCGATGTTCCACTGCAACGGCTGGTGCTTCCCGTGGACGATCGCGGCGGCGGCCGGCACCTCGGTGTGTCTGCGCGCGGTGCGCGTCGAGCCGATCTACGAGCTGATCAAGAGCGAGAGGGTGACGCATTTCTGCGGCGCGCCGATCGTGTTGAACCTGATCGCCCACGCGCCGGACGATATGAAGGCCGGCATTGATCACAAGGTCAGCGTGATGACCGCGGGGGCGGCGCCGCCGGCAGCCGTCATCCAGGCGATGGAGGAACTCGGCTTCGACGTCACCCACGCCTATGGCCTTACCGAAACCTACGGCCCGGCCGTGGTCTGCGCCTGGCATGACGAGTGGAACGAGCTCGACATTTCGGAGAAGGCCCGGCTCAAGGCTCGCCAGGGCGTGCGCTATTCGGTGCTCGACGGGCTGATGGTCGCCGACCCGGAAACGCTGGAACCGGTGCCGCGCGATGGCGAGACCATGGGCGAGATCTTCTTCAGCGGCAACAATGTCATGCGCGGTTATCTCAAGAACCCGTCCTCCTCGGCCAAGGCGTTTGCCGGCGGCTGGTTCCACTCGGGCGATCTCGCGGTCTGCCATCCGGACGGCTATATCGAGATCAAGGACCGTTCCAAGGACATCATCATTTCCGGCGGCGAAAACATTTCCTCGATCGAGGTGGAAGGCGTGCTCTATCGCCATCCGGCCGTGATGGAAGCCGCGATCGTGGCGCGGCCGGACGAGAAATGGGGCGAAACCCCTTGCGCCTTCGTCGGGCTCAAACCCGGCGCGACGGTGACCGAGCAGGAGCTGATTGCATTCTGCCGCGCCAACATGGCGCATTTCAAGGCGCCGAAGACGGTGGTGTTCGGGCCACTGCCGAAGACCTCGACCGGCAAGATCCAGAAATACGTGCTGCGCGAGAAGGCCAAGGCGCTTTAGGGGTTAGGCACCACTGCTCTAGTTCCGAGAAGGAGTGTCAGAGGCGCCCCTCATCCGCCTGCTTGTCCCTTCTCCCCGTCTCGACGGGGAGAAGGGACAAGCGGCACCGCCTTGGCATCCCCTCTCCCCGCATGCGGGAGAGGGTTAGGGTGAGGGGCAAGCCGTTAACTCAGCCCCTAATCCACATGCAGAACATGCGCCGCCTTGACGGCCGCGGAAGCACGGTTCTCCACGCCGAGCTTTACGTAGATCTGTTCCAGATGCTTGTTCACGGTCCGCGCCGAAAGTCCCAGGATATCGGCGATGTCGCGATTGGCCTTGCCCTTGGCGATCCATAGCAACACCTCGGCCTCGCGCTGCGTCAGGCCGAACTGGCCGCGCAGGATCTCGTCCTCGTGCTTGCGGTTGGCGACGGTGAGGCGGAACAGATATTCGTCCGGGCCGAGCCCGCCAAGGAAGCCGAGCTGCAGCTCGGTGCCGCCTGCATGGGTGAAGCAGAAGGCGGTTTCTGCGCCGTGGGCGAGCGCGCCGCGCCGCGCCATCCAGCCGGCAATGGCGCCGGCGACCAGGTCGAGACCGCTGGCGCTGCCGGTGGCGCTGTCGGCGAGCCGGGTGGCCTGGGGCGTCGACCAGTGGATCGTGCCGTCGGCCCGAACCGCCAGCAGATGCCGTCCCGCCGCATCGAGCGCCACGCGCGCGCTCTGGGCCGAGCGGGCATTCGACAGATGGACCCGAATGCGGGCGCGCAGCTCGTCGATGTTGATCGGCTTGGTCAGGTAGTCGACCCCGCCGGAATCGAGCGCGTGGACGACATGCTCTGTCTCGGTCAGCCCGGTCATGAAGATCACCGGCACCTGGGCGACGACCGGGTCGGCTTTCAGCCTGCGGCAGGTCTCGAAGCCGTCCATGCCGGGCATCATGGCGTCGAGCAGGATGAGGTCGGGGCTGATCTTGTCGACGATCGACAGCGCCGCCTGGCCCGACGTGGCGATCAGCACGGAGAAGCCGGATTGCTCCAGCGCGTCGGTCAGGAAACCGAGCGCCTCGGGGCTGTCGTCGACGAGCAGCACGATGTCGCGCGGACGGTTAACGTCAGCCATGGCTCTTTTCCTCCCCGCGGTCGACGTCCTTCAGGAAGGCAGCGAAGCCGGCCAGGTCGAAGGCCTGGACGAAACCGCGCGAGGCGTCGACGAAGGCGCCGTTCTCCTCGATTTTCGACAGGTCCGCAAGCTTGGCCTCGATGCCGCGCACATAGCCGATTTCGCTGAGGCGCGACAGTTCGGCGAGATGGGCGGTGCCTGGCGAGGCAAGCGGGCGATCGGCCTCTGGCACCGACGCGGGCAGGGCGGCCAGCTCGTCGGCATAGATCCAGTCGAGGCCGAGATACATGGCGAGCTTGTCGCGCAGCCGCTGCACGTCGACCGGCTTGGCGATCGCATCATCATGGCCCTCGCCGCCGGGACCTGGTGCATCGCCGATATTGGCCGACAGCATGATGATCGGCGCCGTCTGGCCGGCGCCGCGCAGCTTCTCGACCAGTTGCCAGCCGTTCATGCCCGGCATCTGGATGTCGACGAGGAAGAGATCGGGCCGCACCCCCTCGATCAGCGTCAGGCATTCCGGCCCGCCGGCCGCCGTCAGCACGACGAAGTCGAGCGGGCCCAGCACCTCGCGCATCAGGTCGCGATGGTCCTCGTTGTCGTCGACGACGACGATGGTACGGCGCGGGCCGGTATAGGAAACGATCTTGCGCTCGGGGGCAGGGGCTGTACTCGGGCGGTCGATTGCCGACAGCATCAGCCGGACCTTGAAGGTCGAGCCCTTGTCGCGCTCGCTTTCCACCGAGATCTCGCCGCCGAGCGTATTGGTCAGGAGCTTGGTGATGGTCAGCCCGAGGCCGAGGCCCGGCCGCGGGCGGATATTGTCCGCCTCGCCGCGCTGGAACGGCTCGTAGATGCGCTTCAGGTCCTTCTCCGCGATACCGGTGCCGGTGTCGGACACGGTGAAGGTCGCGACCTGGCTGCGATAGCCGACCTCGAAGCGCACCGTGCCCTGCTCGGTGAACTTGATGGCGTTGGACAGCAGATTGACGAGAATCTGGCGCAGCCGCTTCTCGTCGGTGCGGACATAGAGCGGCAGGGCGCGCGAGCGCTGATGCTCGAAAGTCAGGCCCTTGGCCGCGGCCTGGGGGGTGAACATATCCACCAGTTGGTCGAGGAAATCCTGGATGTTCAGCTCGTTGGAGAAGACCTGGAGGCGGCCGGCCTCGATCTTGGAAATGTCCAGCAGCCCGTCGATCAGCCCGGAGAGGTGGTCGGCGGAACGGCGGATGACCTTGATCGCCGATTGGCGGGCAGGCGGGATCGTCTCGTCGCGCTCGAGGATCTGGGCATAGCCGAGGACGGCGTTGAGCGGGGTGCGCAGTTCGTGGGACAGGCCGACGACATAGCGGCTCTTCGCCCGGTTGGCGGCCTCCGCCGTTTCCTTGGCCGTCTGCAGGGCGGCGTCGGTCTTGCGATGGGCGGCGATCTCCTTGAGCAGCAGCGTGTTCTGGCGTGAGGATTCCTCTTCCGCCACCACCCGGCTGTCATGGGCGAGCACGTAGAACCAGCTGGCCACGCCGGAGATCACGGCGGAGACGATGAAGACGATCAGCACCGTGCGGTTGACGACATCGGCCGTCTCCGGCGATGCGGTGGAGACCTGGTGGGCGATGAGCGCGAGGATCGCGCCGATCAGCGAGACGGCGACGACCGCGGTCACCGCATAGCGGCCGAGGCGGGTGGAGAGCCATGCCAGCGCCGGTTCGGGCAGGAAGCGTGCAGCGACGAAGGTCGCCTGCGCGTTGAGCTTGGCGTGCGGCTTGCACATGTCGTGGCAGCGGCTGTCGAGCGAGCAGCACAGCGAGCAGATCGGCGCGGCATAGGCCGGGCACCAGGCCATGTCCTCCGGCTCGAACGGGTGTTCGCAGATCGAGCAGGTGATCGAGGTGAGGTTCTTCCAGCTGTGGCGCGGCTTGCGGGCGAGATAGTACTTGCCCTTCGTGCCCCAGGCGATCAGCGGCGAGATCACGAAGGCGATCAGCGTCACATAGGTGGCGAGCGAGGCCATCAGCGGCCCGAACAGGCCGAAATGGGCGGCGAGCGCTATGCCGGCGGAAAGCGCCAGCGTGCCGCAGCCGACCGGATTGATGTCGTAGAGATGGGCGCGCTTGAACTCGATGCCGGGTGGAGCGAGGCCCAGCGACTTGTTGATGAAAAGGTCGGCCGACAGCGTGCAGAGCCAGCTCATGGCGATGATCGAGAAGATGCCGAGCGTTTCTCGAGCAGCCGGTAGATGCCGAGCTCCATCAGCAGCAGGGCGATTGCCACGTTGAACACCAGCCAGACGACGCGGCCGGGATGGCTGTGGGTCAGCCGCGAGAAGAAGTTCGACCAGGCGAGCGAGCCGGCATAGGCGTTCATCACGTTGATCTTGAGCTGCGAGATCACCACGAAACAGGCCATCAGCAGCATGGCTGCCGTCTCGTTTGGGATCATGTAGCCGAAGGCGGCGAGATACATGTGGGCGGGGTCGGCCGCCTCGCGGGCGGGAACGCCGGTCGACAACGTCAGCACGGCGAGGAAGGAACCGGCCAGCAGCTTCGGCACGCCGAGCACGACCCAACCGGAGCCGGCGAGGAAGACGGCAAAACGATGACGCAGCTTGCGCCCGCCCTCGGGTGGCAGGAAGCGCAGGAAGTCGACCTGTTCGCCGATCTGCGGCATCAGTGCGAGGATCACCGCGGAGGCGGCGCCGAACTCGATCAGGTCGAAGGGGGCTGCCCCTCCGGCCTGCGCATTGGAGTGGCCGATGCCGGCGAAGGCGCGCCAGAGATCGATCTTCTCCCAGTCGGACAAGGCGATGAAGATGAAGGGCAAAATGTTCAACACAATCCAGAAGGGCTGGGTCCACAGCTGGAATTTCGAGATCAGCCGCACCCCGTAGGTGACCAGCGGGATGACCACCATGGCCGAGATGATGTAGCCGATCCACAGCGGAATGCCGAAGGCGAGCTCCAGAGCGCCGGTCATGATCGACGCTTCGATGGCGAACAGCATGAAGGTGAAGCTGGCATAGATCAGCGAGGTGATCGTCGAGCCGATGTAGCCGAAGCCCGCGCCACGGGTCAGAAGGTCGATGTCGACGCCGTGGCGGATCGCGTAGCGGCTGATCGGCAGGCCGACGAGCAGCATCAGGACGGCGGCGGCGATAATGGCGAAAAAGGCGTTGGTGGTGCCGTAGGAGAGCGTGATCGTGCCGCCGATGGCCTCAAGCGCCAGAAAGGAGATCGCGCCGATCGCCGTCTGCGAGATCCGGCTCGAGGAGAACTGCCGGGCGCTCTTGGCGGTGAAGCGTAGCGCGTAGTCTTCCAGCGTCTGGTTGGCGACCCAGCGATTGTACTCGCGCCGGACCGGAATAATGCGTTGGCGTGCGGCCATGCCTAATTTCTAACGCTCTTGAGGATGTGATTGCAGAATAGGCATTTTCACGGGAATGGCGGGAAATGCAAGGGGCGAGGGCTCCCGTCGGCGAAGGCGAGATGCCGTAACCCGGTCGTGGCTCCCGCCTGTTTGGCGGTGCGGGAAATGCCGGCGTGACGGGGTGCAAGAGCGCCCCAGACCGTGAAAACTGCGGAAATTCCGCCTCAGTTGCGCATTTCCCCTTTTCTTTCCGGACACTCCGATTGTAACGAGTGTCCAGACTTTGCTGAAATGTGGGGACGGACCAACTGTCATGATGGAAATCTTTACCGCTGCGGGCTTCGCGGCACTTCTTCAGGTGATCGCGGTCGATCTCGTGCTTGCGGGCGACAATGCCATCGTGATCGGCCTCGCGGCCGCCGGTCTGCCGGACCACTTGCGGCAGAAGGCCATCCTGGTCGGCATCGGCGCGGCGACCGTTCTGCGCGTCACCTTCGCCACGGCCACCGCCTATCTGCTCAGCGTCGTCGGCCTGCAGCTGATCGGCGGCCTGATGCTTGCCTGGGTGTGCTGGAAGATGTGGACCGAACTGCGTGCGGTGGCACACGAGCCGCACAAGCAGGGCGAGACCGACGACACCGAATTCACGGTCAAGCAGAAGACCTTCATGATGGCCGCCACCGAAATCGTGGTTGCGGACGTTTCCATGTCGCTCGACAATGTGCTGGCCGTCGCCGGCGCGGCGAAGGAACACACCAGCGTCCTGATCATCGGCCTGATCCTGTCGATCGGCCTTATGGGCCTCGCCGCCAATCTGGTTGCGCGCCTGCTGCACAGGCATCGCTGGATCGCCTATGTCGGCCTTGGCGTCATCGCCTACGTCACCGTCACCATGATCTATCATGGCCTGGTCGAGGTATGGCCCTACGCGGTCGCGTCTCTCGCCTGAGCCGTCAATCTTCCTTTGCCGCCTGACAGGCGGCCGCTGCGCCGGGTTCCAACGTGGAGCCCGGCGTTTCTCGTTTGCGCGGTCCCGGCGGCCCGCGCCGTCTTTCCCCCCTGGCATACGTCAAACGACGTATACGGTTTTGCGCCGCAGCATCGGATAGTCCCTCCCAGCAACGGTTAAAGTTTTCTTTACCCACCGGTTGCGGGAACAAGAAGAGGGGTTCAACCAGATGAAACTGAAGGCAAAACTCACCGGCGCGATGCTCGGCGCCATGCTGTCCTCGACGGCATTCAGCGGCGCGTTTGCCGCCGACGACACGATCAAGATCGGCGTCCTGCATTCGCTTTCCGGCACCATGGCGATCTCGGAAACGACGCTGAAGGATGCCATGCTGATGCTCGTCGAAGAGCAGAACAAGAAGGGCGGCGTTCTGGGCAAGAAGCTCGAGGCCGTCGTCGTCGACCCGGCCTCCGACTGGCCGCTGTTCGCCGAAAAGGCCCGCCAGCTGATTTCCCAGGACAAGGTCGCCGCCGTGTTCGGCTGCTGGACCTCGTCGTCGCGCAAGTCGGTCCTGCCGGTCTTCGAAGAACTGAATTCGATCCTGTTCTACCCGGTCCAGTACGAGGGTGAGGAATCCTCGCGCAACATCTTCTACACCGGCGCCGCCCCGAACCAGCAGGCGATCCCGGCCGTCGACTACCTGGCAGCCGAGGAAGGCGTCGAGCGCTGGGTGCTCGCCGGCACCGACTACGTCTATCCGCAGACGACCAACAAGATCCTCAAGGCCTATCTGATGTCCAAGGGCGTTGCCGAAGAGGACATCATGATCAACTACACGCCGTTCGGTCATTCCGACTGGCAGACGATCGTTTCCGACATCAAGAAGTTCGGCTCGGCCGGCAAGAAGACCGCCGTCGTCTCGACCATCAACGGCGACGCCAACGTTCCCTTCTACAAGGAACTCGGCAACCAGGGCATCAAGGCTGAAGACATCCCGGTCGTCGCCTTCTCGGTCGGTGAAGAAGAACTCGCCGGTCTCGACACCGCACCGCTGGTCGGCCATCTCGCCGCCTGGAACTACTTCCAGTCCGTCGACGCCGACGTCAATGCCGAGTTCATCGAGCAGTGGCACGCCTTCACCAAGAACGACAAGCGCGTCACCAACGACCCGATGGAAGCCGCCTATATCGGCTTCAGCGCCTGGGTCAAGGCCGTCGAGGCCGCCGGCACCACCGACACCGACGCTGTTCTCGACAGCATCATCGGTGTCGCCGTTCCGAACCTGTCGGGCGGCACTTCCACAGTCATGCCGAACCACCACATCACCAAGCCGGTGCTGATCGGCGAAATCCAGGCGGACGGCCAGTTCGAGATCGTCCAGGAAACGCCAGCCGTCGTCGGCGACGAATGGTCGGACTACCTGGCCGACTCGAAGGACCTGATCTCCGATTGGCGCAAGCCGATGGAATGCGGCAACTTCAACGTCGCTACCGGCAAGTGCGGCGGCAAGGGCAGCTGATCATCCCCTTCTCCCTTCGGGGAGAAGGTGGTCCGAAGGACCGGTGAGGGGTGTAATTCCCCCTCACCAACAAAATCTGCGCCTTAGCTAACGCTAAGACCGCGATTTTGTATCCTCTCCCACAAGGGGAGAGGCGGGGTGCCGAGTTCGCCGCTTTCTCCTCTCCCCTTGTGGGAGAGGAAGCGGTTTCAACATCTTAGCGTAGCTAAGTGTTAGAAATCGCAGGTGAGCGGGCGAACGGCAACGCGCACGAACGAGGGGCTGCGTGATGACGATGCGATACTTGCTACAGTTCATTTTTATCCTGCTGACGATGGGCTTCGCCGCGCCCTCCCTGGCGCAGAGCGATCCGAAGGACCTGATCGACGCGCTCGGCAAGGCCAGTTTCAAGCAGGCCGAGGAGCTTTTGACGCAGATCGCCGCGACCGGCGATGCCCGCGTCGTTCCCGCGCTCGAGGCCTTTGCCGAGGGCGATCTCTATGTCCGCAAGTCGGATGGTGTCGTGGTCATCACCAAGGCCGCCGGCGCCAGGCTCTCCGCCATCGATCCGCTGACCGGCGAGGTGATCGGCGAGGAGCCGAAGGGCGCCTTCACCAAGATCAAGGTCAACAACACGCTGCGCCGCGCCATCCGCTCCGCGCTTGGCGGGCTGACACTGCTGAGCCCCGATCGTGAGGTCCGGCTGCAGGCGGCGCAGCAGGTGCTGCAATCGCCGAGCGCGGAAAATCTCGACCTCGTCGAGACGGCGCTCGCCAAGGAGACCGATCCGGAAGTCAAGGCCCGTATGGAAGAGGCGCGCGCCGTGTCGCTGCTGGCCTCCGGCCGTTCCGTCGAGGAGAAGCGTGCCGCGATCGACATGGTCGCCTCGCTTGGCGGGCGCGAGGCGATCGGCATCCTGATGACTGTCTCCTCGTCGATCGACGAGAGCCTCAAACCCGATCTCGACAAGGCGATCGCCGCCATCGAGGGTGATCTGGCGCTGTGGGACGCCGCGCAGAACATCTGGTACGGCATCTCGCTCGGCTCCGTCCTGCTGCTGGCGGCCATCGGACTTGCGATCACCTTCGGCGTGATGGGCATCATCAACATGGCGCATGGCGAGATGGTGATGATCGGCGCCTATTCGACCTTCATGGTCCAGCAGGTGATCCGCACCTCCTATCCGGACCTGCTCGACTGGTCGCTGGCGATCGCGCTGCCGGTCGCCTTCCTCGTCACGGCCGTCATCGGCCTCGTGATCGAGCGCGGCGTCATCCGTTTCCTCTACGGCCGGCCGCTCGAGACCCTGCTTGCCACATGGGGCATTTCGCTCATCCTGCAGCAGGCGATCCGCTCCATCTTCGGCCCGACCAATCAGGAGGTCGGCAATCCGTCCTGGATGTCCGGCTCGTTTGCCCTCGGCGGGCTGACGATCACCTGGAACCGCATGTGGATCGTGCTGTTCTCGCTGACCATCTTCTTTGCCCTCCTGACGCTGATGAAGCGCTC
>JAHRYZ010000108.1 GCA_020621905.1 Rhizobium sp.
GAAGAAGCTCAACTCGATCACCATCTCGTTCGGCCACGGCGTCTCGACCACGCCATTCCAGACGGCCGTTGCCGGCGTCGCCATGGTCAATGGCGGCAGGTTGATCGAGCCGACCTTCCTGCCGCGCACGCGCGAACAGGCAGAGCAGTTCACCACCCAGGTCATTAAGCCGGCGACCAGCAAGGACATGCGTTTCCTGTTCGAGACCAACGGCGTCAAGGGATCGGGCCGCAATGCGCGCGTCGAGGGCTTCAATGTCGGCGGCAAGACCGGCACGGCCGACAAGGTCGTCAACGGACGCTATGTCGGCGACAGAATTTAACGCCTTCCTTGCCGCTTTCCCGATCGACGATCCCCGCTATGTGGTGCTGGCCGTCATCGACGAACCCAAGACCGACAAGGGCAATGGGGCGGCGCTCGCCGGCACCTCGGCGGCCCCGATGGTCGGCGAGATCATCCGCAGAAGCGCCGCAATTCTCGGTGTAGAACCCAAATTCGGGGACGACGGCTCTGCCTTGCTCGTCTCTTATTGAACGAACTTCAATTCAGGAGGCGATTCGTAAAAATCGCCTCTCAGCAGTGGATACATAATCGATGTTGTTGCGGGATCTGGCGGGCAAGGAGTTTCACAATCAGGTCGACGAGGCCGGCGAATCGGTCGGCGCCCTCGAGATCTCCGGCCTGTCTGCTGATAGCCGCAAAATCGAAAAGGGCATGCTCTTCGTCGCCCTTGCCGGCACCAAGGCCGACGGTGCGGCCTATGTCGCCGATGCGGTCGCGCGCGGCGCGTCGGCAGTCGTCGCCGGCCATGCTGTCGATGCCGCTGTACCGGTCATCGTCGTCGCCAATCCGCGCCGTTTCCTCGCCCTTGCCGCAGCCAATTTCTTCGGCCGCCAGCCGGCCACCATGGTCGCCGTCACCGGCACGGCCGGCAAGACGTCGGTCGCCTCCTTCACCCGGCAGATCTGGGCAGAGGCCGGGCATCCCGCCGCGCAGATCGGCACGACCGGCGTCGTTTCGCCGACCCGCAACGAGTACGGTTCGCTGACGACGCCCGACCCGATCGGACTGCACAGACTGCTCTGCGACCTTGCCGACGAAGGCGTGACCCATGCGGCCATGGAAGCCTCGAGCCACGGTCTCGACCAGTGCCGGCTTGATGGCGTGAGGCTTGCCGCCGCCGCCTTCACCAATCTCGGCCGCGACCACATGGACTATCATCCGACGGTCGAGGACTACATGGCCGCCAAGATGCGGCTGTTCGACACGCTGTTGCCGAAGGGGTCTCCGGCCGTGATCTTCGCCGACGATCCCTGGTCGGCCGAGGGGATCCGGGTGGCCACCGAAGCCGGCCACAAGGTGCTGACCGTCGGTCGCAGTGGTGAGTTCCTGGCGTTGAAGCGGGTCGAGCATTTCCGCCACAAGCAGGTCGCGGAAGTGCATTTCGGCGACGAGATCTTCGAGGTGCATATCCCGCTCGCCGGCGATTTCCAGGTCGCCAATGCCCTGGTCGCCGCGGGCCTTGCGATCGCCACCGGCGTTCCGGCGGCTGTCGCGATGAAGGCGCTGGAAAAGCTTCAGGGCGCGTCCGGCCGTCTCGAACTGGTGGGGCAGTCCAAGGCCGGGGCGCTCGCCTATGTCGACTATGCCCACAAGCCGGATGCGCTCGAAAACGTGCTGACGTCGGTGCGGCCCTTCACCACCGGCCGGGTCATTACGGTCTTCGGCTGCGGCGGCGATCGCGACAAGGGCAAGCGGCCGATCATGGGCGAGATCGCCTGCCGGCTCGCCGACATCGTCATCGTCACCGACGACAATCCGCGCTCCGAAGTCCCGGCGGTCATCCGCTCGGAGATCATGGCGGCGGCGCCCAAGGGCATCGAGATCGGCGACCGGGCGCAGGCGATCCGCGCCGCAGTCGCCATGCTGTCATCGGGGGACACGTTGATCGTGGCCGGCAAGGGGCATGAGGAGGGCCAGACCGTCGGCGATGACACGCTGCCGTTCTCGGATCATGCGGAATTGCGCAAAGCACTGGAGGAGTTTGACCATTGACCTTTCTTTGGACGTCGCAGGAAATGATCGAGGCCATGGCGGGGCGTCCCTTCGGGTCGCTGCCCGCGGGGATCACCGGCATATCCATCGACAGCCGGACGGTCGCGCAGGGCGAGGCTTTCTTCGCCATCAAGGGCGACCGGGTGGACGGTCATGATTTCGCCAGCCTGGCGATCGCCAACGGCGCGTCGCTGCTGGTCGTCTCCGAAGGCAAGCTTCCGGCGCTTGGACGCCTGACGGTGCCGATGATCGTCGTCGAAGACGTGCTCGGCGCCCTTCAGAAGCTCGCGGTTGCGGCGCGCGACAGAAGCTCCGCCACGATCATCGCGGTGACCGGTTCGGTCGGCAAGACGACCACCAAGGAAATGCTGCGGCTGGCGCTAGAGCCGTCCGGCAATGTGCATGCCGCCGTCGCTTCCTTCAACAATCACTGGGGCGTGCCGCTGACGCTCGCCCGCATGCCGGTCGAGGCCCGCTATGGCGTGTTCGAAGTCGGCATGAACCATGCCGGAGAGATCGGACCGCTGTCGCGCATGGTCCGGCCGGACGTGGCCATCATCACCACGATCGCCCCCGCCCATCTCGGCAATTTCAAGAACATCGAGGAAATCGCCGCGGCGAAGGCCGAGATCTTCGAAGGCGTGGTGCCGGGCGGCGATGTCATCCTCAATCGCGACAACAGCCAGTTCGACTTCCTCGAGCAGGCGGCGCAGGCGGCCGGCATCGACAATATTCACAGCTTCGGCCAACACGCCAAGGCGGAGTTCCGGCTCGCCGAGTTCGACGGCGCGGCCGAGCTTTCGACCGTCTGGTTTTCTCACGGCGGCGAGACCCGCGAAGTCATCATCGGCGCGCCGGGCCGGCACATCGCCGAAAACGCCATGGCCGTGCTCGGCACGGTGGCGCTGGTCGGTGCCGACATGGATGCGGCGATCGACGCGCTGTCGCAGCTTTCCGCCGTCAAGGGCCGCGGCGCCCGCCATCGCCTGTCGATCGGCAATGCGAGCTTCACGCTGATCGACGAGAGCTACAATGCCAACCCGGCTTCCATGCGCGCGGCGATTGCCGTGCTGGCCGCCGCCCAGCCGGAGGGCGAGGGGCGGCGCATCGCCGTGCTCGGAGACATGCTGGAAATGGGCGAGTTCTCGCCCGCGGTGCATGCCGAACTGGTGAGCCCGCTGCTGGCTGCCGGCATCGAGCATGTCTGGCTGGCCGGTGCGGAGATGGCGGCGCTGCGCGACGCCCTGCCGGAGAGCGTTCACGTCGAATACCAACCGACCACGGCGGAAATGGTCGAATTCGTCACCGAAGCCGTAGCGCCCGGCGACGTGATCATGATCAAGTCCTCGCTCGGCCTCGGATTCGGCAAGATCGTCTCCGCTCTGCTTGACAAGTATCCGGCATTCCACGACACGGGGCGCCAAATTTAATCCGGGCTTTTGGAAAGGGCTCCAATGCTGATCTGGCTTGTGGAACTGTCGGACAATTTTCAATTCTTCAACTTGTTCCGTTACATCACGTTCCGCACGGGAGCCGCGCTCCTTACCTCCGCCCTGGTCGTCTTCCTGTTCGGGCCGGCCATGATCGCTTCGCTGCGCGTCCGTCAGGGCAAGGGCCAACCGATCCGTGCCGACGGGCCGCAGACCCATTTCAAGAAGGCCGGCACGCCCACCATGGGCGGGCTGATGATCCTCGCAGGCATCGTCGTCTCCTCGCTGCTCTGGGCCGACCTTTCCAGCGTCTACGTGGTCGCCACCCTCTTGGTCACGCTCGGCTTCGGCGCCATCGGCTTCTATGACGACTATCTCAAGGTGACGAAGCAGACCGAGAAGGGCTTTTCCGGCAAGGCGCGCCTCGGCATCGAATTCGTCATCGCCGGCATCGCCGTCTATTTCATGATGACCACGGCACTCAACTCCGGACCGCAGGGCTCGACCTTCGGCTCCTCGATCGCCTTTCCCTTCCTCAAGGACTTCAGCATCGATCTCGGCCTGTTCTTCATCGTCTTTGGCGGCTTCGTCATCGTTTCGGCCGGCAATGCGGTCAACCTGACGGACGGCCTCGACGGGCTCGCCATCGTCCCGGTGATGATCGCGGCGGCCTCCTTCGGCATCATCGCCTATCTCACCGGCAATGCGGTGTTTTCCAACTACCTGCAGATCAATTTCGTCCCCGGCACCGGCGAACTGGCCGTCGTGCTCGGCGCGGTGATCGGGGCCGGCCTCGGCTTCCTGTGGTTCAACGCCCCGCCGGCGGCGATCTTCATGGGCGATACCGGTTCGCTGGCGCTCGGCGGCCTGATCGGTTCGGTGGCGGTCGCCACCAAGCACGAGATCGTCATGGCGATCATCGGCGGCCTGTTCGTCGCCGAAACCCTGTCGGTCATCATCCAGGTCGGCTATTTCAAGCTGACCGGCCGGCGCGTCTTCCTGATGGCGCCGATCCACCACCATTTCGAAAAGCTCGGCTGGACCGAGAGCCAGGTGGTGATCCGTTTCTGGATCATCGCGGTCGGGCTGGCCATGCTCGGCCTTTCCACCCTGAAACTGCGGTGAGGGCGCAATGATCCCGGCCACCACGTTCAAGGGCAAAAGGGTAGCGCTGTTCGGCCTCGGCGGCTCGGGCCTCGCCACGGCGAAGTCGCTGGTGGCCGGCGGTGCCGACGTCGTCTGCTGGGACGACAATCCCGACAGCGTCGCCAAGGCGAGGGCCGAGGGCATCCCGACCGAAGACCTGCGCGGCATCGACTGGAAGGCCGTCTCCACCTTGGTCCTGTCGCCCGGCGTGCCGCTCACCCATCCGAAGCCTCATTGGTCGGTCGATCTCGCCCGTGCCGAGGGCGTCGAGGTCATCGGCGATGTCGAGATCTTCGTGCGCGAGCGCCGGGTCCATGCGCCGGATTGCCCGTTCATCGCCATCACCGGCACCAACGGCAAGTCGACCACGACGGCGCTGATCGCCCATATTCTCCAGTCTTGCGGCCGCGACACGCAGCTCGGCGGCAATATAGGCCGGGCCGTGCTGACGCTCGATCCGCCGAAGGCCGGCCGCTTCTTCGTCGTCGAGTGCTCGTCCTACCAGATCGATCTCGCCCCGACGCTCAATCCGACCGCCGGCATCCTGCTCAACGTTACGCCCGACCATCTCGATCGCCACGGCACCATCCAGCATTATGCCGACGTCAAGGAGCGCCTGGTCGCCGGCAGCGGTACGGCCGTCATCGGCGTGGACGACAGCTACTCGGAACTGATCGCCGACCGCGTCGAGCGGGCCGGCAGCAAGGTCGTGCGCATTTCCAAGCGCCAGCCGCTGGTCGACGGGCTCTACAACGACGGACACCGGATCATCGAGGCGCATGGCGGCGCGACAGCCGTGCTCGTCGACCTCAACGGCATCCAGACGCTGCGCGGCGCGCACAACGCGCAGAACGCGGCCGCCGCCATCGCCGCCTGCCTCGCCGTCGGCGTGTCGCCGGACGAGGTGAGGGCGGGGCTCTCCTCCTTCGCCGGTCTGAAACACCGTATGCAGCCGGTCGGCCGGCGCGGCCATGTCGTCTTCGTCAATGATTCCAAGGCCACCAATGCCGAGGCGGCGGCGCCGGCCTTGTCGAGCTACGAGCGGATCTACTGGATCGCCGGCGGCCTGCCGAAGGAAGGCGGGATCGCCAGCCTTTCGCCGCTGTTTTCGCGCATCGCCAAGGCCTACCTGATCGGCGAGGCAGCTTCGGCTTTCGCCTCGACGCTCGGCAATGCGGTGCCTTACGAAATCTCCGGCACGCTCGCCCAGGCGGTGGCCCACGCGGCGGCCGATGCGGCGGCGGAAAATAATCCGGTGGCGGTGATGCTATCACCGGCTTGCGCAAGCTTCGATCAATATAAGAACTTCGAAGTCAGAGGTGATGCCTTCGTCGGCCACGTCGCGGCCCTCGACGGAGTGACGATGCTGGTCGACGTGCCAACAGGAGGCAACTGAGATGGTAAGCCGCGTTGAGAGAGGTCCGGTCGCCGACTGGTTCTGGACGATCGATCGTCTGTTCATGATCACCTTCATCCTCTTGATGGGGATCGGTTTCATGCTCTCCTTCGCGGCATCGCCCGCGGTCGCCGAGCGGCTCAACCTCGACAGCTTCCACTTCGTCAAGCGCCATGCCGCCTTCATGATCCCGGCGCTCGGCGTGATGATCGGCCTCTCCTTCCTGTCGCCGCGCCAGGTCCGCCGCACCGCCATGGTCATCCTTGCGGTCTCGCTGCTGATGATGGTGGCGGCGCTGTTCTTCGGCATCGAGGTCAAGGGCGCGCGGCGCTGGATCACCATTGCCGGCATCTCCATCCAGCCGTCCGAGTTCATGAAGCCGGCCTTCGTCGTCATCTGCGCCTGGCTGTTTGCCGAACATGCGCGCCAGCCGGAAATCCCCGGCAATCTCTTCGCCATCATCCTGTTCGGCATCGTTGCCGCCCTTCTGGTCGCCCAGCCCGACCTTGGCCAGACCATCCTGACCTCGATCGTCTGGGGCGGCATGTTCTTCATGGCCGGCATGCCGTGGCTGTGGATCTCCCTGCTCGGCGGCATCGGCATCGCCGGCGTGTTCGGCGCCTACCTGACGCTGCCGCACGTCGCCGGCCGTATCGACCGGTTTCTGACCGGCGAGGGCGACACCTTTCAGGTCGATACCGCCCGCCAGGCGATCATCCGCGGCGACTGGTTCGGCCAGGGGCCGGGCGAGGGCATCGTCAAACGCATCATCCCGGACAGCCATACCGACTTCATCTTCTCGGTTGCTGCTGAGGAGTTCGGCATCTTCTTCTGCATGGTGCTGGTTTCCATCTTCGGCTTCCTCGTTCTGCGCGGCCTCAGCCACGCCTTCAAGGAGCGCAACGACTTCAACCGCTTCGCAGTCGCCGGCCTCGTCCTGCTGATCGGCACGCAGTCGATGATCAATATCGGGGTTAACCTCGAACTGCTGCCGGCCAAGGGCATGACGTTGCCGCTCATCTCCTATGGCGGCTCGTCGATGATTGCGATCTGCGTCACTGCCGGCTTCATCCTGGCGTTGACGCGTCGGCGGCCGGAAAAGCGCGCCCAGGAGCGCAGCCTCTTTCGCGCCGCGCACGGCGTTCCGGCGGAGTAAGCCATCATGACAAAAGGCATCATCCTGCTCGCCGCCGGCGGTACCGGCGGCCATCTGTTTCCGGCCGAGGCCCTGGGGCACCTGCTCGCCGAGCGCGGCTATTCCGTGCATCTGGTGACCGACAGCCGGGCCGAACGTTATGCCGGCACCTTCCCGGCCGAGGCGATCCACACCGTCGCCTCGGCGACCATCGGCTCGAAGAACCCGGTGGCGGTGGCGCGAGCGCTGCTCTCGCTGTGGAAAGGCTTTCGCCAGGCGAAGCGGTTGATCCGCCAGCTGAAGCCGAAGGCCGTGATCGGCTTTGGCGGCTATCCGACGGTGCCGCCGCTGCTGGCGGCCGCCGGCCTCGGCGTGCCGACGCTGCTGCACGAGCAGAACGCGGTCATGGGGCGCGCCAACAAGGCGCTCGCCACGCGGGTCAAGGCGATCGCCGGCGGCTTCCTTCCCGAGGGCGGGACCTATGCCGGCAAGACGGTGGTCACCGGAAATCCGGTCCGCCCGGCGGTAATTGCCGCTTCGTCCATCCCCTACAGCCCGTCGCAGCCCGGCAGCCCGTTCCGCCTCGTGGTGTTCGGCGGCAGCCAGGGTGCGCAGTTCTTCTCCTCGGCCCTGCCGAACGCCATCAGCCTGCTCGACGCATCCCTGCGGAACCGCCTGACGGTCACGCAGCAGGCGCGGCCGGAGGATGCCGAACGCGTCAAGTCGTGTTACGAAAAGCTCGGCGTTCCGGCCGAGGTTTCGCCCTTCTTCACAGACATGGCCGGACGCATCGCAGCTGCCCATCTGGTGATCTGCCGCTCCGGCGCCTCGACGGTCTCGGAACTGTCGGTGGTCGGGCGCCCGTCGATCCTCGTGCCTTACCCCTATGCGCTCGACCACGACCAGGCGGCCAATGCAGCGGCCCTTGCGGCCTCCGGCGGCGCGAGCGTCATTGCCCAGTCGGAGCTTTCGCCCGAGCGCCTGGCGCAACTGTTGACGAGTGCCATGCAGGAGCCGGAAAGGCTGGCACGGATGGCCGAGGCCGCCAGAACAGCGGGAAAGCCCGACGCAACACGCTTGCTCGCCGACCTTGTTGAGTCTATTGCCGCTGGCAAGGATATCGCTCACGTGAAGGGAGCCAATTCATGAAAATGCCGACCTCCATCGGGCTCGTCCATTTCATCGGCATCGGTGGGATCGGGATGAGCGGCATCGCCGAAGTGCTGCACAATCTCGGCCATCGCGTCCAGGGATCGGACCAGGCCGACGGTGCCAATGTCCAGCGCCTGCGCGCCAAGGGCATCGAGGTCCATGTCGGCCACACGGCCGAAAACCTCGGCGATGCCGAGGTGGTGGTCGTCTCGACCGCGATCAAGAAGGACAATCCGGAACTCGTCGCGGCGCGCGAAAAGCTGCTGCCGATCGTGCGCCGCGCCGAAATGCTGGCCGAGCTGATGCGCTTCCGCAATGCGATCGCCATCGGCGGCACGCACGGCAAGACCACGACGACCTCGATGGTTGCGGCCCTGCTCGATGCCGGCGGGCTCGACCCGACCGTCATCAATGGCGGCATCATCAATGCCTATGGCACCAATGCCCGCATGGGCGAGGGCGAGTGGATGGTGGTCGAGGCCGACGAATCGGACGGCACCTTCCTCAAGCTTCCGGCCGAAGTGGCGATCGTCACCAATATCGACCCCGAGCATCTCGACCATTACGGAACCTTCGACGCCGTGCGCGCTGCCTTCCGCCAGTTCGTCGAGAACGTGCCGTTCTACGGCTTCGGCGTGATGTGCCTCGATCATCCGGAAGTCCAGGCGCTGGTCGGCCGCATCGAGGATCGCAAGGTCATCACCTATGGCGAGAACCCGCAGGCCGACGTGCGCTATTCCAATGTGAGGCTCGAGGGCACGCATTCGATCTTCGACGTCGAGATCCGCCGCCGCCGTACCGGCCGGGTGTTCAATTTCAAGGACCTCCGGCTGCCGATGCCGGGCCGCCATAACGTCGCCAATGCCTGCGCCGCGATCGCGGTCGCCAACCGGCTCGACATTGCGGAAGAGGCGATCCGCAAGGGGCTTTCCTCCTTCGGCGGCGTCAAGCGGCGCTTCACCCTGACCGGAACGTGGAACGGCGTGCAGGTGTTCGACGACTACGGCCACCATCCGGTCGAGATCAAGGCCGTGCTCAAGGCGGCACGCGAGGCTTGTGAGGGCCGCATCATCGCCGTCCACCAGCCGCATCGCTATACCCGCCTGTCGAGCCTGTTCGAGGATTTCGCCAACTGCTTCAACGATGCCGACACGCTGCTTCTCGCCCCGGTCTATGCCGCGGGGGAGGATCCGATCGAGGGCGCCAATGCCGAGGCCCTGGTCGAGCGCATCCGCGCCGGCGGCCATCGCGACGCCCGCTACCTGCCGTCGCCCGATCAGCTGGCACCGATCGTTGCGGGCATTGCACAACCGGGTGATTTCGTGATTCTCTTGGGAGCAGGTAACATCACCCAGTGGGCGGCGTCGCTGCCGCGCGAACTGGAAGCGTTTTCGGGAAAGTCTTGAATGAAACAGGTGGATGGGGAAAAGCTGCTGGCCTCGCTCGGGCCGGGTGTTGAAGAGTTGCGCGGTCGGCTGACGCCGGATGCGCCGATGGATCGCGTGACGTGGTTCCAGGCCGGCGGCCTCGCCGAGCTGATGTTCCAGCCGCACGACCGGGACGACCTCGTCGCCTTTCTCAAGCTTCTGCCGCAGGACGTTCCGCTGACCGTAATTGGCGTCGGCTCGAACCTCCTGGTGCGCGACGGCGGCATTCCGGGCGTCGTCATCCGCCTGTCCGCCAAGGGTTTCGGCCAGGTCGAGCTCGCCGGTGAAAACCGCATCCGGGCGGGCGCGATATGCCCCGACAAGCACATCGCCGCCATGGCGATGGACCACAATATCGGTGGCTTCCACTTCTACTACGGCATTCCGGGCTCGATCGGCGGAGCCTTGCTGATGAATGCCGGCGCCAATGGCGGGGAGACGGCCGAGCGGCTGGTCGAAGTCGAGGCGGTCGACCGCAAGGGCAATGTGCATGTCCTGTCGAAGGCCGAGATGGGCTACAGCTATCGCCACTCCAACGCGCCGGAGGGACTGATCTTCACCAGCGCGCTGTTCGAGGGCTATCCGGAAGAAAAGGCCAAGATCCGCGCCGACATGGACGCGGTTCGCCATCACCGCGAGACGGTGCAACCGGTCAAGGAAAAGACCGGCGGCTCGACCTTCAAGAACCCGGAGGGCCATTCGGCCTGGGAACTGATCGACCAGGCCGGCTGCCGCGGCCTGATGATCGGTGGCGCACAGATGTCGTCGCTGCACTGCAATTTCATGATCAATGTCGGCCATGCCACGGCCTACGATCTCGAATATCTCGGCGAGACCGTGCGCCAGCGTGTCTTCGAGCATTCCGGCATCAAGCTCGAATGGGAAATCAAGCGGATCGGCATCTTCATGCCGGGCCGCGAGGTCAGGCCGTTCCACGGCGTGACGGCGGAGTAACGGGCGGGAGCGGGCAGGGCCGGCTCCCCTTCTCTCCGGTTTGCCGCCCGGGGCGGGAAGATTGATTCCAGATAATTCATCCCTCGCACGCCCGCTCGACGAATTGTTAAGCGGGCGTCTCTATTCTACCTGCGTCTTGGGAGAGTGGGTCATGGGGAATGCGACCAGAAACTGGATCGTGCGGCAATTGACGCTCGGCGAATTCTCCAGCCGCCGCGCAGTGGTCAGGCGTGCGATATGGATGGCGACGAAGATCGCCATGCTGGCCTATGGGCTGAACCTCTGCGCCCATTTCGTCCTCGTCGCTTTCGATCTCTTGCCCTACGATCTCTTTCCGGCCCTGGTGATCGCCACGGTGCTGACGCCGCCGGTGTCCTTCGTCGTCGCGGTGATCGCCTATGCCGTGGTCGGCTTCGCCATCTACGATCTCGGCGTCTCGCGCTCCGAGCTGGAACGGATCAGCCGGATCGACATGCTGTCCGGCCTGCTCAACCGCCGGGCCTTCCACAAGGCATTCGACGACAGTCGTGGCGATGCCTCGCTCGTGCTGTTCGACATCGACCGCTTCAAGGCGGTCAACGACACTTTTGGGCATTCGGCCGGCGATGACGTCATTGCCGCGGTCGCCGAGGTCATCCGGGAAACCTTCGCCGACGGCGAGGTCTGTGCCCGCATCGGCGGCGAGGAGTTCGCCGTCCTTTGGTCGAGGACGGCGCCTCAGTTTACTGAGCGCGCCGACATAGTGCGCCAGTGCGCACTTGTGGCAGCCGGTGAAAACCCGTGCGCATCGATATCCGGCGGCATTGCCGACAACCGGCGTCGGGCTTCAACGGATCTTCTCCGAGGCCGCGTGCGCTCTATGTCGCCAAGGCGAGCGGACGCAATCGAATCGTGCGCCATCGGGACATCGACTCGCTGTCGAACGGGGCCATCGCCCTGTCGCCGGTCCTCCATCAGGCGCGTTCCGAGCGTCTTGCCGGCTGAGCGGCCGCGCGCCATTAACCCCAATTTCGTCGTTTGTTTCCAAAGCCTTGTGCTCACTTCATCACGCGCCGGCCGAGCAAATAAATCCGTCGTCCGATGCGGTCGGTTAACGAAAGTAAACACTTCATTAACCTTACTGTTGTCTAACTTGAGCAAAGGACAGGGCCTTTCCTGATGGCGTCATCGCCGCCCGATGTCCGAGAGTTGGTCTGCAATTTGCGGGGGCGTTGATGAGTGGCAAGCATGTAGCCGTCCTGATGGGTGGTCTTTCTTCCGAGCGGCCGGTGTCGCTGTCGTCGGGGAATGCCTGCGCTGCTGCTCTCGAGGGTGAAGGTTACCGCGTCACGCGAATCGACGTCGACCGCAATATCGGCCAGGTACTCGCCGACCTTCGTCCGGATGTGGCCTTCAATGCGCTGCACGGGCCTTTCGGCGAGGACGGCACGATTCAGGGCGTTCTCGAATATCTGCAGATTCCCTACACGCATTCCGGCGTGCTCGCTTCGGCGCTCGCGATGGACAAGGGGCAGGCGAAGATCGTCGCCGGTCATGCCGGCGTCCCGGTCGCCGAAGCCAGGGTGATGTCGCGTTTCGACATCGGCAACGAACATCCGATCGCGCCGCCTTATGTCGTGAAGCCGGTTCGTGAGGGCTCGAGCTTCGGCGTCGTCATCGTGCGCGAGGATGCGTCGCATCCGCCGCAGTCGCTGGGCTCCAGCGAGTGGCGCTATGGCGACCGTGTCATGGTTGAACACTATGTCGCCGGCCGCGAGCTGACTTGCGGCGTCATGGGCGACAAGGCGCTCGGCGTCATCGAGATCGTGCCGCAGGGGCATGGCTTCTATGACTATGATTCCAACTATGTTGCGGGCGGGTCCCGTCACGTACTTCCTGCGGAAATTTCACCGAAAATTTACCAAAAAATACACTCATTGGCCCTCACGGCACATCAGGCGGTCGGGTGTCGCGGAGTGAGTCGCTCGGACTTCCGTTACGACGATCGCTTCTCCGAGGATGGTGAGCTCATCTGGCTGGAAATCAACACCCAGCCCGGCATGACCCCGACCTCTCTGGTGCCCGAAATGGCGGCGC
>JAHRYZ010000109.1 GCA_020621905.1 Rhizobium sp.
GGCTTATAAGATCCGCGTTTTCGAGACCGAGGGCATCAAGCTGTATCGCCAGGGTCTCATCCGCGGCTATTTCCACCCCTATCTTGGGCAGGAGGGCATCGCGACCGGAGTGTGCGCCGCGCTGCAGGACGGTGACTACATTGCCTCGACCCATCGCGGTCACGGCCATTGCATTGCCTGGGGCGCCAGCATCAACAAGATGGTCGCCGAGCTTCTCCAGAAGGATACCGGCTATTGCCGTGGATATGGCGGCTCCATGCATATTGCCGACATCAAGGCCGGCAATCTGGGCGCGAACGGAATCGTGGGTGCCGGCACACCGCTCGGCGTTGGTGCCGCACTGGCCTCGCAGATCAAGGGTCGGATGCGGTCACCGTGACATTCACGACGGACGGTGCATCAAACAACGGCACCTTCATGGAATCTCTCAATCTCGCGGCCATCTGGAACCTGGCATTCGTGCTGGTCGTCGAAAACAATCAGTACGCCGTGTCGACGAAGATCGAGGAATCGACCCGCGAAGTGGACCTTTACAAGCGCGGCCTGGCAATCGGTGTCGAGAGCCATCAGGTTGATGGCAACGATCCGCTGGCCGTCTACAACATGACGAAGGATGCGGTGGAAAAATGCCGCCGTGGCGAAGGCCCGATCCTCATCGAGGCCAAGACCTACCGCCACATGGGCCATCACGTGAACGATCCCGGCAAGTACATGCCGGCCGACCAGCTCGCCTACTACCAGGAGCGCGATCCGGTCGACCGTGCCCGTAACGCGCTGACTGAAATGTCCGGCATCGACCAGTCTGAAATCGATGCGATCGAAAACGAGATCCGTGAGGAATTCGAGGCTGCGGTCGAGTTTTCGAAGGCAAGCGGTGAGGTGACGATTGCGGACTTCCGCGAATTCGCCGCCGCCTATTGAGCTTCCGGGAGAGAGGAAAAGAAGATGGCTAGAGAGCTTATGTACCGTGACGCCCTGCGTGAGGCGATCGTCGAGGAAATGGGACGCGACAGTTCGGTCTTCATCATCGGTGAGGGCATTGCCGAGCGTGGCGGGTCCTACAAGGTGACCGAGGGCCTGCTGGACAAGTATGGAGCAAAACGTGTCCGAGACACGCCGATCGCCGAGGCGGGTATGATTGGCGTCGGTGTCGGGGCAGCGATTGCCGGTGCGCGTCCCATCGTTGAAATCCTGTATGTCGCTTATCATGCTGGGCATGACATGCTGGTCAACCAGGCTAAGTTTCGTCTGATGACCGGCGAGGCTGCGTCCGGTTGTCATGCGCACCGAGGGCGGCACAGGCGGCGCGTGGCAGCGGCATTCGCGAAACCTCGAGGCTCTCTTCCTCACATTCCCATCTCAAGGTCGTCATGCTGTCGGTGCCTTCCGACGCCAGGTCTTCGAACAGCCTTGCGTAGAAGATCGGTCATGTTCCTGGGCACCACCTCTACATGACCATACGGTGCCCGACGGCGAGCATGTCGAGTTCGGCAAGGGCGACATCAGCGGCAGGGAAGGACGACGATCATCGCCCGGTCCAACATGATCGCGCGCCCTCGAAGCCGCGGCAAAGCTCGCCGAGGAGGTATTACGCCGGCGTGTTCGATCCAGCACCCGGTGCCGCTTTACAAGGAGATGATCTACCTCGGCTGCAAGACGAACAGGGTTGTGATCGTCCAGGAAGCCGTCCGCCGGGGCGGCGTCGCTTCTGACATCGCCTCCATCATTCAGGCCGAAGCCTTCTACGATCTCGATGCGCCGATTGAAATCGTCGCCGGTCTCAACATTCCCGTTCCGTTCAACCTCGAGCTTGAGAAGGCCAGCGTTCCGCAGGTCGACGACATTGTCGTTGCTTCCCGTCGCACACTGCACGCCACGTCTTTCGCTCTTGCTGCTGAATGACCAAGGTTCTCCGAACGAGACAGGATAGTTCGATGTCTATGAACGTATTGGAAAAACTTGCCGCGACCAATCCAGACTGTGAGATCTGGTGGGACTCGTCTCCAATGATCTATTCGGGGTGGAAGGCTTCGGTCCTGAAGGATGCACCGGCGGAGAAACGCACCGACTGGGAGGCGCAACTCACGCGCCTTTTCGATGCGGAGCACGTGTCGGCAACCGGCGAGATGGGATTTCGCGGTGTCACCACCAACCCGCCGCTTTCATTGCAGGCAATTCAGGCCGACCCGGCTTTCTGGGCTGATGAAATCCGCAGTCTGGCGACTGCCAGCGGATCGGACGACATCGAAAGTATCTACTGGAATATCTATCTCGACGTGGTTCGTCGCGGGGCGGCAATGATCCGCAAGGTCTATGAGGTGTCCGGCGGAAAATACGGTCTCGTGTCGGGCAGGTTGATCCGCGGTTCGTCACCAACCGGGCGCGCATGCTTGAACAGGGCCTGCAGCTTGCCGAGATCGCCCCGAACGTGATGGTAGAGATCCCGGGCTCCAAGGAAGGTTACGAAGTCATCGAGGAGCTTACGGCGCGCGGCATTTCGACCAACAACACGACTCCTTCACCGTGCCTCAATATGTCGCCTGCATGGATGCCGTCACGCGGTCTGGAACGGGCGAAGGCAATGGGGGATCTGTCGAAATGGCGTTCCGTCATCACGCACATGTCTGCCAGGCTTGGCAATGTCGGCGATCTGAAGGCGCAGGCCGATGCGCGAGGCATTGTGCTGTCTCCAGAAGACATTCTGCATGGCGAACTTGCCGTCCTCAAGCGCGCCTACCGGTATGGCAAGGAGCGCGGACACCCGAGCAAGATGCTGCAATGCTCCATGCGTGTCTCTGATGCGGGTCCAGGCGGAACGGCCTCCAGCTGGCACATATCCAAGCTGGCCGGCGGTGACTTCGTCTACACCTGCCCCCCCGGTTACATCGCCCAGTTGATGCAGGCCGAAGACAGGCTGCCCGAATTCGATCCGCGTGCCATCGACGAAGATGCGCCCGCTGAAACGATCGAGAAGCTGATGCGCATTCCATATTTCCGGCAGGCCTATGAATTCGACGGCATGCAGCCGGAGGAATTCGCGCAGTTCGGGGCGTTCGCCACGACGGCCGCCGAGTTCGCCGCAGCGACCCGAAAGACCGTGGACTTCGTCGCTCAGTCGGTTGAATCCGTCCGGCGCCGAGTCGCTTGAGAAAGAGAGCAATCTGATGGCACGTCCCATTCTTATGCCGCAGGTCGGGCAGGATCTGACCGAAGGCAAGATTACAGCACTGAACATCAAGCTCGGCGACAAGGTCAAGAAGGGCGATATCGTCGCCGAGGTGGAATCCGAGAAGGCCGTTTTCGAAGTGGAAGCCTTCGAGACCGGCACGGTTCTGGAAATCCGCTACAAGGTCGGCGATATGGCAACCGTCCTCGAACCGATCATCATGGTCGGCAGCGAGGGCGAGGTTCTGGAAACCGCCGCCGCCACGAGCACTGCCCGCGTAGACGCCCAGGAGGCCGCCAGCACGGCAGTTGAGAGCGCGTCAATCACGCCTGTCGAACGCGGTCGGGAACTGGAAACCGCTTTTCTGAAGACGGGGACCGGTGGATCGTCTCCGCTTGCGCGGCGGCTCGCCGGCAGCGCCGGGGTCGATATCGCGCAGATCCCGGGCACGGGGCCGCGGGGTGCTGTGGTCAAGCGCGACGTTGAAGCCTTCCAGCGCAGCAAGCCTGGTGTATCGTCCGTTCTGCCCTTCAGCGGCGGTACGGTTCGCGCCACGGGCGGCGCTTTGCCTCTGCGCACCCTTCAATCGGGAACCGGCGATCCGGTTGTGCTCATTCATGGTTTCGGTGGAGACGTCTCCGCCTGGCGGCCGTTTGTTGCCCATATCGGCCTCACCAATCCCATTCTTGCTCTTGATCTTCCCGGTCACGGCGCGGCTGCATCATCGTCTGTCACCGATTTCGACAGCCTGACCGCAGCCGTCCATGCCACGCTCGCTGCCAGCGGGATCGACCGGCTCCACCTCGTCGGCCATTCGCTCGGTGCCGCTGTTGCCGCAGGCATCGCCGGTGGCGGGAGTCTCCAGGTGCGCTCGCTATCGCTTCTGGCACCCGCCGGGCTCGGGCCGAGGATCAACGGCGACTACGTCGCCGGCTTCCTCTCCTCGACGAGCGAGGCGGCGCTGAAGGTCTGGCTCGAACTGCTGGTCCATGATCCGGCTTCACTGCCTGGGGTTCTGGTTCGTGCGACCTTGTCGGCGCGTGAGGATACGGCAATGGTCGATCACCAGGGGCGTCTTGCGGCCGGTGTCTTCGCCGGCAACACGCAGCTCTTCTCGATCCGCGATGCCCTTCACCGCTTTGGCGGACCTGTTCGGGCCATCGTCGGCCGCGAGGATCGGATCATCCCGTCCGAGCAGACCGATGCAGTGCCGTCGCATGTCGGCCTTTATCGTCTGCCGAATGTTGGGCACCTGCCACAGCTGGAAGCTGCCTCGCGCGTCGGCCGGCTCGTGGCGGAAAACGTTCGAAGCGCCGGTTGATCGCGCGCTTCACCTCCCGGCCGCACTGTGTGCTCCCAAGGGTACACAGTGCGGCTGACCGGAGCCCCGGACATACTTTGCCTTCTCTCCAGATTTTCTCGAAAGGACAGGCGGATGCCAGCCTATGATTTGATCGTCATCGGCGCGGGACCGGGCGGCTATGTCGCTGCAATCCGCGCCGCGCAACTCGGCCTCAAAACAGCCGTGGTGGAGCGTCGTCATCTCGGGGGTATTTGCCTGAACTGGGGCTGCATTCCCACTAAGTCATTGCTGCACTCGGCCGAGATCCTGCATGGTTTTCGTACCGCTTCCCGCTTTGGCATCGACGCCGCCGAGCCTTCGATCAGTCTGTCAAAGATGGTCGAGCGCTCGCGCAGCGTTGCCGGCCAGTTGAACGCGGGCGTGCAGTTTCTCTTGCGCAAGAACAAGATCGATACGATCTGGGGCGAAGCTGAAATCGCTGATCGCGGCCTGGTCCGGGTGAGGGAGGCGTCAGGCGACACGCCGAAGGGCGTGTTTCCGCCCGGGGACTATGAAGCCTCACATATTGTCGTCGCCACCGGTGCGCGCGAGCGCGTCTTGCCAGGCCTTAAGCCGGATGGTGGCGCCATCTGGTCGTATCATCATGCCATGACTGCGACGGCAATTCCGTCTTCGCTTGTCATCATCGGGGGTGGTGCCATCGGTGTCGAGTTCGCAGCCTTCTATGCAGAACTCGGGACGAAGGTGACGTTGGTTGAGCGCATGCCGCGCATTCTGCCGCTGGAGGATGCCGAGGTTGCGGATCTCATGGCCAAGGCATTGCACAAGAAGGGTATCGAGATCATCTGTGGCGCGAGTGTTTCCAATGCCGCAGTTGCCGGCGCCTGCTTGAGCGTCAGGATCACGCTTCCAGATGGCGAGACGCGCATCCTCGATACGGAAAAACTTCTGTCGGCAGCGGTGTCGTGGCCAATATCGAAGGACTGGGGCTGGAGCGTCTTGGTGTCGAATTGTCGAATGGGGCCATTCGGACACTGTCCCAGGGGCGCACGACCGTACCGGGCATCTATGCGATAGGCGATGTCGCGGGGCCGCCAATGTTGGCGCACAAGGCTGAACATGAAGGCATCATTTGCGTAGAAGGGATCGCCGGACGTGCCGGTCATCAAGGTCTCGGACCTGTTCCGTCCTGCGTGTTTGCCAATCCCCAGTTGGCATCCATCGGCATGACGGAACAGTCAGCCATTGCCAGCGGCCGGGAGGTTGAGATCGGCCGTTTCAATTTGCGGGGCAACGGCAAGGCGGTGACGCTGGGTGAAGTCGACGGCATGGTCAAGGTCCTCTTCGATACAGCCACCAGTCAGGTGATCGGCGCGCATATGCTCGGGCCCAATGTCAGCGAACTCATCCCCGTCTTCTCCCTCGCCATGGCGATGGGGGCCACACGCGAACAGCTTGCGGCAACGATTTTCCCGCATCCAACCTTGTCGGAAGCCATGCACGAAGCTGTCCTCGCGTCCGAAACTCGCGCGATCCATGGCTAGGAAAACCGGGAAATGACCAACCGTTCTGGTGAACACAGGGGACGATCGTCTTCGACCTGGACGGAACGCTGGTCGACAGCGTTCCGGATCCTGCCGGTGCCCTGGACCGGCTGATGCTGGAAATGCGTTTGCCAGCGATTGGCGTCCCGCAACGCGCAAACTCATCGGTCACGGCATTTCCAATCTGGTTCGGGGGCCTTGACCCTGCGCGCTGTCGATTGGCAGAACGATCCGGGTCTCCGTGCGATCACGCGCTTCACCGAATTGTATTCCGAGCACCTGTCGCGGGAAACGAGGCCCTATCCGGATGTCGAGCGGACGCTTGCCATGCTCGCCGAAGACGGTTGGCGGCTTGCGGTCTGTACCAACAAGATCGAGCTCTATGCCAAGGCGATCCTGAGCGACCTCGGGCTTGCACACTTTTTTCCCGTCATTGCAGGTCCGGATACGTTTGGCGTGGGCAAACCCGATCCACGGCATCTGCTGGAAACAGCGAGCCATGCCGGCGGTGGCGATCGGATCATCTTCATTGGCGATTCCGAAGTCGATGTCGCAACGGCCAAGGCTGCAGGCGTGCCGGTCATCGCTGTGAGCTACGGTTATGCCAAGACGCCGCTTGCAGCCCTGCTTCCAGAAGCGCTGGTCGATCGGTTCGCAGACATTCCGACGGCGATAGAGGGCATCGCGAGGGAATGCCCCGCCTAGGGCGAGCAGTTGAATTCAAGAGAACGAGACACGACACCAAGCCACGGAGCCGGCCATGTCGTGATATTGAGGAGGAATATCTTGGCACTGAGATTGTCGCTGAACACAAATCCGTTGGTCAATCGGTTCGCCGATGTCGATGACCTGATCGACACGCTGGCTGAGCGAATCCGGATCGGCCATATCCAGCTGACTCCCGAGTTTATCAACCCGTCCTGGCCCGCATCGGTCATCGCCAAGCGCCTTCGGCAATTCCAGAGCGCGATGGAGAGAACAGGCGTGAAGGTCACCTCGATGATGACCAGCACCTATGGCCGTCTCAACCATTTCGGTCATCCGGATGCCGATATCCGCCGCCACTATATCGACTGGTTTCGCACGCTGGCCGATATTTCCGCAGAGCTTGGGGCGAGTGCCATGGGTACCCAGTTCGCCGTCTTCACCCAGAAGGACTATGACGATCCGGTGCGTCGCGAAGCTTTGATCGAGATCGCGATCGAATGCTGGCACGCGGTGGCCGATCACGCGGAAGCCGCAGGCCTTTCCTATCTGTTCTGGGAGCCGATGTCGGTGGGGCGAGAATTTGGCCACACGATCGCCGAATGCCGATCCTTTGACAAACGTCTTGCGGCTGCGAAACTGCCCTTGCCGTTCAAGATGCTCGTCGACATCGACCATGGTGATGTCACGTCCAGCAATCCCGACGATTGCGATCCCTATGCCTGGGCCGCCGCCTTTCCGCACGAGTCGCCCATTATCCACGTCAAGCAATCGTCCACCAACAAGGGAGGCCACTGGCCTTTCACCGCTCAGCACAACCTGGACGGCCGCATCCAGCCGGAGAAGGTGATCCGCACGATCGAGGCTGCAGGCGGCATCGACAACGAAATCTGCATGGAGTTGTCTTTCCGCGAGCGCGAACCGACCGACAGCAATGTCGTCGCGATGATCCGGGAATCCGTCGCTTACTGGGAACCTCACATCGACACAGGTTTCAACCGCTGACCATGTCCGACAACATTACATTGCCCGTTGCCGGGAGGAGAATGAGATGAGCACCTCGACACTTTGGGTCGGAACAAGCTGGAAGATGAACAAGACCTTGGCCGAGGCGCTTGCTTTCGCCGATGGGCTGGCTGCCGCCGATGGGGACAGCCATCCGCGCGTCCAGCGCTTCATCGTGCCGCCGTTCACCACAATGCGCCAGGTCAAGGAGCGCCTTGCCTCTACAAGTGTGAAGGTCGGCGCCCAGAACATGCACTGGGACAATGGCGGGCCTTGGACGGGAGAAATATCGCCGGTCATGCTCAGGGACTGCAACCTCGACCTGGTCGAGATCGGTCACAGTGAACGGCGCGAGTTCTTCAATGAGACCGATGCGACCGTGGGCCTGAAAACGGCGGCGGCCGTCCGTCATGGCCTGATACCGCTGATCTGTATCGGCGAGACGCTGGCGCAGCGCGAGGCCGGAGAAGCCGACGCCGTCCTGCGTCGACAGGTCGAGGGTGCCCTTTCGCTTCTGGATGGGCCGGAGAAGGCGGCGACAATCCTGATCGCCTACGAACCCGTCTGGGCGATCGGCGTCAACGGGATCCCGGCGACGATAGACTATGCCAGTGCAAGACACGAAAAAATCGCGGCTGTCGCCAGCGCCTGTTTGGGTCGCGCTGTTCCCATTCTCTATGGCGGCAGCGTCAACGCACTGAACTGTGCTGAGCTTGCCAGCCAGCCGGCCATCGATGGCCTGTTCATCGGCCGCTCCGCCTGGACCGTGGAAGGCTATCTGGACATTTTTAAACGGGTCACCGCTGTCGTTTAGTCGATCCCTGAAACATCGGAAAAGTCATGATCTCTCGCGAAAAACACGACCGGATGGCAAACGCGATCCGCTTCCTTTCGATGGATGCCGTTGAAAAGGCCAACTCCGGCCACCCGGGCCTGCCCCTGGGGGCAGCCGATGTGGCAACGGTCCTGTTCTCCCGGTACCTGAAGTTCAATCCAAAGGCCCCGCTCTGGGCGGACCGCGACCGTTTCGTACTCTCGGCCGGCCACGGCTCGATGCTCATCTACTCGCTGCTCTACCTCACGGGCTATGAGGACATGACGATCGAGGATATCAGGTCCTTCCGTCAGCTGGGCTCGAAGACGGCGGGCCATCCGGAATATGGACATGCCTCGGGCATCGAGACGACGACCGGACCGCTTGGCCAGGGCATTGCCAATGCAGTCGGCATGGCGATTGCCGAACGCAAGCTCGCGGAAGAGTTCGGTTCCGACCTGCAGGATCATTTTACCTATGTGATATGCGGCGACGGTTGCCTGATGGAGGGCATCAGCCACGAAGCCATCGCGCTGGCCGGGCACCTGAAGCTCAACAAGCTGATCGTCTTCTGGGACGACAACAACATCACCATCGACGGTGCGGTTTCGCTGACGGACTCAACCGACCAGATTGCCCGCTTTCGGGCCGTTCACTGGAACACGATCCGCGTCGATGGCCACAATCCCGATGAGATCGCTGCCGCAATTGAGGCTGCCCAGAAATCCGATCTCCCGACGCTGGTAGCCTGCAAAACGGTGATCGGTTTTGGCGCACCGAACAAGCAGGGTACGCACAAGGTGCACGGCTCGCCGCTCGGCGCAGACGAAATCGCTGCTGCTCGCACGGCGCTGAACTGGGAATCGGAAGCCTTCAGCATTCCCGCCGACATGCTCGACGCCTGGCGTGCCGCTGGATTGCGCTCCGTTGAAGCAAACAAGGCCTGGGATGCGCGTCTTGCCGCAACTGAAACGGCCAGGAAGTCCGAGTTCACGCGCCGTTTTGCTGGCGAACTCCCGGCTGGCTTGGACAGCGCGATGGACACCTACAAGCGGAAACTGGCCGGCAGCCCACCCGCGATCGCCACCCGCAAGGCCTCGGAAGACGCGCTTGAGGTCATCAATGGCCTTCTGCCGGAAACCTTTGGCGGTTCGGCCGACCTGACGCCGTCGAACAACACCAAGACCAGCCAAATGAAATCGATCACACCGGCTGATTTTTCCGGGCGCTACATGCACTGGGGCATCCGAGAGCACGGCATGGCGGCGGCTATGAACGGGATTGCGCTGCATGGCGGCCTCATCCCCTATGCCGGTGGCTTCATGATCTTCTCGGACTATTGCCGTCCGTCGATCCGTCTTGCTGCGCTGATGGGCATCCGCGTCATCCACGTCCTGACCCATGACTCCATCGGCGTTGGAGAAGACGGTCCGACCCATGAGCCGGTTGAACAGATGGCAGCGTTGCGTGCGATCCCGAACCTCCTGATGTTCCGCCCGGCTGACGCCGTTGAGACGGCGGAATGCTGGCAACTGGCACTGAAAGAACAGCATCGCCCGTCCGGCCTCGCGCTCACCCGCCAGACCCTTGCCCCGTCGCGCCTCGACTATGTGGGAGAAAACCTATGCGCCAGAGGGGCCTACGAATTGCGATCGGCCGACAATGCCAAGGTCACGATCTTCGTGTCCGGTTCGGAAGTCGAACTCGCGGTCAAGGCTGCGGAAGTCTTGAATGGCAAGGGTATCGCCGCCCGCATTGTCTCCGTTCCCTGCTTCGAACTGTTTGCCGAACAGCCGGACGACTACCGCAAGTCCGTCATTGGTGAAGCGCCCGTCAAGATCGCGACCGAAGCCGCGATCCGTCAGGGTTGGGACTATTTCATCGGTAATGACGGCACTTTCATAGGCATGCAGTCCTTTGGAGCCTCAGGTCCGGCAAAGGACCTGTATCGGCACTTCGGAATCACCGTTGAGGCGATCGTTGCAGCAGCGGAAAAAAGGCTGGCATAAGCCGCCGCTGACCTTGTCTGCTCGAGTGAGTTCATCTTTTATTTCCGCAGGGTCCTGCCAGACAAGCAGGTCCGAACAGGTCGGGCAATGAAATTAACGTCACTGTGCACCAGCCCCCGCACCCGCGCTTGGGCATCGCCAAATGCCGATTGTTGGCCAATATCATCTGGCACGGCTTTGATAAGCTTCTACCCGTCTCATTGTTAACGTCAGACCAATCCAGTTGCATACTTATCAACGTTTCACGACGGGTGGCGCTGAGGTTGACCATGAACGGTGCCGCTGACCGCAGCCACATGGGGGATATTCCAGCCCATCTCAAACAGCCGTGAAATGCCCTCGTGCCGTAGGTCGTGAAAGTGGAGATCGTCGATATCAAGCAGTTTGCAGGCACGCGTGAAGTTCGCCGAGATGGCGTCGGTGGAGTAGGGGAAGATCTGCCGTTTGCTCTTTGGCATGGTGTCGACGATCTGGATTGCCTGCTCCGGAAGGTCCGCCCAGGCGTCATTGCCGATTTTCTTTCCAGGATGTTTCATGTCCCGCACGAGGACATGTCTGTGCTCCCGCTGAAAATCTCTCCATTCGATCCGCGTGATGTCCTCCTGGCGACGTGTGGAGAAAAGAGCGAAGACGATGTTTTTTGTGGATCGGCATTGCCAGGGGAGCTTTCATCCGCCGTTCCATAAAATGGCCGATCAGTCGATCGACTTCATCCAATGTGGGTCTTCGATCGCGTTGCGCGGAGCGGGAGATAGTGCCCATGCGTCGAGCGACTTTGATCGCGTCCTTCATCTCCTGTTCTTCGCGCCGGTAGTCCCACATCAGTCGCGTAATGGCGAAGATCGCCGCGAGATGACTGGCGTAGTTGCCGACGGTCTGTGGTTTGGCCGTCAGCGACAGCCGAATTTCAACGATGTCTTTCGATTTGATCGAAGAACAAGGCATGTTGGCGATGTCGTGGTTCTTGATCGCCTTTAAGACTTGCGCTTTTGTGCGACCAATCTCCGTGACGGGTTCCTCGGTATAGCGGTCGATGACCTTGGCAAGGTCGTCGAATCAGCGTTTTTAATTTGGCGATTGCCCCTGGTTTCGAGAGCGCCCGCTCGCGCGGTTTGAGCCATGCCGCCGCCGCAGGGCGTCTGTCAAATCCAGCTACAAACGAGCGGAGTTGGGACAAAACGAGCTTAAACAAGACGGAAGAGACAGTGCTGCAAGAGCCTGAAAAAAAGGAAACACAGAGATATTTCAAGGCTCCCGTCTTCGCCGTCGCGCCGATGATCGAGAGGGGCGGCGGTTCGGATCGTTTCAAGGCGAAGACAAGTCTGCTTTTCTCGGTGCGGGACGCAACTGGCCTGCGCTTTCTGTCGGTGGTCACTACGTCTTGCGGGCGTTGAAGGAGGGGATGAAGCCGGTCCATCAAAAGTTCGTCTGCCCCCATCGGGGGAGTGCTCGTGTTACGGAAGAAGGCAGTTCAAACCGACCCCGACAGTCCGGGGTGCGGTGCAGTCATTCTGAAGTACCGGGCACGCTTATGGACCTGTTGAAAATCAAAACTTTGATCGATTTTGTCGGACGATCAAATGTTACCGAGTTGGCGGTGACCGAGAAAGACGTAACGGTTCGAATTTTCCGGAGCGACAGGCCCGGTTCGGAGCCGGCGTCGGATTCTGGGCACTCGCAGGCCCTGGGGCCAAGCGATGCTGGGGTCGCCACGCCGGCTGCTGTCTTTCCAGTCACGGCCCCTGTCTCTGGCGTGTTGCACCGCTCGCCAGCACCTGGGCAGGCGCCGTTCGTCAGGCTTGGCGACCCGGTGGAGGAAGGCCAAACGCTGTTCGTCATTGAAGCAATGAAGGTGTTCAATGCAATCGCGGCACCGTGCTCCGGGCGCATCGCCCGCCTGACCGATATCGATGGCGGCGAGGTCGAGACCGGCGACGTGCTGGCGGAGATCGCGTGATGGGGTCACCGCTCGACGAGGCCTCTGTATCCAGCATGCGCTTCGATACGGTCCTGATTGCCAACCGAGGCGAGATCGCCACGCGCATCCAGCGCGCGGGCCGCGATCTCGGTCTCAAGACGGTCTGCATATGTTCCGAGGTTGATCGTGAGGCCCCCTACGGCAAGACCGCCGACAGTTTTGTTTGCATCGGTCCTTCGAGCGCGGCGAAAAGCTATTTGAACCAGGATGCAATTCT
>JAHRYZ010000110.1:0-1128 GCA_020621905.1 Rhizobium sp.
GAAGTTAAATCTTGGTAATGGTGGGGCCTTGTCGCAATTGCCGCGCGTCAAGCCTCGGCGTCACTTGTCCGCCACCTTGCCGTTGCCCGGCGGAAAGCGGATCAGGGCCGCCAGCAAGACGCCGAAGGCCAGGCAATTGGTGACGTGCCAGAGAAAATGCGTTCCGAACGAAACGACGGAGCAGAGCGGCATGTCGAGGCTGCGGAAGGCGAAGGAGAGGGCGAACAGCGCGATTGCGACGGCGATCAGGCGAAACGACGGATGACGTTCCTTCCACGCCATGCGGCCGGTCGCGAATACGACGAACAGGGCCGGCAGGTACTGGGTGGAGCCGCTGACGGTGTCTCCCAGCATGTGCGTATCTCGCATCGACAGGGCCAAACCGGCTACGAACACGATTGCGCCGAAGATGACGGCGACCGGGAGGGCGATCGGAGTCTTCACCGAGTTTTTCAGCACGGCTGCGCCGTAAAGCGCGATGAAGGCCCAGATCGGCAGCACGTCGGCCAGCTCGGCCCAGCGCGTCGCGAAGGTATGCCAAAGGAACGAGCCGATTCCGATCGCCAAGGCGAGCGCCATCAGCGCGATCAGGCCGGGAGAGAGGGAACGGGTGCGAAGCACATGCACCAGGGCGAGGAGGCTGACGACGACGACGAGCAGGCTGGAACTGGCATTCAGCGGTTCGCCCCAGAATCCCGACGCGGTCCGTTCGCAATAGGCACCCGTAATCGGCGCACTCCAGTCGCTTGTCATCACCGATTCCGTTGACCCCCAGGTCAAGAAGACCTGAACGAAGCACCCGCCTCCCTGCGGCCAATTGCCAATTGGCCGAGAAGCCTTTTCCTTTGCGCATTAGGTACGCCGTACATATGATGTCAAGCGCGCGCTTGAGTAGTCGTGGGGACGATTCGCGCATTGGAAAGGGGAGAGTTGTGCCGCATTCATCTTGCGGAGTACTTTCCGGGGTCGGCATGTACGCTTGGTTGAAGTTCGAAGGTTCTGGCGGCGCGGAAAATCGTCGGCGTGGTCTGGTCGGTGTATTGGTATTCCTTGCTTCCCTATGGGGCGGGGCGGCGTCTCCGGCGGCGGCCGCCAATATCGACGGCGCCATTGCCGCGGTGGAGAAAA
>JAHRYZ010000110.1:1138-12547 GCA_020621905.1 Rhizobium sp.
AGCGGTCCCGCCGCGAAGCTTGCACCTTTGCTCGAGCGCTATCTCGACCTTGGCGAGATAGCGCGCAAGGTTGCCGGCAAGGCCTGGGATGGTGCCAGCGAAGCCGAGCGTCGGGAGTTCCGTCTGGTGCTGCGCGATGTCATGGCCGTGGAACTCGATCGCCGCATCCGTCCGGACGATCGGTTGCGGATCAACGAGGCCAAGCCGCTGGGTTCGCGGGATGTCGTGGTGCTGACCTCGCAGATCCGGCGCGACGGCAGCGCACGCAGGCTGGACTGGAAGATGCGGCCCTGCGGCGGATCGTTCTGCCTTTTCGATATCGTCGGCAATGGTGCCTCGCTGACCGTCGCCCGCCGCGACGACTACGCGGCGCGGATCAGGGCGCTCGGCGGTTCGCTCGCCGCGCTGACCAAGAACCTGCGCGCCGAACTCGCCGGCCGGAACTGAGAGCCCACGCATGTCCCAACTGGTCGAACTCCGCAACTGCCGCCGTGTCTATGACAACGGCCGCATCATCGCCCTGGACGATGTGTCCTTCTCCGTGGCGCGCGGCGACTTCATCGCCATCACCGGCCCGAGCGGCAGCGGCAAGTCGACGCTGCTCGACGTGTTGTGCGGCCTTGAGGAACCCAGCTCGGGCGAGGTGCTGTTCGACGGCGCGATCGTGCGGGGCAGGACCGACTGGGCACGCATCCGCTCAGAGCGGATCGGCTTCGTCTTCCAGTCCTTCTATCTGATCCCGTCGCTGACGGTGGCGGAGAATATCGAACTCGCCATGCTGTGGCAGGGCATTTCGGCGCGCGACCGCCGCGACCGGGTGGCGGAACTGCTGGAGCGCCTGGGCCTTGGCCAGCGCGGCCGACAGCATCCGCTGCAACTGTCCGGCGGCGAGCGGCAGCGGGTGGCGATCGCCCGGGCGCTTGCCAACCGGCCCGAACTGATCGTCGCCGACGAACCGACTGGCAGCCTCGACAGCCGGTCCAGCGCCGACATCATCGACCTGCTCGAGGATCTGCAGCGCAACAATGCGATCACCGTCGTCATCGTCACCCATGACCGGGCGATCGCCGAGCGCTGCGACCGGCGGGTCGAACTGGTCGACGGACGGATCGTTTCCGACCAGCGCGTTCCGCGGATCGCCGCGACATCCGAGGTCTCCGCATGAATCTCCTGACCTTGCCCGCACGAAACCTCCTGTCGCAGAAACTTCGCTCGACACTCACCGTGCTCGGCATCGCGGTCGCGGTCGGCAGTTTCGTTGCGCTCACCGGACTGACGCGCGGCCTGCAGGACAGTTATGCCCAGGGCGTCGGCGATGTCGGCGGCGACTATGTCGTCAGCCAGCGCGGCACCTATAGCCTTGTCAGCAGCTCGATTTCCGCCGAACTGGTCGAAAAGCTCGATGCCGTGCCCGGCGTCGAGGAGGCGGCGGGAATCATTCTGACGATCGCCGAGGTCGACGACGAGGCCAATATCTTCGTCACCGGCTGGCCGGACGACAGCTTCCTGTGGCGCTCGCTGGCGCTGGAACAAGGCGTGATCCCCACCGGCGACCGCGAGGTGGTCCTCGGCCGCACCGTCGCCGAGGCGCTCGGCAAGACGGTGGGCGACGAAATCCAGATCCAGTACGAACCCTTCCGCATCACCGGCATCTCGGTCCCGGACTCGGTCTTCAATCAGAATGTCGCCGTGGCGCGGCTGAAGGGGCTCCAGGAACTTTTCGGCCGCCCGGCCAGCGTCTCGCTGGTGCAGGTCCGCCTGGCGCGTCCCGTCGAGCCCGAAAGGGCGGCGGCCGTCAAGGCGGTGCTCTCCAAGGTGTCGCCGACGATCGAGGTCAGCGACAGCGCCGAATTCGCCGAGAACATGGATTTCGTCAAGACGGTGGATGCGGTCACCTCGGCGGTCTCGCTCATCATGATCCTTGCCTCGTCCATTCTGGTGGCCAATACGCTGCTGATGTCGGTTTCCGAGCGCGTGCAGGAATTCGGCATCCTCGCAGCGATCGGCTGGACGCCGGCGCGCATCCGCATGCTGGTGGTGGTCGAGGGGCTGATGATGTGCCTGATGGGCAGCGTCATTGGGGTCGGGCTTGGGATCGCCGGCATGCATCTGGTGTCTTGGCTGCGCATTTCGGCCGGTCTGCTCGAACCCTATCTCAGTCTTGCCATCGTCGCGGAGGCGCTGTTCTGGGTAATCTTGGTCGGCCCGCTCGCCGCGCTCTATCCGGCCTGGCGCGTCACCCGCGCCACGCCGTCTTCGGCGCTCCGCGGCATTCGCTGACTTTCCTGCCCATATTTGCAGTCCGCATCGAACCGTTCCGATGCCCGCGCGTTATCTGGGTGCTGCAGTGGGGTTCCGGAGAAGTCAGACTTGCGCATCGCGAAATTCGTGTTGATCGGCATCATTGCTTTTGCCGTGGCCTCCTGGCTTGCCGTCTATCTCTACGGGCGGTTCGCCTCGCAGGCGCGCGGGCCGGCCTCCTACGCGCTGCCGGTCACCGAAAGCGAGACCCCGCTCGACCGCGAGATCGAGCCGCAGACCGTCGCTCACCCGGACGAGAGCGGCCTTCGGCTGGTTTCCGACGACATTGATGCCTTCGCGGTCCGCGCCCATGCCGCCCGCGCCGCCGGCCGCAGCCTCGATCTGCAATATTACTACTGGCGCGACGATTTCACCGGCGGGCTTCTCGGCCGGGAGGTGCTGGCGGCGGCCGATCGCGGGGTGCGGGTGCGCATCCTGCTCGACGACATCAATGCGCGCGGCGGCAATGACGTCTATCTGGCCTATGACAGCCATCCCAATATCGAGGTCCGGCTCTTCAATCCGGCGCTCAGCCGCGACAGCACGCTGGCGCGCGGCATGGACATGGCGCTGCGCATCCTGACGGTGACGCGGCGCATGCACAACAAGGCCTGGATCGCCGACGGCAGGCTGGCGATCGTCGGCGGGCGCAATATCGGAGACGCCTATTTCGGCGCGTCCGACACCGCCAATTTCCGAGATCTGGACGTCGCCATGGTCGGTCAGGCGGTCGACCAGACCGCGACCATCTTCGACCGCTTCTGGAACAGCCCGGTCGTTTTGCCGATCCGCAGCCTGTCGGATCCCGAACGCCGGGAACTGACGCGGCTGCGCGCACGGTTGGAAGATGCTGCCTCGAGCGAGCCGGCAAAGCTCTACCTTTCCCGACTGAAGCAGGGGGAGCAGGCGGCCAAGGCGCTGGTGACCGCCGGCGCGACGCACTGGACGGCCTCGGCGGAGGTCGTTTCCGATCCGCCGGAAAAGGTTCTCGATGTCGGGCAGCAGAGCTGGCTCAACGAGAGCATCGACCCGGTCATCGCTTCGGCGACCACCAGCCTGGAGATCACCTCGCCCTATTTCATTCCCGGTGACGAGGGCGCAAGCAGCCTGCGCCGCCTGGTCGAGCGCGGCGCCGAGGTGAAGGTACTGACCAATTCGCTCGCCGCCACCGACGTCGCCGCCGTCCACGGCGCCTATGCCCACTACCGGGAAGGCCTGCTCGAAAGCGGGATCGATCTGTTCGAACTGAAGGCGGAGAGCCGGCCGGGGCGGATTTCGCTGTTCGGCTCCAGCAATGCCAGCCTGCACACCAAAGCCTTCACCGTCGACGACCGACCGGCTTCATCGGTCGTTCAACTACGGCCGCGGTCGATCGCGCTCAACACCGAAATGGGTGCTGTTTGCCAGCGCCGATCTGGCGCCGAGGTGCGGCGCGACTCTACCGTAGCGGGCCGATCCATGCCTACCGGCTGATACCGAAGACGGTGACCGCAATGAACGGCGAACCGACTAACTGCCAGAGCATGATGAACTGGCGCCAGCTACGGGCGCCGATTCGTCGCCACTGGGCACGATCTGCTGCTCGAATCGGTGTGAGCGCGCCGAGGTCAGCTGAGATTGCTGGTCGGCCGGTCGCGGTCGTCACCCATGTCTTAGATACACGACGTTACCTATGTCTTCGGTATGAACAGGGAAGAAATGGTGAGAGCGCAGGGATTCGAACCCTGGACCTACTGATTAAAAGTCAGTTGCTCTACCGGCTGAGCTACGCTCTCCCAAGGGGGACGTGGCGTCCCCGCGGAAGTGTGCGTTACATAGGCAGGTGCCCCTTGCCGGTCAACCGAAATTTTCGGAACCGCGGCGACGAAGGGGCGCAATTGTCGCAGCGAACGGAAAGGTGATTGGCAAGCGGGGGACGACGGCGCTAGGAAGGCGGCACCGGGCCGCTAAGGGAGTTTGCTTCGTGTCGATTGCCGAGATTTCGCTGCTCAGCGCGCTGTTCGCCGGGGCGCTGTCCTTCCTGTCGCCCTGCGTCCTGCCGCTCGTCCCGCCCTATCTCTGCTACATGGCCGGCATTTCCGTCGACCAGTTCCGTGGCGGCGGGGTGGCGACGCAGGACCGCCAGGCGCGGCGCGCGGTGATGTTTTCGGCGCTCGCCTTTACCCTCGGCTTTGCCACCGTCTTCGTCGCGCTCGGCGCCGGCGCTTCGACCATCGGCACGCTGCTGCGCCAGCATCTCGACCTGCTGGCCAAGATCGGCGGCGTCATCATCATCATCATGGGCCTCAACTTCCTCGGCGTCTTCCGCATCGGGCTCTTGTCGCGCGAGATGCGCATTTCCGGCGGCGGCAAGCCGGCGACGCTGTCGGGCGCCTATGTCATGGGCCTTGCCTTCGCCTTCGGCTGGACGCCCTGCATCGGCCCGGTGCTCGGCGCGATCCTCGGCGTGGCCGCAGCGCGCGACACGGTCGGCGAGGGCGCCATGCTGCTCGCCGTCTATTCCCTCGGTCTCGCCGTGCCGTTCTGGATCGCCGCTGCCTTTTCCGGCGCCTTCATGCGGTTCCTCACCCGCTTCCGCAAGCATCTCGGCCTGGTCGAGAAGATCATGGGCGGCCTGCTCGTGCTGACCGGCCTTGCCTTTATCTTCGGATTCGTCGCCGACATGGCGATTTGGTTCCAGCAGACCTTTCCAATCCTGTCGCAAATCGGCTAAGGCCGAAGACGAAGGGTCGCATACGTCCGACCCCGGGAAGCGAGGAGCGGCGGCTTGGCAGACATTATCGCACTGGTCCTGCCCTTCTTCGGGCTCATCCTGATCGGCTATATTTCGGGCCGGCTGACGCGCCAGCCCGCCGAAGCGCTCGGCTGGCTCAACTTCTTCGTGATCTACATCACATTGCCGTCGCTGTTCTTCAAGCTGGTGTCGCGCACGCCGATCGAGGAACTGACCCGCGTCGACTTCATCGCCGCCTCGCTCGCCGCCACCTATACGATCTTCGTTCTCGTCTTCCTGATCGGACGGTTCGTGCGGGGCAATACGATCCCCGACTGCACGATCCAGGCGCTGGCTGGAGCCTATGGCAATATCGGCTACATGGGACCGGGGCTGGCGCTGCTGGCCTTCGGCGAAGCCGCGGCCGTTCCGGTGGCGCTGGTCTTCTGCTTCGAGAACGCCGCCCATTTCATCGCCGCGCCGGCGCTGATGGCCTTTGCCGGCGGAGACGAGCGGCCGCGCAGCCGGGTGGCGCTCGATGTCGTGAGGAAGATCGCCTACCACCCGTTCATCATCGCCACCGCGATCGGCTTCCTGGCCGCCGGCCTGCATTTCGATCAGCCGCTCGCCCTGCAGCGGCTGATCGACTATCTCGCCCAGGCGGCTGCCCCTTGCGCGCTGTTTGCCATGGGGGTGACGCTGGCGCTGCGTCCGCTGAAGCGCATTCCCGCCGAGATCGGCTATATCGTGCCGATCAAGCTCCTGCTGCATCCGCTGCTGGTCTATGTCGTGCTCGGGCTGGTCGGCGATTTCCAGCAGCTGTGGATCTTCACCGCAGTCCTGCTCGCCTCGCTGCCGACGGCGACCAATGTCTTCGTCATCGGCCAGCAATACGGCGTCTGGCAGGAACGCGCCTCGGCGACCATCCTCATCACCACCGTGCTTTCGGTGCTGTCGGTCTCCGGTCTGCTCTATGCCATCACCAACGGCATCCTACCGCCGGATCTTTTCCCGTAAGAAGCTCGGGAAAGAACGCAGTGCCCGGCCGGGCGCCACACCTTCCTGCATCACCATATGGCGAAGCGGCGCGACGCTGGAGAGCACCTGCAGGCCCGCCGCCCGCAGCATCTGCACCGGCAGGAGGCTCGACAGGAGCGAGCGGTTGAGCAGGTCGACGCTCGCCGTGCGGCTGATCACGTCAACGCGGCGCTTGCGGTCGAAGCGATCTCCCGCGTCGGCGGGGATCGGCTGGCCGGTCCGGTCGCACAGAATGTCTTCGAGGGCGGCAATGTCGCGCAGGCTGAGATTGAGCCCCTGCGCGCCGATCGGCGGGAAGGCATGGCCGGCTTCGCCGATGAAGGCGGCGCGGCCCGTGCCGTAACGATGGGCGCTCATACCCGAAAGTGGCCAGGCCTGAACCCCGTCCTCGACCGAAACCTTGCCCAGCATCGACTGCATGCGGGTTTCCACCGCACGGGACAGGTCTTCATTCGTGAGCGCCAGCAGGCGCTCGGCTTCCTTCGGATCGACCACCCAGACCAGGCTCGAGCGCAGGCCGGGCAGGGGCACCTGGGTGAAGGGGCCGCTTTCGCCGTGGAACTCGGTCGAGACGTTGCGATGCGGCACGGTATGGGCGAAGTTCAGCACGATGGCCGTCTGCGGATAGGACCAGGTGCGCACGCCGACGCCGGCGCTTTCGCGGACCTTGGACTTGCGGCCATCGGCGCCGACGACAAAGGCGGCCTCCAGGCTTTCGCCGCCTTCCAGCCGGATCACGACCTTGTCGGGGCCAAAGGCGATGTCTTCGGCGGTGGAAGGGAAGGACGTGATGTTGGGTTCGGCCGCGACCGCATCGCCCAGAACCTTTAGCAGGGCGCTGTTCGGCATGTTGTAGCCGAAGGCGTCGAGCCCGATCTCGGCGCTGCGAAAGGCGACGACCGGCGCGCGCAGCAGCCGGTTGGTGCCGTCGACGATCTGCATGGTCGAGAGGGCCGCGGCGGCGGGCTGCACCGCTTCCCAGAGGCCGAGCCGCTCCATCATCCGGACCGACTGATCCATCAGCGCGGTCGTGCGCCTGTCGCCACCGGTCGGCGGGGCGACGAAGGCGACGCGACGTCCGCCGCGGGCAAGGGCCACCGCGGCGATGGAGCCTGCAAGGCCGCCGCCGACCACGGCGATATCGAACTCTTTCATCTTGGCCACCTCTTGAGTTTCCCTCTATCTAGAGCGCCCGCACACAGAAATCCATAAGCCGAATTGGCGCAGGCCTCCATCCTGCCTGCGGCGGCAGAGCCCGCTAAATGTGTTCATCTTTTGCCAACGCGGTTGCAAAAAATGCGGTTTCGGTCGATACGAAATCGGAGGGCGAAGAGCGGGGCAAAAAACCGAATATGAAGATCTTCAATTATCGGCGGGTGCCTTACGCGGAAATGCGTGCCTTCTCAGTCCACATCCTGACCGCCTCCGGATCCTTCCTCGCTTTCCTGGGTGTGGTCGCGGCGGCCGAGCGCCGCTTCGTCGACATGTTCTGGTGGCTGGGTCTGGCGCTTCTGGTCGATGGCATCGACGGCCCGATTGCCCGCAAGGTCAGGGTCAAGGAAGTCCTGCCGAACTGGTCGGGCGACACGCTCGACAACATCATCGACTACGTCACCTATGTGCTGCTGCCGGCCTTTGCGCTCTACCAGAGCGGCATGATCGGCGAGCCCTGGTCCTTCGTCGCCGCTGGCATGATTGTCGTCTCCAGCGCCATCTACTATGCCGACATGGGCATGAAGACCGACGAATATTTCTTCTCCGGCTTTCCCGTCGTCTGGAACATGATCGTGTTCACGCTGTTCGTCATCGACGCTGACGCGACGACGGCGCTGGTGGTCGTCATCGCCTCCGTGGTTTTGACCTTCCTGCCGATCCATTTCCTCCATCCGGTGCGCGTCCAGCGTCTGCGCCCGCTCAATCTGGCGGTCTTCTTCCTCTGGTGCGGCTTCGGCGGCTATGCGCTTCTGAAGCATTTCCATACGCCGGACTGGGTGACGATCGGCTTCATCATCACCGGCATCTACCTCTATGGCATCGGCGCGGTGCTGCAGTGGTTTCCCTCCCTCGGCAGGTCGAAGTCCTGAACCGCCGGCTTCAATGTGCAAGTGCAAAAAAAGTTGTCGGGGGTCGGTTGCCGGATGACGCAAAGCGCGTATCAATATCGTTTTTCGCTTTGATCGGCACGCTTGGGGGCTGCGGTGCGAGCGCAAGAGGAACTGTGCCGAAGGGTGACATGACGAACACCGAACCACTTCTGGCCGTCGAGGGGCTGACCAAGCTGTTCGGCAGCTTTGCCGCCTGCGACGGCATTGACCTTGAAATCGGCCACGGCGAGATCCACGCGCTGCTGGGCGAAAACGGCGCCGGCAAATCGACCCTGGTCAAGATGCTGTTCGGCATTCTCGCCCCGTCTTCCGGCCGCGTCTGCTGGAAGGGCAAGCCGGAGGACATCGTCTCGCCCGCCGCCGCACGGCGCCTCGGCATCGGCATGGTCTTCCAGCATTTCTCCCTGTTCGAGGCATTGACCGTCGCGGAGAACATCGCGCTGGCGCTCGATGAAAACGTGTCGATCGACGAAATCTCGCAGAAGGCCGCCGAACTCTCCAGGGCCTACGGCCTGCCGCTCGACCCGGCGGCGCATGTCGCCGATCTTTCCGTCGGCGAACGCCAGCGGATCGAGATCGTCCGGGCGCTGCTGCAGAACCCGAAGCTCATCATCCTCGACGAACCGACCTCGGTCCTCACGCCGCAGGAAGCCGACAAGCTGTTCGAGACGCTGTTCAAACTGAAGGCCGAGGGCCGCTCGGTTCTCTACATCAGCCACCGCCTGGAAGAGGTCCAGCGCATCTGCGACCGCGCCACCGTGCTGCGCCACGGCAAGGTCACCGGCGCCTGCGATCCGCGCGGCGAGACGCCTGCCACGCTTGCCCGGATGATGGTCGGCGGCGAGGTCGCAACGGTCATGCGTGACGACGATGCACCAGCGGGCGACGTGCAGCTGGAAATCCGCAACCTGACGCTTCGCCCGCGCACGCCCTTTGCCATGGAACTCAAGAACCTGTCGCTGAGCGTCCGGGCCGGCGAGGTGCTGGCGATCGCCGGCGTGGCGGGTAATGGCCAGGGCGAGCTGTTCGACGCGCTTTCGGGAGAATATACCACCGAGGACAACGAGCCGTTCGCATCCGCGGCCGCTCGGTCGGTCGGACCGGCATCAACGGCCGCCGCCTGCTCGGCGCCGGCTTCGTGCCCGAAGAACGCAACGGCCATGGTGCAGTCTCGGCGCTGTCGCTCTCGGACAATCTCCTGCTCGCCCGCAACCAGTCGGATGCGCGGACCTTCCTCTCGGGCGGGATCCTGAAACTGATCCGCCACGAGGCGGTGAAGGGGGCGACGCAGCGCATCTGCGAGGCGATGGACGTACGCAAAAGCGGCGTCGATCCGGCCGCGGGCTCGCTGTCCGGCGGCAACCTGCAGAAATTCATCGTCGGCCGCGAGCTCGACCGCCAGCCGGCCGTGCTGATCGTCAACCAGCCGACCTGGGGCGTCGATGCCGGGGCGGCCAGCCGCATCCGCCAGGCGCTGATCAACCTGGCGCGCGCCGGATCGGCGGTGCTGGTCATCAGCCAGGACCTTGACGAGATCTTCGAGGTGGCGACCACGGTCGCGGCCATTTCCGAAGGGCGGCTGTCGCAGAGCTATCCGGCAGCGACGATGACGCGCGAGAAGATCGGCCTCCTGATGGGCGGCATGCACGGTTTGGAGACGGCGAATGCGCATTGAACTCGAACGCCGGCCGGGCATGTCCGGTTTCTTCGCGATCGTGTCGCCGCTCGTCGCGCTGGCGCTCACCGTGATCTTCGGCGGACTGATGTTCGCCCTGCTCGGCAAGGACCCGGTCGACGCGCTGTTCAGTTTCTTCATCGAGCCGCTGCTCGAGGTCTGGTCGCTGCACGAACTCGCCATCAAGGCGGCGCCACTGATCCTGATCGCCGTCGGCCTGTCGGTCGCCTATCGCTCGAACAACTGGAACATCGGTGCCGAGGGCCAGTTCACCATCGGCGCGATCACCGGCTCGTTCCTGCCGGTGGTGTTCTACGAATGGCATTCGCCGCTGCTCCTGCCGCTGATGCTGATCCTCGGCATGATCGGCGGCGCGCTCTATGCGGCTATCCCGGCGCTGCTCAAGGCCCGCTTCAACACCAATGAAATCCTCACCAGCCTGATGCTGGTCTACATCGCCCAGCTCTTCCTCGACTGGCTGGTGCGCGGCCTCTGGCGCGATCCGGCGGGCTACAACTTTCCGCAGAGCCGCTCCTTCGTCACCGAGGGCGTGCTGCCGGAAATGCTGTCGTCGGGCCGCGCCCACTGGGGCTTCGCCTTCGCCATCATCGCCGCCGTCGGCGTCTGGTTCATGATGCGCTACATGCTGAAGGGCTTCCAGGTCGTGGTGCTCGGCCAGTCCGAGCGGGCAGGGCGCTTTGCCGGCTTCTCCTCGCGCGGCATGATCTGGTTTTCCATGCTGTTTTCCGGCGCGCTGGCCGGTCTTGCCGGCATCTCCGAGGTCTCGGGTTCGATCGGCCACCTGCAGCCGTCGATCTCGCCGGGTTACGGCTTCACCGCGATCATCGTCGCCTTCCTCGGCCGCCTCAACCCGCTCGGCATCATCGCCTCGGGCCTGGTGCTGGCGCTGACCTATCTCGGCGGGGAGGGCGCGCAGCTGTCGATCGGGGTCTCCGACAAGGTGACGCGGGTGTTCCAGGGGCTCTTGCTGTTCTTCGTGCTGTCCTGTGACACGCTGATCCACTACCGCATCAAGATCGTGCTCGGCAAAGGCCGCGCCCTGCTCGGAGGAGCCGGCCGATGATCATCGAAGCCATCCTGATGACCGTCATCACGGCGTCCACGCCGCTCGTCATCGCAGCCATGGGCGAACTCGTCACCGAACGCTCGGGCGTGCTCAATCTCGGCGTCGAGGGCATGATGATCATCGGTGCAGTGTGCGCCTTCGCCGTCGCGCAGATGAGCGGATCGCCGCTGATCGGGGTGGGTGCCGGCATTCTCGCGGGCGCCGTCTTCTCACTGCTCTTTGCCTTCCTCACGCTGACGCTGGTCGCCAATCAGGTCGCGACCGGTCTGGCGCTGACCATTCTCGGCCTCGGCGTGTCGGGCATGCTGGGGGAAAGCTTCGTCGGCGTTCCGGGCGTCAAGCTCCAGCCGATCGCCATTCCGTTGCTCGCCGACATCCCGGTCGTCGGTCCGCTGCTGTTTCGGCAGGACGTCATCTTCTATCTGTCCGTCCTGCTCGTCCTCGGCGTCAACTGGTTCCTGTTCCGCACGCGGTCGGGCCTGAAGCTCCG
>JAHRYZ010000111.1 GCA_020621905.1 Rhizobium sp.
ATCCTCGACGTACCGATCGGCACGGTGATGAGCCGGCTGGCCGCGGCCCGAGCAAAACTCGCAGAGGCGACCTCGGAGGCGGCGCGATGAAAGAAGACGCAAACATGCTGAGCGACGAGCACCTGACGGCCTTCATCGACGGCGCGCTGTCGCCGGAAGAGGCGGCTGCGGTCGAACGGCGGATCGACACGGATCCGGCGGTCGCCGAACGCGTCGAGTTCCTGATGCGGGCGAGCCTGCCCTTCGCGGAGGCCTATCGGCCGCTGCTCGACGAGGCGCCGGTTGCACGCCTCGAGGCGATGCTGGATGAGGTTTCCGCGGCGAGACCCGCAAGGTCGGGCCTGGCCATCAGCCGGCGCGGGCTCTTGGCCGCGCTCGCCGCCTCGGTCGCCTTCGGCATGGTGTTCGACCGCTTCGCCCTGCAGCCCTTGCGTGGCACCGGCGCCGGTGATGGCGAGGAACAGGCGGAGGCCGGCGAATGGCGCGGCCTGGTCGCCCAGTACATGGCGCTCTACGATGCCGACACGCTCGTCGGCGTGGCGCCGCCGCCGGAGCGACAGGTAGCGGAACTCGGAGCGGTCAATGAGCGGCTGGCGCTGGCGCTGACGCCGCAGGCCGTCGCCCTCGAAGGGGTGGATTTCAAACGGGCGCAGGTCCTTTCCTATGACGGCCGGCCGCTTGCCCAGATCCTCTATCTCGATCCTAAAAGCGGGCCGCTAGCCTTCTGCATCGTGCGCAAGGCCGGGCCGGCCATCGCCCCGGACACCGAACAGCGCCTCGGCATGACGGTGGTCCACTGGTCGAACGGATCGCATGCGCTGATGCTGATCGGGCATGCGCCGAAGGCGCGGATGCAGGCGCTGGCACGGGATTTGGCGGGACGCATGTCGGCCTAGCAGGTCCTGGCAGGACGCAGGAGCCAGCAGCTGCGATGCCACGCCTCCGTGCCTTCCGATTTCAGGCCTTGAACGGCTTCTCGGCGATGATGTCGCCGTCGATTTCCGTGATCCGGCGCTTGCCGCAGAGTGCCATGGCGGTGTCCATCTCCTCGGCGATGATCTCCAGCGTCTTGGTGAGGCCCGGCTTGCCCATGGCGCCGAGGCCATGGAGGAAGGGGCGGCCGATACAGTGCCTGCATTGTCGCTTTGGGCGTTCTTGTGGGACCCGAAGGCGCAGTGGAAATTTTCTTAAGGTTGTTGTAAATTTTAAAGATCCCGATATAGTTGTGGTGTAGCAGCGAAAAACGCCCGTTATGCGGGCGTTTCTTTTGAGGAAAACGAAAATGGCCGAAGAAAAGAAATTGCGTTTGCCTGCCGATGCGACACTGACCGCCGAGAATTTCAAGCTGAACCATGATGGAAGCGTTACCATTCAGAACAAGGAACTCAGCGCCTATCTGACCGACAAGCTGACGGCGTCGGTCAAGAACCCGAAGGTCGACCAGGAGTATGTCGGCGTCGTTTGGGGATAGGTCTGATTGCGATCGCGGGAGTGATCTGGCTGGGCCGGGGCAGAGGTCAGATGCGTGAAATGCGCAGTGCCTTCGGCCCAGCACTCGCTTTGAGCTGAGCAGTTTTCTCAACCCGTTGCGCTGCGTTCTCAGGGTGGATCAGTTTGCCAGCCCTGCCATAGGAATGCTCGCGCGCCTTGGCCGTGGCGTTCCCGCGGACGATGACGTCACAATGGAGAACCTCATGCGCGTGGCCTTGGTGTCCATGCCTTTCGGCATGATCTTTTCGCCCTCGATCGCACTGGGTCTGCTGAAACAGCTCGCGCTGTTGCGGCAATGGGACGTTTCCGTGCACTACTTCAACCTGAAGTTTGCCAAGCTGATCGGCGATCGCTTCTACAACGACATCGCCTCGCGACTGCCCACCCATTCCCTTGTCGGCGAGTGGGTGTTCTCGGACTGTTTTCCGGATTCGGGTCGAAGGCCGGACCAGGAATTCATCGAAGCGATCGTCAGGCCATTGTTCCAGGACAGTGCGCGAACGATCCTCAACCGGCCCGTGGATGTCGGCGAGTTTATCGCCCAGCTGCTGTCAGCCAAGTCCTTGGCCGCTGGTTTCGTGAAGGACTGCGCAAGGGCGATCACCGCGGAGAAGCCGGAACTCGTCGGTATCACGAGCGTATTTCAGCAGCATGCGGCCTCCATCGCCCTCGCCCGGGAGATCCGGGCGCTCAGCCCTTCGTCCTTCATCGTCATGGGCGGCGCCAATTGCGAAGGTGTCATGGGGCAGGCTCTGAGCGAGATCGCTCCCTGGATCGACAGGGTCGTGTCGGGGGAGGGCGAACGAGCTTTCGACCAGATCCTTAGCGACCGGAAAGACAACATGGAGAAGACCGCCCGTCGAGGCGCAGGGGCGAAACTCGGCGCCCGGCGGGACGGTGCTGCCGTCAGTCTGTCGTCGCGCGCGGAGCTGGATGCCCTGCCTATCCCGGAATATTCCGACTACTTCCGCCAACTGGAAGCGCTTGAACTCGATCGCTCGTTCTTCCGGGTTGAGCTGCCGTTCGAGACGGCGCGTGGCTGTTGGTGGGGGGAGAAGCACCATTGCACGTTCTGCGGTCTGAATGGCGAAGGCATGGCCTATCGGTCCAAATCGCCGGATCGCGCCTATGTCGAACTGATCGACCTCATCCGGACGCATCCCGGTTGCCGCATAGCGGTAACCGACAATATTCTCGATATGAAATATCTGAAGACGCTCCTGCCCCGCCTGACCACTGCCGATATTCGCATGGAGGCGTTCTGGGAGGTGAAATCCAATCTGGCCCGCGAGCACCTGCAGATCATTCGCAGCGCCGGGGTGACCCATGTTCAACCGGGCATCGAAAGCCTGTCGGATTCGATACTGGAGCTGATGCGCAAAGGTGTGCGGGCCATCCAGAACGTACAGCTTCTCGTCGACTGCGCGGCGACCGGCATAACGCCCGGATGGAACATCCTGTGGGGCTTTCCTGGCGAGGCGGCGGAAGAATACAGAAAGACGGCCGAACTCCTTCCATCGCTTTTCCATCTGCAGCCGCCGGTCGGAGCCGGCCCCGTCGGAATTCACCGTTTCAGCCCGATGTTCCAGCAGTCCGCCCAGTTGGGCGTCGGGCACAAGCTGCCAGCGCCGGCGTATCGCTATGCATTTCCCTTTGCCGGCGACAGGCTTGAGGATCTGGCCTATTTTTTCGACGGCGAATATGCCTGCAGCGGCGACGTCGCCGGCTACACGATGGAGGTTCGCGATCGTGTGGATTGCTGGAAGAAGGAGCACGAATCCAGCGTGCTGGTCAGCGTCGACAAGGGCACGTCAGTCCTGATCATCGACACGCGCTCCTGCAGACGGCAACCCGTCACCCTTCTGTCCGGGCTCGACCGGCAGATTTTTGACGATCTTTCCAGAGCCCGAAAGCGTGACGCCTATATCTCTACATTCACTGCCGAGCTTAGGGAGGATGTCGAAAACCGCATCGATGCTATGCTGGCCCGGCGCATCCTGGTGGAGATCGGTGCATGGCTCCTGGTTGTCGCCGTCCCGCTGTCGGCCGCTTACCAGCCGACGGGAAATGCCGCAGCCGCCCTCGTGCAGGCGATCCGGGAGACCGCCGTATTCGATCCGGACCGCGGCGAAATGATTATTGTCGCAGGCCCCGGACGCGGGGGCGAGACCGCAGCGGATCACGCAAACACCAAGGCCGCCTCGCCATAGCCGGCGCCGCACCGGCCGCCGGCTCAGAAATGCTCGCCGGAGCGGAAGGGACCGACGCGGATGCCGGCGGCGACGAGGTAGGCGGTCGACCAGCCGATCAGCACGAAGCCGTTCACACCCTCGAGCGCGGCCAGCATGCGCCATTCCGTGCTCGGGACGATGTCGCCATAGCCGACCGTCGAGAAGGTGATGGTGGCGAAATAGAGGGCCGTCGGAAAGTCGGAAATGAAGCCGAGCAGGCGATAGCACAGCGCCCAGAGCCAGACTTCGGTGGTCAGTACGACGAAAACGCCGATGACCACCGTATTCATCGCCAGCAGGTGGCTGCGATGACCGTGCAGGCGGATGCGGTCGCTGATCCAGCTCATGGCTCGGGTGACGCCGATCAGGCCGAAAGTGTGGATCACGACGGTCAGCGAGATCATCAGCGTGCCGAGGGCGAGGTTGGCAAACAGGTTCATGGATTGATTTCCGCGCTCATCAGACGAGCGTTCCGCGCAGTTCCTTGCGGAACACGAATTTCAGCCCCGACCAGATGGCATCCACGGCACAGACCTTCACGTCGACCAGGCCGGTCGGCAGGATCACTTCCCGCAGAACGTCCTCGGTAATCGAGGTTTGCACGCCAGAGGACTTTTTCGGCCAGGAAAGCCACAGCATTCCATCGGCCTTGAGCGCGGCGCGAAGCGCCGGAAGGCGGTCGGCAAGCCGCTCGCGGCTGGTTTCGAACGTATGGATCAGGTCGAACTCCCGCGTCGTGACGCCGTCGAGACGGGTTTCGACGCGAGCCAGCCCCTCGGTCAGCGTGAGATCCCGCAAATGCTCCGGAAGGTCGAGGAATAGCGTCGCCATGCCCGGCTTGAGGCCGAGCTTCTTGGCGAGCGGTGTGCCGGAATAGCCGTGCTGCATCGATCCCTCAGGCGGCGGCCGGCTTCATTGCCTTGCCCGCGACATAGGTTTCGACGACGGATCTGTCGTCTCCCAAGGTTTGCAGCAGAAACAGTTCTTCCGCAAGGGAGCGGACGGTTTCCATGCGCAGCGCCATGGCCGGGGTGGCTGCGGCGTTCAGCACGACGAAATCGGCGTCGGTGCCCGGTTCCAGCGTGCCGATCCGGTCCTGAAGCGACAGCGCCTCGGCATTGCCGAGGGTCATCAGGTGGAAGCTTTCTAGCGGGTTCAGCCGTTCGCCGAGCAATTGCTGGATCTTGTAGGCCTCGTCCATGGTCTTCAGCATGGAATAGCTCGACCCGCCGCCGATGTCGGTGGCAACCGCGATGCGCAGCTTCTTCTCGCGCTGCTGGTACTTGCGCATCGGGAACAGGCCGGAGCCGAGGAAAAGATTGGAGGTGGGGCAATGCACGGCGACCGCGCCCGCCTCGCTCATGGCATCCGCCTCGCGGTCCGACAGGTGGATCGCGTGACCGAACAGGCTCTTGCGGCCCAGCAGGCCGTAATGCGCGTAGATGTCGGTGTAGTCCTTGGCGTCGGGGAAGAGCTCGCAGGTGTAGCGGATCTCGTCGTGGTTTTCCGACAGATGCGTCTGGATGTGCAGGTCGGGGAACTCCTCAGCCAGCGCCCGCACGCGCTCCATCTGCCCAGGCGTCGAGGTGATGGCGAAGCGTGGGGTGATGGCGACGTGGTTGCGACCCTTGCCGTGCCAGTCGGCGATCACCTGGCGCGTCTCGTCATAGCCGGTCTCCGGCGTGTCGAGCAGACCCTGAGGCGCGTTGCGGTCCATCATCACCTTGCCGCCGACCATCAGGCTGCCGCGCCTGAGGCTCTCGGCGAAATAGGCGTCGGCCGAAGCCTTGTGCACCGAGCAATAGGCGACCGCGGTGGTCGTGCCGTTGCGGAAGAATTCGTCGAAGAAGGCCTTCGCGATGCGCTCCGCATGGGCGCTTTCGACGAAGCGGCATTCCTCCGGGAAGGTATAGGTGTTCAGCCATTCGAGCAGGTTGGCGGCATAGGACGCGATCACCTGCATCTGCGGAAAATGCACATGGGTGTCGATCAGGCCGGGCAGGATCAGGTGCGGGCGGTGGTCGACCACCTCCGTGCCTTCCGGCGCGCCGGCGCTGACGCTGGCAAAATCGCCCAGGGCGACAATCCTGCCGTCCTCGACCAGCAGCGCGCCGTCGCTCTCGTAGCGATAGCTGCCAGTGTCGTCGATATGCTCCGGCGCGCGGGAGAAGCTCAGGGTTCGGCCGCGATAGAGGACGGCGCTCATGGCTGCTTGGCCTCCGAGACCGCGCTCTCGAACCAGGCGACCAGCAGGGCGCGCTCCTCGGCCGAGACTTCGGTGATGTTGCCGGGTGGCATGGCGTGGCTGCGGCCGGCCTGGATGTAGATTTCGCGCGCATGGGCGGCGATCTCGGCATCGGTCTCCAGCTTCACGTCCTTCGGCGGCCGCACGATTCCCTCCCAGACCGGTTCGGCGGCATGGCACATCGAACAGCGCGACATGACGACGTCGCGGGCTGCTTCGTAATGGGCGTTCTCGACGAAGCGCAGGTTGGTCGGCGCGACCGACACTTCCTCCTCGACCGGGGCCTTCTGCACGGTCGACAGCCACATGATGGCGATGAAGATCAACAGGGTGGCAAGCCAGGTCCAGGTCGGCCGGCCCTTGCGGGCATGGGTGGTGTTGAACCAGTGGCGGATGGTGACGCCCATCAGGAAGACAAGTGCGGCGATCACCCAGTTATAGGCCGTGCCGAAGGCCAGCGGATAATGGTTGGACAGCATGAAGAAGATGACGGGGAGCGTCAGGTAGTTGTTGTGCAGCGAACGCTGCTTGGCGATCACGCCGTATTTCGGGTCGGGCGTGCGGCCGGCGATCAGGTCGGCGACGACGATCTTCTGGTTCGGGATGATGATCAGGAAGACGTTTGCCGACATGATGGTGGCGGTAAAGGCGCCGAGATGCAGGAAGGCGGCGCGGCCGGTAAAGACCTGGGTATAGCCCCAGGCCATGGCGATCAGCGCCACGTAGAGCACGCCCATCAGCACCCAGATGTTCCTGCCGAGCGGCGACTTGCAGAGCTGGTCGTAGATCAGCCAGCCGACCGCGAGCGAGGCGACGGAAAGGGCGATCGCCTGCCATTGGGTGAGGTCGAGCACGTGCCGGTCGATCAGGAAGAGGTCTGCCCCGCCGTAGTAGACGACGGCCAGCATGGCAAAGCCCGAGAGCCAGGTGACGTAGCTTTCCCATTTGAACCAGGTCAGGTGCTCCGGCATGGTCGCTGGCGCGACGAGATACTTCTGGATGTGATAGAAACCGCCGCCATGCACCTGCCATTCCTCGCCATAGGCACCGGCCGGCAGATGCGCGCGCTTCACCAGGCCGAGATCGAGCGCGATGAAGTAGAAGGACGAGCCGATCCAGGCGATCGCGGTAATGACGTGCAGCCAGCGCACGGCAAAGGAGAGCCATTCCCAGGCAATGGCGTATTCATACATCAGAAGTTCCCTTTCTTCCCCCCGGCCTTCCAGTCTGGGAAATTATCCACCGCAAGGGAAGCCCCGCAGGTCGGATCGCGGGCCAATCCAGAGAATTTCTTTGATTGAGGTCCGCGCGCGCTATTGCGCTTCCAGGCCCATGGCGGCTCGTTCCGGTGCCAGTGTGGTCTCCAGCCATTCGCGGAATTTGCGTATCTTGGGCAGGTTGCGCCGGCTTTCCGGATAGACCAGCCAATAGCGGTTGTCGTCCAGCCAGCTGAGTTCGAACGGCTGTATGAGCCGCCCGGACGCCAGTTCGTCCTGAAGGAAGAAAGGGCTCAGCATGGCGACGCCATGGCTGGCCATCGCGGCTCCGGTTTCAAGATCGAGCACGCCGCCTGCGTCGAACGTCCGTGCGGTGTGCTCCGCGGCATCGAGGCCCGCCAGCGTGAACCAGTATGTCCAGCGTCCGTCGTCGTCGGTGATCCACGGCAGCTTCAGCAAATCGGCCGGCTCCTTTATGCCGCCGACGCTCTCGGCCAGTCTCGGACTCAGTATCGGCGAATAGCTCAGCCGAAGCAGGGGGTGGACCGCGAGGCCGGGCCACGGCCCCCGGCCGATGCGGATGGCGAGGTCGGCGCTTTCCCGGTTGAAGTCGGTCAGCACGGAGCCGCGGAGAAGTCGGACTGCAATGTTGGGATGGGCGAGTTGAAAGGCGCCGAGATGCCGGGCCAGCCAGTGGGAGGCGAATGTCGGCGTGGAGTGGATTTCCAGGATCTCGTCGGCATCCTGACGCGCGGTGGCGATCGCTTCGCGCAGGACGGCGAAGGCATCCGTCACCTTCGGCAGCATGCGCTCGGCCGTTTCCGTCAGCACGATCTGGCGCGGCTTCCTGAGAAACAGCGGCTCGCCGATATTGTCCTCCAGCAGCTTGACCTGATAGCTCACCGCCGTCTGGGTCATGCCCAGCTCCTCGGCGGCCTTGGTGAAGCTCATATGCCGGGCCGCCGCCTCGAAGACGCGCAGGGCATTGAGCGGGAACTGTCTCGACAGTTTCATGGATAAGCTCTCTTGATGCATGCCTACCGTATTCGAATTGGAAACCGGCGGCAATCCGGCGCATCTCTTGGTCCATCCGGTCATTTCGCCGATGGAGAGGAGACGACGATGCTGCAAGCGACAAGACGCAATTGGGTTCCCGCGGGCATGACGCCCGGAGCCGTGTTCCGGCCACTGCGCCGCTTTGTCGAGCGCCTGTTCCAGCCGGATCGCACGGCCACCGAGGATCTGCCGCCGGAGGTGAAGAAGGATCTCGGCCTTCTCGAGGGCCGTCCGTCGCGGAACCGCACGGAGGCCTATTTCTCCAACCCCAGGCGCCACGGCGACTGGCTGCGCTCCGGCCCGCTCTAAGCAAATGCCTTGCCGGATCAAGACGATGCGCCGGCCAGCTGACGAACTGATTCCGCCGCTTCATGCGGTGATTCAGGTGGGCGCTGACCGCCCATGCTTCGGTCAGCTCAGCAGAACGGTGAGCAGTTCGGCCGCGACCAGGGCGGCGATCACCGGGGGGCGCTTGTCGCGGAGCGCGCTGCCGCCAATCGGCAGGACGAGCCTGTCGAGCATGGACGGATCGCCGCCCTCGCGGTCCAGCCAGCGGGCGAAGGTGGCGCGCTTGGTGGCCGAGCCGATCATGCCGACATAAGCAAGATCGGGGCGGGCGAGCGCCTGGCGGGCGATCAGGAAATCCAGCGCATGGTCGTGGGTGAGGATGACGGCCGCGCCGCCCGGCCGGATCATCGCCACCTCGGCTTCGGGCACGGCAACCCGGTGCAGCGCGACGCCGTGCGGCAGACCGCCTGGGGCAAGGTCGCGAGTCTCGACGAGCGTGACGGTCAGGGGCAGGGGGCCAAGGGCCGCCGCCAGCGCGAGCCCGACATGGCCGGCGCCGAAGAGGAAGACGTCGGGATAGGCGGTTTCCAGCTTTGCCTGCCGGTCGACCAGAACCTGCTGCGACCGTGCGTCGAGGCGGGTGAAGGCGAGCCGGGTGCGCCCGCCGCAGCACTGGCCGATCTCGGGGCCGAGCGGCACGTCGAGGGACGAGCTTGGCGCGCCGCTGGCCAGCAGCGTACGGGCATGGTCGATGGCGAGAAATTCCAGCTGCCCGCCACCGATCGTGCCGAACAGCGCGTCGGCCGCCACCACCATGAAGGCGCCCGCCTCGCGCGGCGTCGAGCCCTTGGCCTCGGCGACGTCGACGAGGACGGCATCGGGATGGGTGGCGAGGAAGGCGGGGAGGGAAGGCGCAGTCATTGCTGTTTGCCCCTCATCCGCCTGCCGGCACCTTCTCCCCGTCGTGACGGGGAGAAGGGACGATCCGGAAGCCTTGCGCCCTGTCGCCGGCGGTCAGCCACGTCCCGCATGTCTCCGGAGCACAGCGCGTTTGAACCGCGAGACGTCCGCGGCACGCGTCTTTCTCCCTGGTTGCGGGGTGCGCACGCCGATCGTCCTTCTCCCCGCCTGCGGGGAGAAGGTGCCGGCAGGCGGATGAGGGGCGTGCAGGCCCGCTCGCGCGCGCCTCTTCCGGCGCTGCGCGCCACCTTCTCCCCGATGGGGAGAAGAGGGGTGCCATCCTTGCCATCACATTCCCTTCAGCCGCTCGACGGCCATCAGCACGCGCTCGGGCGTTGCGGGGGCGTCGAGGTGGGGGCAATGGCGGTAGTCGGCGACCGAGGCGACGGCCATGGACAGGGCTTCCAGCACCGAGATCGCCAGCATCAGCGGTGGTTCGCCGACGGCCTTGGAGCGGCCGATCGTCGGCTCGGCATTTTCAGACCATTCGGCCAGCCGCGTGTTGAAGATTTTTGGCCGGTCGGAGGCGAGCGGAATCTTGTAGGTCGACGGCGCATGGGTGCGAAGCCTCCCCTTGGCGTCCCACCACAGTTCTTCCGTCGTCAGCCAGCCCATGCCCTGGACGAAGCCGCCCTCGATCTGGCCGATATCGATCGCCGGATTGAGCGACTTGCCGACGTCGTGCAGGATGTCGGTGCGATCCATCAGATATTCGCCGGTCAACGTGTCGATCGACACTTCCGAGCACGCCGCGCCATAGGCGAAATAGTAGAACGGCGTGCCGCGGCCGGCGGCGCGGTCCCAATGGATTTTCGGTGTCTTGTAGAAGCCGGCGGCCGAGAGCTGGACGCGGGCGAAATAGGCTTGTCTTACGAAGTCGGGGAAGGGGATTTCCTTCGATCCGACGCGCAACCGGTTCGGCAGGAACTCGACTTCGTCCGGCGGAACCTGGAAATGCTCGACGGCGAAGGCGACGAGGCGTTCCTTGATCTGGCGGGCGGCGTCATAGGCTGCCATTCCGTTGAGGTCGGTGCCGGAGGAGGCAGCGGTCGCCGAGGTGTTGGGCACCTTGCCGGTCGTCGTCGCCGTGATCTTGACGCGCTCGACATCGACCTGGAAGCACTCGGCAATGACCTGGGCGACCTTGGTGTAGAGGCCCTGGCCCATTTCCGTGCCGCCGTGATTGAGATGGATCGAGCCGTCCTGGTAGACGTGCACGAGGGCGCCGGCCTGGTTGAAGGCGGTCATGGTGAAGGAGATGCCGAACTTCACCGGGGTGAGCGCGATGCCCTTCTTGATGACCGGGCTCGTCCGGTTGAATTCGATGATCGCGCGGCGCCGCGCCTGGTAGTCGCAGGAGGTTTCCAGTTCCTCGACCACGCGGGCAATCACATTGTCCTCGATCGTCTGGTGGTAGGGCGTGACGTTGCGGCCGGAACCGACATCGCCGTAGAAATTCGCCTTGCGGATCTCGAGCGGATCCTTGCCCAGCCGGTAGGCGATCTCCTCGATGATGCGCTCGCCCCCCAGCATGCCCTGCGGGCCGCCGAAGCCGCGGAACGCCGTGTTGGAAACCGTATGGGTCTTCAGCGGCTGCGAGGTCAGCTTCACATGCGGATAGAAATAGCTCGAATCGGCATGAAAGAGGGCGCGGTCGGTGACCGGGCCGGAGAGGTCGGCCGAATAGCCGCAGCGCGCGGCGAAGTTGGCGTTGAGCGCATGGATGCGGCCGTCGCCGTTGAAGGCGACGTCGAAGTCCATGCGGAAGTCGTGGCGCTTGCCGGTCAGCGCCATGTCCTCGTCGCGGTCGGGGCGGAACTTGATGGCGCGGTTGAGCTTCTTGGCGGCGAGGGCGGCGAGGGCGGCAAACTGGTTGCCCTGGGTCTCCTTGCCGCCGAAGCCGCCGCCCATGCGCCGCACGTTGACGGTGATCGCATGGCTCGGAATGTCGAGCACATGGCCGACGATGTGCTGGATCTCGGAGGGGTGCTGGGTCGAGGACCACAGCGCCACCTCGTCGTCCTCGCCGGGAATGGCGAGCGCGATGTGGCTTTCCAGATAGAAGTGCTCTGCCCGCCGATCCGCATCGAGCCGCAGGCGTGCTCGGCCTTTGTCAGCTCGGCCTCCATCGCCGTTTGAGCACCATGCCCGGTGACCAGCGGCGCCTGCTGGCGAGGCCGCATCGACATCCGTCAGAAGGGCAGGTCGGTATTCGATCCTGGCCAGGCGCGCGGCGCGGCGGGCGGCATCGCGGGTTTCGGCGATGACGGCAAAGACCGGCTGGCCGTGGAATTCGACCTTGTCGTCGGCCAGCAGCGGCTCGTCATGGCGCCCGCCGGACGAGACGTCGTTGACGCCCGGCACGTCCTTGGCGGTCAGGACGCAGACGACGCCGGGATGGGCCTTCACCGCCGACAGGTCGACCGACAGGATCTCGGCATGCGCCCGGTCGGACATGCCGAGTGCGCCGTGCAGGAGGCCGGCGGGTTCGGGAATATCGTCGATATATTCGGCACTTCCGGCGACATGCTTGTGCGCCGAATCATGGCGGAGCGACTGGTGCATCGGGCCGTTGATCAGCTTGTAGGTCTCGAAGGTCGGCTTATGCATCACTCAGGCTCCTGCGGCCGGACGTGTCTTCTCCCCGGCGGGGAGAAGGTGGCGCGAAGCGCCGGATGAGGGGGAGCGAAGCTCGCCGGCCACAGCGCACCCGGCCCCCTCATCGCCTCGTTTCACTCGGCACTTCTCCCCGCTGGGGAGAAGAGGGCGCGCACTGGCTGACGTATCCTGGCGCGTTTCACCCCCCTCTGCCCTGCCGGGCATCTCCCCCTCAAGGGGGGAGATCGACACGCGGTGACGCCTT
>JAHRYZ010000112.1 GCA_020621905.1 Rhizobium sp.
AGGCGATCTCCTACGCCGTGGACCACCTGTCGCTCTATCAGTTGACGATCGAGGAAGGCACGGCCTTCTACGGCCTGCACAAGGCCGGAAAGTTCATCGTGCCGGACGAGGAGCAGGCGGCGCTGCTTTACGAGGCGACGCAGGAGATCACGGCCAGCGAAGGGCTACCGGCCTACGAGGTTTCCAACCATGCCCGCCCGGGCGCGGAAAGCCGGCACAACCTCACCTACTGGCGCTATGGCGACTATGCCGGCATAGGCCCCGGCGCCCATGGCCGGCTGACGCGCGGCCGCGACAAGCTTGCGACTGCGACCGAGCGCAATCCGGAAGGCTGGCTTGCCGCCGTCGAGCGCGACGGCCATGGCATGATCGACCAGGAATTGCTGGGATCGGACGAGCAGGCCGACGAACTGCTGCTGATGGGGCTTCGGCTGCGCGAAGGCGTGGATCTGGCCCGCTGGCAGCAGCTTTCCGGCCGCGATCCGGATCCGGCGCGCGAACAGACTTTACTGGAACACGGCTTCATCGAACGCCTGGGCAATTCGCGGCTGCGCTGCACGCCGAAGGGAATGCTGATCCTCGACGCGGTGGTGGCCGATCTCGCCTGCTAAGAAGGCTTGAAACGAGGAGAGGACGCCATGCCGGTCGATGCAGCCTTTGCCCGCCACGACATGGCAATCCTCTATGACAGCTTCAATGCTCACGGCGCCGATGGCGATTTCTATCTGAGCCTCGCTCACAGCCCCTGGCGCATTCTCGACCTTGGTTGTGGCACCGGTTCCGTCACGCTGCGGTTCGCGAGCCTCGGCCACCGTGTCACCGGGCTCGATCCCGCGCCCGGCATGCTCGAAGTCGCCCGCGAGAAGGACAAGGCGGGCACGGTCCGCTGGATTGCCGGGGACGCCCGCGACTTTGTCCTGGGTGAGACCTTCGACCTGATCATCATGACCGGCCATGTCTTCCAGGTCTTTCTCGACGACTCCGAGACGCTGGCCGTCCTTTCCAGCGCGCGCAGGCACCTGGCGGACGGAGGGCGGCTCGTTTTCGAAAGCCGCAACCCGCCGGCGCGGGCGTGGGAAGGCTGGACCGAAGAGCTGACGCGCGAACGGACCGATGTGCCGGGCATCGGACCGGTCGAGGTCTACTATCAGGTGCGGGAGGCATGGGGAGATTTCGTCCGCTTCGACGCCGTCTTCACCCTGCTGAAGAGCGGCGAGCGCCGGATCAGCGAGAGTACGCTGCGGTTTCCGGGCCGCGACGCCATCGCGCACCTGCTCGCAGCCGCCGACTTCTCTTCGGTCAAATGGCTCGGAGACTGGGACGGAGCGCCGCTTCACCCGCACAGCCCAGAAATCATCGTGATTGCCGAAGCCTGACACAGCCGTCGGACGCGATCGGCAGGTCAGCCTTGCGCCCAGACATGCAGCCACTCGGTCGGCTCCCCGTCATAGCCGCCGCCGGACGCCGCCTCTATCCGCGGCGTGGTAAAGCCTGCCAGACGATAAGCTTCCGTCAGCCATTCCTGGTCGGGCCGATTGTAGTAGCGGCCGAAGCGATCCGCCCCCTCCTCGACCCCTGCCTTGAAACTTGCATGGAAGTGTCCGCCGCCCCTCAGCGCGCGGCGAATGCGGCGAAGGATATCGGCAAGTTCGGCGCGGGGCACGTGCAGCAGGCAGGCATTGGCCCAGACGCCGTCATAGGCAGCCACCTCGTCCAGATCGGAAAAACGCATCACCCGCACCGCGCGGCCGAGCCTTGCCTCGGCCTCGCGCGCCATGGCCGCCGATCCGTCCGTCGGCGTGACGGCAAAGCCGCGTTCGATCAGCCATGCGCTGTCTGCGCCCGCGCCGCAGCCGAGCTCCAGGATCGTGCCGCCCGGCGGCAAAAGCTCGGCGAAAGCCGTCAGCCGTGCGACCGGTTCCCGGCGTTGCCGGGCCGCATAGGTGGCCGCGTTCTCGTCATAGAAGGCGATGGGCTTTTGCGCTGAATTCTCCAAGTCGTGGCTCCGCGACCGGCCGCAATGAGAAAGGCCGGCGTTTCCGCCGGCCTTTCGTCATGCGTTGTTTTCGTTGATCAGCCGCTTCAGCAGCTCGATCTCGTGGCTGAGCTTGGTGTCCTCGCCAACCAGTTCCTCGATCTTGCGCACCGCATGCAGCACGGTCGTGTGATCGCGACCGCCAAAGCGGCGGCCGATTTCCGGGAAGGAGCGCGGCGTCAGCGTCTTGGCCAGATACATGGCGATCTGGCGCGGCTTGACGATGACGCGGGTGCGGCGATTCGACACCAGTTCCTGGCGCGAGACGTTGTAGTGGCGTGCGACGATGCGCTGGATGTCCTCGATACGGACACGCTTCTGCTCGGCGGCGCCGCCCAGGTGGGCGAGCAGTTCGTCGACCCGCTCGACCGACAGGTTCGGCTCGAAGGAGCGGCGGAAGATCAACTGGTTGAAGGCGCCTTCCAGATCACGGCCGCTGCTCGTCACGTTGCGCGCGACATGCGAGAGGATTTCCAGCGGAATGTCGAGCGATGCATCGTCCTTCTTGGCGGCATCGAGAGGGCTCTTCAGCATTTCCAGGCGCATCTCATAGTCCGGCGCTTCCATCTCGATGGCCACGCCGCCCTGCAGGCGCGAACGCACCCGCGGATCAAGCGACTCCAGCTCCCAGGGTGCGCGGTCGGCGGCGACAACGACCTGCTTGGCGCTGTCGAGCAGCATGTTGAGCAGATGGCAGAATTCGTGCTGGATCATCTTACCCTGCAGGAACTGCATGTCGTCGATGATCAGCAGGTCGATATGGCGCAGCGAGTCCTTGAGCGTCAGGGCATCGTTGTCGCGGATCGCGGTGGCAAAGCGCCACATGAAATATTCGGCCGTCAGATAGACGACGCGCGGCGCGCGCGGGCTGTGGACGGCGGCATTGGCGATCGCCTGCAACAGGTGGGTCTTGCCCAGCCCGACGGAGGAATGGATGAACAGCGGGTTGAAGCGCACGGCGCCGGCGCCGGCTTCGGCAATCGTCTTGGCCGCGGCAAGAGCCACGCGGTTCGAGGCGCCTTCGACATAGCCGTCAAAGGTATAGCGGCTGTCGAGCGGCGAACCGAAGAGCGGGCCGTTCGGGGTGCTGCGCGTCGTCGTCGCATTGCCGACGGTCTGCGAGCTGGCCGATGACTGGGCGGAAGACTTGCGGGCCGGGGCGGCGGGCGCCGTTTCCGCAGCGGGACGCTCGTCGGCGGCCGGGGCCTTCAGGTTGCGGCTTGCGCTGCGCACCAGGATCTCGACTTTCAGAATCGCCGGATCTTCCTGCCGGAAAATGCTGGTGATCAGGTCGAGATAACGGTTGTTGATCCACGACTTGAGGAAAGTCGTCGGCACCGTCAGGCGCACGAGGCTCTTCGAGGCGGAGTGCAACTTCAGTCGACCGAACCAGCTGGCATAGACATCAGGACCGACCTGTGCCTTCAGCCGCTGGCTGAAACGCTCGAACAGCACATCATGCTTCATTTCGGAATTGCCCCCTGCCGCATCGGAGCATACGGCGCCGAGCGCCGTCTGTGCATGGTCCCCGTTAACCAGCGCACCGGCCGTCACTGTATTCATCTGCATTTCGCCGCCTTTTTCACTTCTCTGTCCCACCGGGCGCTGAACGTCCGATGTGCAACTTTTATCCCCGTACGGGGTGTCGGACCGCGCCCTCAAGAAGACAACGGCCACACCCCTTCATCGCGTGGCCCGCCCCAGCCAAAGGGTTCCCCACGCGACACGAAACGCGGTCACCGCAACAGTGACGTACATCCCGCAAATTCCGGCGGATCTTTCATCCTCGACATGAAAGACCTTGGCCGTGGCGGCGATCCAGTTCCTACACCTGTTCTTCAGCGCCGACTGATCACCGGCGCATTCGACAAAATCACCCTTCCGCGGAAACCATGAGATTCCCGGCGCAAGACCAACACTGTCTGAAAAAACGGAATAGGATAATCCCGCCACAAGAGACGATGAGTGGTCCTGACACGCAATTTGCCAGTTCAGATCACCCCCGGAGGTCAACTCCGCGCCCCTTGTTGAGAAGCATTAAGGCAGGATCAAAAGTGAAGATCACTGTGATTTTTACGCAAAATTAAACCGCGGCCATTGACTCCCGCGCCCTCATCAGACTGTCACAATTACCGTCTGGAGAATCGCTTTTGAATCAACGAGATTCAAAAAATGGCGGGGACGAGGAGGGGGAAATCGGCCAAAAATAAAAATTCGCTTGACTCGAAACCGGGGCCGCCTGCCGTTAAGTGAAGCCGACAGCGGTCGGCATTCCTCCCGTATCCATATGATTTTATTGTGCTTTTTTTGTCATCCAGCTGACACCCAATTGTCAAACGGGTCGCAGGCCAAAGCCGAACCGAGCAAACGCAGAAAAAGCCCGGCTTCGCAGCCAGGCTCATTCAATCATGACAAAAATGCGGCGAAAATTAGATCGCCAGGGCCTTAACGCGGCTCGCGAGACGCGAGATCTTGCGCGAAGCGGTGTTGGCGTGAACCACACCCTTGCTGGCTGCACGCTGCAGTTCCGGCTGTGCGGCCTGCAGGGCGTCCTTGGCGAGAGCGGCATCACCGGAGGCGATGGCTTCCTCGACCTTGCGGATGAAACCGCGAACGCGGGAACGGCGAGCCTTGTTGACTGCAGTACGGCGAGCGATCTTGCGGGTCGCCTTCTTCGCCGAAGTTGTATTGGCCATGGATGCCTCTCTTCGAATTCAAACCAAAACCCGCCACCGCCGCGTCGGGTCGTTGCGACCTGCCATATCAGCAATTCGGGAGCTATTCTCGGAAGAGCCATTGGCTCTCCCAACCGTGGGCGGGCATATAGCCCGAAAGCGGAGGGTCGTCAACGCGCAATTTGCAGGAAATCGCGCGTTGCGAGTCCCTTAGCGGTTCTTGAACACCGGCTTGCGCTTCTCGGTGAAGGCCGCCATGCCTTCCTTCTGGTCTTCCGTGGCAAAGAGCGAATGAAAAAGACGACGCTCGAAGCGCAGCCCCTCACTCAGCGTCTGCTCGAAAGCCCGGCTGATCGTCTCCTTGACCATGCCGACGGCCGTCTGCGAGAAGCCGGCGATCTTCTCCGCCGCGGCCACCGCCTCGTCCAGCAGGCGCTCCTGGTCCACCACGCGCGCGACCAGTCCGGCGCTCTCGGCCTCGTGGGCGTCCATCAGCCGGCCGGTGAGGCAGAGATCCATCGCCTTCGCCTTGCCGACCGCCCGGGTCAGGCGCTGCGTCCCGCCCATGCCGGGAATGACGCCCAGGGTGATTTCCGGCTGGCCGAACTTCGCCGTCTTGGCGGCAATGATGAAGTCGCACATCATGGCGAGCTCGCAGCCGCCGCCGAGGGCAAAGCCGGATACGGCGGCGATCATCGGCTTGCGGAAGCCCGCGACGTCGTCCCAGCCGCTGAACAGGTCGTCCCGATAGGCATCGACGAATTCGAGCGACTGCATCTCCTTTATGTCGGCGCCGGCGGCAAAGGCCTTTTCCGAGCCGGTCAGCACGACGGCGCCGATGCCGTCATCCGCCTGCAGTGCGCCGAGCAGCTGGCGCATTTCGGCCAGCACTGTCGAATTGAGCGCATTCAGCGCCTGCGGCCGGTTGAGCGTGATGATCGCCACGCGGCCGCGGGTCTCCAGCAGGAGGGTTTCATAGGTCATCGGTATCTCCCGTTTCTTCTCGAAGTCTATTTCTGGCAGTGGTGACAATAGAATGACGAGCGTCCGCCCTGCACGATGCGCTCGACCCTACCGCCGCAGCCCGGCGTCCGGCAAGCTTCGCCCTCGCGGTCGTAGACGCAGAAACTGTGCTGGAAATAGCCGAGCGTGCCGTCGGTCTGGATGTAGTCGCGCAGCGACGAGCCGCCCGCCTCGATCGCATCGGCAATCACCGCGCGGATCGCCTCCGTGAGCGATTGCAGTTCCTTCTTCGGCCGGCCGGTCGCGGTCACCAAGGTGGCGGCCGCGCGCTTCGGCGACAGGTGCGATCGCCACAGCGCCTCGCATACATAGATATTGCCGAGCCCGGCCACGACCTTCTGATCGAGCAGGGCCGTCTTCAGCGGCTGCTGCTTTCCGGCGAAACGGCCGGCGAGATAGGCGGCGTCGAGCGTATTGCCGACGGGCTCGGGTCCGAGTTCGCGAAAGGCCGGATAGGCGTCGAGATCGTTGCGCAGCGCCAGATCCATGAAGCCGAAACGGCGCGGGTCATTATAGATGACGCGCGCGACGCCCCTGCCCTGCGCCTGCTGCAGATGAAAGATGACGTGATCGTGCTTTTCGTCCTTTGAGCGGGCATGGTGGAAATCGCCCGGCTGGTCGGACCTTTCGCCCTCTTCGATGCGAAACGAACCCGACATGCCGAGATGGGAATGAGGGTGGTTCCGTCGTCGAGATCAATCAGCAGGTATTTGGCGCGGCGGGCAAGGCCGATGATCTGCCGTCCGGTCAACCGTGCGACGAAATCGCGCGGCAGGGGAAAGCGCAGGTCGGGACGACGCAGCTCGACCCGCTGCATCACCGCCCCTTCCATGGTCGGCGAAAGCCCTCTTTTGACCGTCTCGACCTCTGGCAATTCCGGCATTGCATCCCATCTTTCCGTTTGAACGGCGCCTGAAACGTCTGTAGACCAGCGCAACAGCGCGTTTGCCGGCCAGGCCCGAGATAGCGCGCCTGAGGCGATTTCGCTATGGTCTTTCGACCGCATGAGACAATGGAGTGATCAGATGGCCGAGAGCCGCACTTCCGCCGATGGCGGCATGGAAACCTCCTACGGCTTCCGCGAGGTCGCCGAAGGCGAGAAGCAGGTTCTGGTCAACGAGGTCTTCCACAAGGTCGCCTATGACATCATGAACGACGTCATGTCGGCGGGCCTGCACCGCATCTGGAAGGACGCGATGATCGCTGCGCTCAACCCGCGCAAGGATCCCGCCTACAAGGTGCTCGACGTGGCCGGCGGCACCGGCGACATAGCCTTTCGCATCGTCGAGGCGTCCGGCCGGCTGGCACACGCCACCGTGCTCGACATCAACGGCTCGATGCTCGGCGTCGGCGCCGAGCGCGCCGAGAAAAAGGGCCTGTCGGACAATCTCACCTTCGTCGAGGCGAATGCCGAGGAATTGCCCTTCGAGGACAAGAGCTTCGACGCCTACACGATCGCGGTTGGCATCCGCAACGTGCCGGCATCGACGTGGCCTTGAGTGAAGCCTATCGCGTGCTGAAGCGCGGCGGGCGCCTGCTGGTGCTGGAGTTCTCCGAAGTCGAGATGCCGCTGCTCGACCGCTTTTACGATCAGTGGTCGTTCAAGGCCATTCCGCGGTTCGGCAAGATGATCACCGGCGATGCCGAGCCCTACCAGTATCTGGTGGAATCGATCCGCAAGTTCCCCAACCAGGGCGACTTCGCCAAGATGATCTCCAATGCCGGCTTCTCGCGCGTGACCTTCACCAATTATTCCGGCGGCATCGCAGCGCTGCATTCCGGCTGGAAACTCTGATCTTCATGAGCACTGTCGGGGCATATTTCCGCCTGGCGCGGGTCGGCTGGGTGCTGGTCAGGGAAGGCGTGATCGCGGCCCTGCCCTCCGAAGGCCTTCCGCCGCTCATCGCCTTCGCCAAGGGCGCGGCCGGACTTCTGGCGCGCAAGCGCGCCAGGCGTGAACAGCGCTCCGACCGGCTGGCCCGCGCCGTCGAGCGGCTCGGCCCCTCCTATGTCAAGATCGGCCAGTTCCTGGCGACACGGCCGGACGTGGTCGGTGCCGATTTCGCCGACGACCTCGCCGGCCTGCAGGATCGCATGGCCTACTTCCCGACGGAGGCCGCCAAGGCGACCGTGACGGGATCGCTCGGCCGTTCCATCGACGATCTCTACGCCTCGTTCGGCGAGCCGATCGCCGCGGCCTCGATCGCCCAGGTCCATCCGGCGGAGGTGGACACGCCCGAGGGACGCAAGAAGGTGGCAGTCAAGGTCATCCGGCCCGGCGTGCGCAAGCGCTTCGCCGACGATCTCGAGGCCATGTATCTCGTCTCCCACCTGCAGGAACGTTTCCTGCCGCACACGCGGCGCCTGCGTCCGGTCGAGGTGACGCGCACGCTCGAGCAGACCACCAAGGTCGAGATGGACCTCCGGCTCGAGGCAGCCGCACTTTCGGAAATCACCGAGAACACCAGGGATGACCCGGGTTTCCGCGTGCCGGTCGTCGACTGGGAACGCACCGGCCGCGACGTCGTCACCATGGAATGGATCGACGGCATCAAGATGTCGGATATCGAGGCGCTGAAGGCGGCCGGCCACGATCTCGACGATCTGGCCGACACACTGATCCAGTCGTTCCTGCGCCACACCCTGCGCGACGGTTTCTTCCACGCCGACATGCATCCGGGGAACCTGTTTGTCGCCCCGGACGGCATGATCGTCGCGGTCGACATGGGCATTGCCGGCCGGCTCGGTAAGAAGGAACGCCGCTTCCTCGCCGAGATCCTCTACGGTTTTATCACCCGCGACTATCTGCGTGTCGCCGAGGTCCATTTCGAGGCCGGCTACGTGCCCTCGCACCACAATGTCGCGAGCTTTGCCCAGGCGATCCGGGCAATCGGCGAGCCGATCCACGGCCAGCCGGCCGAGACTATTTCCATGGGCAAGCTGCTGACCCTCTTGTTCGAGGTGACCGAGCTGTTCGACATGGAAACGCGGCCCGAGCTCGTCATGCTGCAGAAGACCATGGTGGTGGTCGAGGGCGTGGCGCGCATGCTCAATCCGCGCTTCAACATGTGGAAGGCATCCGATCCGGTCGTCTCCCAATGGATCCGCGACAATCTCGGCCCGAAGCGCATCGTTGGCGACCTCAAGGATGGGGTGCGCGCGGCGCTCAGGCTGGCGGAAGCACTTCCGGAGATCGCCGCCAAGACGGAAAAGCTGCACGGCGAAATCGTCCATATGAGCGAGAACGGTCTCAGGTTCGACCCTGAGACGACCGAGGCAATCGGACGTTCGGAAGCCCGCCACAGCCGGTTCGGGCGGCTGGCGCTCTGGGTGATCGCCGGGCTCCTGCTCTTGATCGCGGTCAAAATCGGTTGATTTGCCGTTCAATCCTTTCTACCCGTTAGACGACGCCTTCGTGCTCCATTCACCTCGGAATGGGTGGTCGGTTCGGCCGCAACGGCGTCCGTGCTGCTCGCCACGCTTTCGATCTGACCCATCTGCGCTCCTTTCGCGCGTCATGATCCGGGAAATGCCATGTCGGCCACCAATGCCAATTTCGTTCGCACGACCTTCCTGATGCTGATCGTCGGGACCATCGTCCTGACCGGTATCATCATCTCGTCGCTCTGGCTCGTCGAGCGGAACCAGTCGACCTTCGCCTACATCATCCAGGAGCGCGACATCCGCCGGGCCGCCGCCGACCTGCTGCAGACGCTCGTCGATGCGGAGACCGGGCAGCGGGGCTACGTCCTGACCCAGGACGAGAGCTTCCTCGGCGTCTACGAAAAGTCCCTGACCGAGGTGCGCCAGAACCTTGCGCTGGTCGCCGATCTGGTCAAAGACCGGCCGATCAAGGAAGAGCGCATACCGGAACTTCGCAGCCTGAGCGAAAGCAAGCTCGAAGAGATGATCCACAGCGTCGAGCTGACCCGCAGCGGCCGGCAGGACGAAGCGATCCAACTGATCAAGTCCGAGCTCGGGCGCGTGTTGATGGACGATATCCGGGCGATCCTTGAATTTTTCAAGACTCAATCCGACGCCAACGTCCAGCGCGGCGTCGATGAGCAGCTCGAGGCCACCCGCCAGTTGAAGTGGTTCACCCTCGGCGGCGCCATCGCGATCCTCGCGATCATGGGCGGGGCCATCGCGATCATCACCCAGCATGTCCGCGCGCTCTCCAGTGCCCGCAGCGAGGTGGAACTGCTAAACAGCGGACTCGAGGAGCGGGTCAACGAACGCACCGAAGACCTGATGCAGGCGAACCAGGAAATCCAGCGCTTCGCCTATATCGTCACGCACGACCTGCGTGCGCCGCTGGTCAACGTCATGGGCTTTACCGCGGAGCTCGATACATCGCTCAAGGCCTTGCAGACCTATGTGCTCGCCGATGGCGGCACGCTTAGCGAGGACCAGATCCGGGAAGCACGGCTCGCCGCATCGGAAGACCTGCCGGAGGCGATCGGCTTCATCCGTTCGTCGACGAAGAAGATGGACGGCCTGATCAATGCCATCCTGAAGATTTCGCGCGACGGACGGCGCGCCCTGAAGCCGGAGCAGATCGGCCTCAAGAGCCTGGTGGAGTCGGCGAGCGCCAGCGTCCATCATCAGATCAGCGAAAGCAATGGTGAGGTCCAGCTGGATATCCGCGTTCCGTCCATCACAACCGATCGTTTTTCGCTCGAACAGATCCTTGGTAACCTTTTCGACAATGCCGTGAAGTATAAACATCCGGAGAGACCGCTCAACCTGACGGTGCGCGCGATACCGGAAGGCCGCAATCTGGTGCGCATCGAGGTCGAGGATAACGGTCGCGGCATTGCAGACGAGGACCACGAACGCATTTTCGAGCTGTTCCGGCGCTCCGGCCAACAGGACAAGTCGGGCGAAGGCATCGGACTTGCGCATGTGCGATCCCTGGCAAGGAACCTCGGTGGCGAGATAACCGTTAGGTCCAGGCTTGGTTCGGGGTCAACCTTCGTGCTGCGCCTGCCATCGGATTTATCGCGTATCGTACGGAGTTGAGAGATGAAAGCCGTGGGAAAAGAAGTCACCATCGTCATGGTCGAGGACGACGAGGGTCACGCCCGTCTGATCGAGAAGAATGTGCGCCGGGCCGGCGTGAACAACGAGATCATCCCGTTCACCAATGGCACCGAAGCGCTGGACTTCATCCTCGGCAAGGACAGGAGCGGGACCGCCTCGATCGACCGCTATCTGCTGATCCTGCTCGATCTCAACTTGCCGGACATGTCCGGCACGGATATTCTCGAAAAAGTCAAATCCAACCTGCATACACGTCGCCTGCCGGTCGTCATCCTGACCACGACCGACGATGAGCGCGAAATTCAGCGATGCTACGATCTTGGGGCGAATGTCTACATCACAAAACCTGTCGACTATGACAATTTCGCCAATGCTATCCGGCAGCTTGGGCTGTTTTTCTCGGTCATGCAGATCCCGTGATGCGGATGCGGGCCGATGAGCATCCGGATACTCTATCTGGATGACGATGCGGCCATCGTCCGTCTGGTACAGAAGGCTCTGGAACGCCTCGGGCACTCGCTGGCGCATGCCGCAACGCCCGAGGAGGCCATTGCGCTGCTCGAGGCGGAAAGCTTCGACGTCATGGTGCTCGACCATTACCTCCAGAACATCACAGGCCATGAAGTCCTCAAGCGTTTGCGCGCGCGCGACATCACTGTGCCCGTCGTCTATGTGACCGGTTCGAACGAAGCCAAGATCGCCATCGAGGCCATTCGGGCCGGCGCTTCCGACTACGTCATCAAGACCGTCAGCGATGATTTCATGCCGCTGCTCATCAGCGCCATCGAGCATTCGGTGGCGAATGCACAGTTGCGCGCCGCCAAGGAGCGCGCCGAAGAGGAAATCCGCCGCGCCAAGGAGCGTGCGGAAGCGCTTCTGGCCGAGGTCAACCATCGCGTCGCCAATTCCCTGGCGCTGGTCGCAAGCCTGCTGAGGCTGCAGATCTCGAACTCCAACAGCGATGAAGTGAAGAGCGAACTCGCCGAGACGCAGGCGCGCATCACGGCAATCTCCGGCATGCATCGCAGTCTCTATACCTCCGACGACGTCAGCCGCGTCGAACTCGACCGCTACCTGCAAAACCTCACCGGAGAACTCGCGGGCTCGCTGCAGAATCCGGAAAAGCCGATGCACCTTGTGCTTGAGGTCGATCCGATCTCGATCAGCGCCGACCGCGCCGTCTCCGTTGGCATGATCGTCACCGAACTGGTGACCAATGCATTCAAATATGCCTATCCCGACGAAGCAAAGGGCGGCGAAATCCGCGTCAAGCTGAAGCGCACCGGCGAGAACGAGGCCCTGTTGCGCGTCGAGGACGACGGGGTTGGCATCCAGCCGGCAAGTGCCCCGGCCGGCACGGGCCTGGGCAGCCGCATCGTCAAGTCGATGGCCGCGACGCTCGGACCCGGCATTTCCTATCTTGAAACGCCCGACGGGACGATCGCCGAAGTGCCCTTGCAGATCTGCATCCCGCAAGTGGCCCGCAGTTGAGCGCCGTGGCGTGGCTGATTTCCGCCATCGCCCGGCGATTTCCCCGATACGGAATTTCGGATAG
>JAHRYZ010000113.1:0-4361 GCA_020621905.1 Rhizobium sp.
GTCTGCCGGGATTGATCTCCGTCAATCGAGGCATCAGGGAAACAGTGCACCTTCCCATGAGGGGAAGGTCAAGGGGGTTCTGCAGGCGCTCTACGTTTCTGGCTATGGGCTGGCGGTGTCCGAGGAAAAAATCAGGAAGTTTGCAGGCCTAAGCAGACAGGCTTCGAGCAGTCGAGCTGTCTATCAAGCTCGGCAAGCGGGTTAAGGCGACTATTCGCCGGTTGGGCTATCCCACCAAGAATGCCCTGCGGGGCTGGCACCGTGAGTACGAGCAGCATCGCGATCTGAGCGTTCGCAGCGCGGCTCGAGCGCATTCGTCTCTGCGAAGGAGTATCTGAGGAACTCTGGTGCCCGGTGAGGGACTCGAACCCCCATGCTCTCGCGCTTGGACCTAAACCAAGTGTGTCTACCAATTCCACCAACCGGGCTGAAAGGAGCAGCGCATGTCTGTTAAACAACGCGGCGACTGCTGGCAAGTGTCTATCACCTGCAAGGGGAAGAGACACCGGAAGGACCTCCCGGATGAGCGGCAAGCCCTAGACTGGCAAGCCCAGATGAAGGCTGACCAGCTGTCCGGTCGCCTGGAAGCCCCGGCCGGCTTCACCAATCCGGACGACAAGGTCTTCACGCTGAAGCCGAGAGTGATCCGAGATCGGGGGCTGTCTATGAAGGCGGCGCCTGGCATGGACGGGCATGCGGAGTTCACGCCTCCGGTTCTGAGGCACATCTTCGCTACGCAGGTGTTTGGCGCGGGTGTGGATATCCGCACCGTGCAAGAGCTGCCGGGTCACAAGCGGGTCGATACGATGCAGCAAAATTCCCACACTACGACCGAGCGGAAACGGCTTGCAATCTAGCGCCTTTCAGGTGTATCAGCGCCCGTGACCGTGTGACCGAGATGTGACCGGTCACATGAAAAAGTGACCGAAAAGCCGGTCACACGGGATAAGTACAAAGCATTCGGGAAGCTCTGTCTCTGAACTAATAAGAATTAGGAAAAGTAAAGCGCAGGAGACAGATTTACATTCTGGTGCCGCAAGGCGTGGAGTTCAAGTCTCTCTACCAGATTGCCGAGCGGGCGGTGCGAGACGGACCGAACGACATCCCGCTGCTGTTATCACCGTTTTGCCCGCAGGAATGCGAAGACTGCGCCGCAGCCCGTGGAACATAGGATTCAGCGCGTGCTAAATAACCGGCTATCGGCAGCCGCCACGACATGAGTAAAACGGCGGTTATCGAAACGCTGCTGAGGCTGAAGCGCGAAATCAAAGTCGTCATTCCGGCCAAGGACATGGAAGCTGCATGAACGAGCGCTGGCGGAACCAAGGACGAGTCCGCATCAGCAGCTTCCGCGGGCAAGGTTCAGTCGGTCACCTGAAGAAGATGTACGGCAAGTCGATCATGGCCGAGCTGGTCAACGAGATCATCCGCGACAAGCCGTCGGCGATCCTGTCGGAGCGCGGCGAAAAGTCGGCGACCCAGCCCGAAATCGCCATGACCGAGGACGAGGCCGAAGCCGACAAGATCCTGTCGGCCCAGGCCGACCTCGAGTTCACGCTCTCCTACGAGATCATCCCGCCGATCGAACTGAAGCCGGTCGACGGCCTCAAGGTTACCCGCGAAGTGGTCGAGGTCTCGGATGCGGAAGTGATCGAGCAGATCGAGAAGATCGCCGAGAACGCCCGCACCTTCGAAACCAAGAAGGGCAAGGCCGCCGAAGGCGACCGCGTCACCATGGACTACCTCGGCAAGGTCGACGGCGTTGCCTTCGACGGCGGCAAGGACGAGGATGCCGAACTGGTCATCGGTTCGAACCGCTTCATCCCGGGTTTCGAAGACCAGCTCGTCGGCCTGAAGGCTGGCGATGAAAAGGTCATCACCGTCAACTTCCCGGCCGACTATCCGGCCGCCAACCTCGCCGGCAAGGAAGCCACCTTCGACATCACCGTCAAGGAAGTGGCCAGCCCCGCCGCCATCGAACTGAACGACGAACTCGCCTCCAAGCTCGGCATCGAATCGCTCGACAAGCTGAAGGAAATCGTCCGCGGCCAGATCGAGAGCCAGTACGGCAACGTCACCCGCCAGAAGGTCAAGCGTCAGATCCTCGACCAGCTGGACGAACTCTACCAGTTCGACACGCCCTCCAAGCTCGTCGACGCCGAGTTCGAGAACATCTGGCGCCAGATCAACACCGATCTCGCCCAGTCCGGCAAGACCTTCGCCGACGAAGACACGACCGAAGAAGAAGCCCGTACCGAATACCGCACGCTCGCCGAGCGCCGCGTTCGTCTCGGCCTCGTTCTCTCGGAAATCGGTGAAAAGGGCGGCGTCGAAGTCTCCGAGGACGAAATGCAGCGGGCGCTGTTCGCCCAGCTTCAGCAGTTCCCGGGCCAGGAAAAGCAGATCCTCGACTTCTTCCGCAACACGCCCGGCGCCTCCGCTTCGCTGCGCGCCCCGATCTTCGAAGAGAAGGTCATCGACAAGCTGCTGGGCGAAATCGACGTGACCGACAAGAAGGTCTCCAAGGAAGAGCTGCTGGCCGACGACGAGGCCGAAGAAGGCGACAAGCCGGCCAAGAAGGCAGCCCCGAAGAAGAAGGCCGCTGCCAAGGCTGACGACGCCGCCGAAGGCGAAGAAGCCGCTCCGAAGAAGAAGGCTGCTCCGAAGAAGAAGGCCGCCGAAGGCGACGCCGAGTAAGCTTCGGGTTGTTGAACGGACATGTGGAAAGGCCGCCCGGTGGGCGGCCTTTTTTGCTGTGTGGGGGGCGGGAGCGGGTTGAGTTGTTATGGCGGTATTCGACCCGAAGCGGTCATGAAAGTTGGTCGACTAAACTCGCACAATGGTGGAAAACCTGACGGTCTGTCTTCGACAGGGAGACGGCAAAGGCAGCCTTTCGCCGTCTTTTCCAATAGCGGTTCACTTTCGAGCACATCGCGGATCGACAGCTGGCTCCATCCGAAGTATCTATAAAACCATGACGACCGCCAAATCAGACACGATTGCCGCACAGATCAGCAGGACGCTCGCCAGTCGCATCATCGCGGGCGAGATCGAAGCCGGTGCAAAGCTGCGGCAAGATCACATCGCCGATGAGTTCGGCGCGAGCCATGTTCCGGTGCGCGAGGCATTCAGACGATTGGAGTCGCAAGGACTGGTCGTCAGCGAACCTCGCCGGGGTGTCCGGGTTGCCGGCTTCAGCCTCGAAGAGGTGCGCGAAGTCGCGGAGATGCGTGCCGCGCTGGAGACCCTGGCGCTGCGCAATGCCGTTCCACATCTGACCAGAGCCATTCTCGACCAGGCAGAGGAAGCGAACAGGGCGGGCGATCGCGCACGCGACGTTCAGGCGTGGGAGGAAGCCAATCGCGCGTTCCACCGCATCATATTGACCCCCTGCGGGATGCCCCGGCTGCTCAACGCGATCGATGATCTGCATACGGCGAGCGCCCGGTTCCTGTTTTCCGGATGGCGGGCCGAGTGGGAGGCGCCGACCGACCGGGATCACCGCGCGATCCTCGATGCCCTGAGGGCCGGACACGTCGAAACGGCCGCATCCGCGCTCGCACGCCACGTTCAGACGATCGAGCCGAAAAAGCCGAAATAGGCTGATGTAACGCATCAAATCTACGATCAAAAAGTCACGTCGCGAGCGTGGCTATTGCCATGACTGTATTTCTGTGGATTCATTTAGCGATAGATTCTCAATATTATCTATAATTTTAAGCTGAAGGAGATACAGAATGAGCGACACCGCCACGAAACCCATCGAAAGCCGATTAGCCCTGGCAACGCGGACTGCGTTGACCATCATTGCCGGAACGGCTCTGATGACGCTTGCCGCCAAGGTGCAGATTCCGTTCTGGCCCGTGCCGATGACACTCCACACGATGGCCGTCATGGCATTCGCCGTCGCATTCGGGCCGCGTCTGGCCGTGTCGGTCTTCCTTGCCTATCTTGCGGCCGGCGCCTTGGGTCTGCCGGTCTTCTCCGGTTCCCCGGAACGGGGCATCGGCCTAGCCTATATGGTCGGCCCGACCGGCGGCTATCTTCTCGGCTATCTCATTGCATCATGGCTCGTCGGCGTGCTGGCGGCCGGCAAGAGCATGCCTGGCCGCGCCGGCGCGATGCTAGCAGGCATGGTCCCGATCTATGGGATCGGCATCGCATGGCTTGCGGTCTATGTCCCGGCCGGCCAGCTTCTCGCGGTTGGCGTTCTTCCCTTCCTGCTCGGCGATCTGGTCAAGATCGGCGTCGTGGCGGTGGGCAGCCTTATGCTTCCGGCCTCCATCGCCCGGCTTTGGAGCAAGGGCGAATGACGGCGCGCGATGGAACGATCAGGCATGACTGGACTATCGACCAGATCG
>JAHRYZ010000113.1:4371-12317 GCA_020621905.1 Rhizobium sp.
CACGAATTGCCGTTGCTGGAACTGGTCGGCCGGGCCAACGCCGTGCACCGGCAGCACCACGATCCGAACAAGGTCCAGAAGGCGAGCCTTTTGTCGATCAAGACCGGCGGCTGCCCGGAGAACTGTGCTTACTGCCCGCAGTCGGCCCATCACCGCGAGGTCGATCTGACCCGCGACCGGCTGATGGAGCCGGCAAAGGTCATCGCCATGGCAGAAACCGCCAAGGCAGCGGGAGCCGAGCGCTTTTGCATGGGTGCTGCATGGCGGCAGGTGCGCGACGGCAAGGAGTTCGATGCTGTTCTCGAAATGGTCGAGGGCGTTCGTGCCCTCGGCATGGAAGCCTGCGTCACGCTGGGAATGCTGAAACCGCACCAGGCCGAACGCCTCGCGGCCGCCGGCCTGACCGCCTACAACCACAACCTCGACACGAGCCCCGAGTTCTACGGCCAGATCATCACCACCCGGACTTACGAGGACAGGCTGGATACGCTCGCGACCGTGCGCTCCTTTGGCATAGACCTGTGCTGCGGCGGCATTATCGGCATGGGTGAGTCGATCCGCGACAGGGCCTCGATGCTGCATGTTCTGGCGTCGATGGACCCGCATCCGGAAAGCGTCCCCATCAACGCGCTCGTGCCGGTCGAGGGCACGCCACTGGCGAACCGGCCGCGCGTCGATCCCCTGGCGCTGGTGCGGATGGTGGCGACGGCCCGCCTCGTCATGCCCACTTCGACGGTGCGGCTTTCGGCCGGCCGTTCAGCGCTCAACCGCGAGGCGCAAGTGCTCTGTCTCGTGGCGGGCGCCAATTCGGTGTTCTACGGTGATACGCTGCTCACCACGCCGAATGCCGGGATCGGCGAGGATGCCGAGCTGTTCGCCGCAATAGGGCAACAGCAACGCCTCGGCATGTCCGTCCCCGCGCCGTGAGGACGGCAGAAAGACGCCGCGCACCCGCTATTTGGGATCCTTTACGCTCTGATAGCTGCAGCGAAATGGCAGCTTTCGGGCTGGAACGACTTATATGGAGATCGAAAACTGCCATGTCCGAGCGCTGTTCTGACGACCGCTTGTGGCGCAAACCAGCCCCCACAGCTCACGCCCCCTGCAATTCCCCCATGCGGTTCCAGGCATCCAGGCCGGCGATCTTGTAAGCTTCGGCGAGCGTCGGATAGTTGAAGGTGTTCTCGACGAAATATTCGACCGTGCCCTTGAGGTTCAGCACCGCCTGGCCGATGTGGACGAGTTCGGTGGCGCCTTCGCCGACGATGTGGACGCCGAGCAGGCGGCGGGTCTTCAGCGAGAAGATCATCTTCAGCAAACCGCTGTCGAGGCCCATGATGTGGCCGCGCGAGGTCTCGCGGAAATGCGCGACGCCGCATTCGTAAGGGATGCCGCGCTGCTGCACTTCCTCTTCGGTGAGCCCGCAGGTCGAGATTTCCGGCACGGCATAGATGCCGTAGGGGAAGAATTGCGGCGGCTCCTGCGCCGGCGCGCCGACCGCGTGGCGTGCCGCGATGCGGCCCTGTTCCATCGAGGTCGAGGCGAGCGAGGGGAAGCCGACCACGTCGCCGGCGGCATAGATGCCGGGAACGGCGGTCTGGAACGTGTCCGGATCGACCTTGATGCGGCCGCGGCTGTCGGCCTCGAGCCCGCAGGCGGCAAGGTCGAGGCCGTCGGTGGCGCCGACCCGGCCGGCGGCGAACAGCACCATTTCGGCGATCATCGAGCGGCCGTTCTGCAGTGTCACGCGACACTTGCCGGTCGTGTCCTTCTCGACCTTTTCCACCGTCTGGCCGAAGACCAGCTTCATGTTGCGGTCGCGCAGCTGGTAGGCGAAATCCTCGACGATCTCCTTGTCGAGGAATTCCAGCATGCTGTCGCGCGGTTCGATCACGGTGACGGCGGTGTCGAGGGCGGAGAAGATCGTCGCATATTCGATGCCGATGACGCCGGCGCCGATGACGATCATCGAGCGCGGCAGGTCCTTGATCTCGAGGATCTCGTCGCTGTCGATGATCTTCTCGCCGTCGAAGGGCATATGGGCGGGGCGATAGGGCCTTGTGCCGACGGCCAGCAGCACGGCTCCCGCATGGATGCGGATGATCTCGCCGTCCTCTTTTTCGACCTCCAGCGTGTTCCTGTCGATGAAGCGGGCATGGCCGCGAAGCTGGGAGACCCGGTTGCGGGCGAACTGATGTTCCAGCACGTCGACCTCGTGGTCGAGCGTGATCAGCAGGCGGCGGCGCAGGTCCTCCGCCGAGATCTCCTGCTTGACGCGGTAGGAGCGGCCGTAGAAGCCGCGCTCGCGCCAGCCGGTGAGGTTGAGTGCCGTCTCGCGCAGGGTCTTGGACGGGATCGTGCCGGTATGCACGGAGACGCCGCCGACGCGCGTGCCCTTCTCGATCACCAGGACCTTCTTGCCGAGCTTGGCGGCCTGGATCGCCGCCCGGCGTCCGGCCGGTCCGCTGCCGATGACGACGAAATCATATTGGTTCATGCCTGGTGTCCCCGAATGTCGGGCGCAAGTCTGGTCGTCCCGCGCGATCTGTCCCGGCGGCACGATAGCAGGCCATCCTAACCGTTTGGTTATCGCTTTTCGCATTGCGGCAAGACGGAGGGCGCGGGCGCCGAAGGCGGGACGGACGGGCCGACCTCAGATCAGCCTGAGCCCCTTGAGGCTCGCATGACCGTCGCGGCCGATGATGATGTGGTCGTGCACGGCGATGCCGAGCGGCCTTGCCGTGTCGACGATCATCTTCGTCATGTCGATGTCGGCGCGCGACGGGGTGGGGTCGCCGGAGGGGTGGTTGTGGACGAGGATGATGGCGGTGGCCGAGAGTTCCAGCGCCCGCTTGACCACTTCGCGCGGATAGACCGGCGTGTGGTCGACCGTGCCGCGGCCCTGCACCTCGTCGGCGATCAGCGCATTGCGCTTGTCGAGGAAGAGGATGCGGAACTGTTCGGTCGATTCGTAGGCCATCGCCGTGTGGCAGTAGTCGATGACCGAGGACCAGGAGGAGAGCACCTGGCGGCCACGGATCTCGCTTTTCAGCATGCGCTGGGCGGCGCTGGCGATCAGTTTCAGATCGAGCGCGACGGTTTCGCCGACGCCGTTGACCTCCTGCAGCAGCGCCGGCTGGGCACCGAAGACGCCGGCGAGCGTGCCGAAGCGGGCGATCAGCGCCTTGGCGATCGGCTTGGTGTCGCGCCGCGGGATGAGGCGAAACAGCAGGAGTTCGAGGATCTCGTAGTCGGCCAGCGCGGTATCGCCGCTCTCGCGGAAGCGCGCCCGCAGCCGGTCGCGATGGCCGTGATAATGGGCGTCCGTGGCCTCAGCCGTCCCGGTGATGGCGGAACGCTTCTTCAGACCGCCGGATTTCGCCGCCTGCTCGGCGAAGAAGCCCCGTTCGTCGCCGGCCTCGCCCTCTGCCCCTCTGTCCGCCCCCCGCAGGTCGAAGGCGGGTTCGTCTTCGGTGTCGAGGGGGCCGGGAGGAGGGGGCTTGGCCATCGTCAGCCCTTGAGCGGTGGAAGGCCCGGCCGGTCGAAGCCGCCCGGCGACAGGGTGAATATCTCGCAACCCGTCGCGGTGACGCCGACGGCGTGCTCGTACTGCGCGGTCAGCGAGCGGTCGCGGGTGACCGCCGTCCAGCCGTCGGACAGCACCTTCACATGCGGCCGGCCGAGATTGATCATCGGCTCGATGGTGAAGATCATGCCTTCCTTCAGTTCCGGCCCCTCGTTGGCCCGGCCGTAATGCAGGATGTTCGGGCTGTCGTGGAACAGGCGGCCGACGCCGTGGCCGCAGAAATCGCGCACCACGGAGCAGCGCTCGGCCTCGGCATAGGTCTGGATCGCCTCGCCGATGGCGCCGGTGCGGGCGCCGGGGCGCACGGCGGCGATGCCGCGCATCAGGCATTCATAGGTGACTTCGAGCAGGCGTTCGGCGGCGCGCTTGATCTCGCCCACCGGATACATGCGGCTCGAATCGCCGTGCCAGCCGTCGAGAACGTAGGTCACGTCGATATTGACGATGTCACCTTCGCGCAGCGGCTTGTCATTGGGAATGCCGTGGCAGACGACGTGGTTGATCGAGGTGCAGACCGATTTGGTGTACCCGCGATAGTTGAGCGTCGCCGGCAGCGCGCCGTTGTCCATGCCGAATTCGAAGACGAAGCGGTCGATGGCGTCGGTCGTCACCCCGGGCTTGACCATCGGCACGAGTTCGTCGAGGCAGCGTGCCGTCAGCTGGCAGGCCTTGCGCATGCCGGCGAAGTCCTCAGGTCCGTAGAGCCTGATCGCGCCGGTGTTCTTGAGCGGGGCGGTCGCCGCTTCGATATAGGTTACCATTCATCCGCTTTCGGTCGTGGAAAGTGCTGTATTCGTCGTACATAATGCAGCAAGGCCGGGTTCGTCCATGGCGATCGGGCCGAGCGGCACGATTTCCGTGGGCGTGACCCTGCATTTCACCGCATGAGCCTCGACGCCGGCCTCGATCGCGCGGGCAAAGGTCCGTGCATAGAGCGGGTCGAGATCGGCGCAGATGCGCAAGGACCGGCAATCCTCGCGCTGGACGAGGTAGAGCATGACGGCCCTCTGTCCGCCGCGGACGATCTCGATCAGCTCTTCCAGGTGCCGCGCGCCGCGGGCGGTCACCGTGTCGGGAAATTCGGCAAGGCCCGCCTGGCGGATGAAATGCACGTTCTTCACCTCGACATAGGCCGACGGTCGATCCGGTGCGGAGAGCAGGAAATCGATGCGCGACCGCGTGCCGTAGCGCTGTTCCCGGGCAAGGACCGGATAACGGGCGAGATCCGATACCAGCCCTCTGCGGATCGCCTCTTCGGCCAGCCGGTTGGCGATGGCCGCATGCACGCCGACCACGGTGCCCTCGGCCTCGATCAGCTCGAAGGCATGGGCATATTTGCGGTTCGGACTGTCGTGCTGCGAGAGCCAGATGCGCGAGCCCGGTGCCGTCAGCCCCTGCATCGACCCGGTATTGGGGCAAAACCCGGTGATCTCGCGGCCGTCCTCGAGCACGGCATCGAACAGGAAGCGCTTGTAGCGGCGGACGAGGCGGGCAGGAACGAGAGGCGGGTCAAATTTCATGGCGACCGATTTAGCGTGTCTGCTGCGTGGCCGCAAAGGATAGGCGGATGCGGGACGAAACGGGCGGCCGCGCTGCCGCTACACCCTTGCCAGGACATAGGAACCCGGCGCATCGGCGATGGCGTTGAGCGCGCCGCCGCCGGGAACGCGGGCGGGAACGCGTTCGTCGTCCATCGCCTCAATCCAGCGCTGCCAGTGCGGCCACCAGGAGCCCGGCGTCTCCTTGGCCCCGGCCACCCAGTCCTCGTAGGCGCCCTTGACCGCGCCATTGGTCCAGTACTGGTATTTCTGCTTGTCGGGCGGATTGACGACCCCGGCGATATGGCCCGAGCCGGACAGCACGTATTCGACAGGTCCGCCGAACAAGCTGGAGCCGACGAAGACCGATTTTGCCGGGGCGATATGGTCCGCGCGGGTGGCGAGGTTGTAGATCGGGATCCTGATGTCCTTGAGCGACAGCGTCTTGCCGGCGAGCTCCATCTTGCCCTGGCTCAGCGTGTTGCTGAGGTAGCAGTTGCGCAAATAGAAAGAGTGGTTGGCGGCGGCCATGCGGGTCGAATCGGAATTCCAGTACAAAAGATCGAAGGGCATCGGATCCTGGCCCTTCAGGTAGTTGTTGACGAAATAGGGCCAGATCAGCTCGGAAGCGCGCAGCATGTTGAAGGCCGAAGCCATCTTCCGAGCCGTCGAGAAACGGAGGACTTCATCCGGTCCTCGATGCTGCCGATCCTCGATCGACGAAGACCTTCAAATCGCCGGCATGGGTGAAATCGACCTGCGTGGTGAACAGCGTCGCGCTGGCGATCCGCTTGTTGCCCTCTGCGCATGCAGCGCGAGGGCTGCGGCGAGCAGCGTGCCGCCGACGCAGTAGCCGATGGCGTTGACCTGGGTCTCGCCGGTCGCCTTCTCGACCGTGTCGAGGGCGAAATCGACGCCTTCGCGGATATAGGATTCCCAGTCCTTCTTCGCATGGCGCTCGTCCGGATTGACCCAGGAGATGACGAACACGGTGTGGCCCTGCTCGACGCACCACTTGATGAACGACTTCTGCGGATTGAGGTCGAGAATGTAGAATTTGTTGATCCACGGCGGGCAGATCAGAAGCGGCCGCTTCAGCACGGTATCGGTTGCCGCCTCGTACTGGATGACCTCGCAGATCTCGCTCTGGGCGATCACCTTGCCGGGCGTCACCGCCATGTTCTCGCCGACCTTGAACTTGCTGGTGTCGGTCTGGCGGATCCGCAGATCGCCGCCGCCGGCGGCGATGTCCTCGGCGAGCATCTGCATGCCCTTGACGAGGTTCGCGCCGTGGCTCGACACCGTCTCGCGATAGAGCTGCGGATTGGTGATGACGAAATTGGTGGGCGACAGCGCAGCGGTGATCTGCCGCATGTAGAATTCGGCCTTGTGGCGGGTATGCTCGTCGAGCCCTTCCGCCTGCGTGACCATTTTCTCGGCCCAGTCCGACAGGATGACATAGGCCTGCCGCAGGAAGTCGAAGAACGGATTGCGCTGCCAGTCCTCGTCGGCGAAGCGTTTGTCCTTGATCGGCTGGAGCGGCTGGGCCTCGCCCTCGCTCGAGAATCGCGACAGCGTCTGGGTCCACATGCCGAACATGCTGGCGAGCAGCTGTGTCTGCGCCTCCAGCGTCCGTTTCGGGTCGGACATCCAGTATTCCGACACCTTCGACATGGTCTTGACCAGCTCGGCCATCGGTTCGGAAACGGGATCGACGACTTCGCCGCGCTCGCGCGGCCCGAGCCAGCTCGAGGCTGCCTTGCCCAGGTTTTCCAGCGCTTTCGCCACGTTGAGCGTCAGGGCTTGCGGGTCCTTGACGACATAGGGTTCGATCAGTTTCGGATCGAAGCCCGCCGCCTTTGCGCCCCCCTGTCCGGCCTCTTCGCGTGTGCTGGTCAAACCGTCCTCCCCAGGATCATTTTCTCGGCGTCTTTTGCAATTGCGCATCCTGCCTGAAAACGACTACAAGTTCCATACTTACGAAAGCATAGTGTGACATACGCTGTGTGACGAACTTAAGGCTTGAGCGTGCCGAGCAGACTGCCGGCGTCTGGATTCGATAATGATCGCTGATACTTGGGCAATTGGGACAATGCGTGGCGCAAGGCACCTGACCGTGCTTGGCCTCCTGGCCGTGCTTTCGGCCTGCACGACGCCGGCCGGACCGCCTGCCGAAGCGCCCGGCCGCGCGGCGAGCCTCGATGTCACCGTCGCCGATCCCGACGCTCCGGCCGCAGAGCTTTCGCGCTCGCCGGACGGCTATCCGGACTTTTCCGGCTCTCTGACCGCCGCCAATGTGCAGATGGGCAACGAGGAGGCGGCCGAATTGCAGGCCAAGCTCTCGGCTCTCGGCCATGCGCGCAAGTCCGGTGCCATTTCCGAAGCCGAATATCAGCGCCGGCTTCTGCTGTTGCGCAAACTCGCGGCCGAACACGGGGCGGACGCGCAGGCGCAAATCGCCAAATAGCGCTTGCCTTTGCCCGGCTTTTTACGCAAAGCAACATATTGGGGGCAGGAGGGTTCCGCTTCGGATCGACCTGGCCTTCGGGCGCAATTGCGTCAAGATTGGCGGCGATCATGCCGCGGGCATCTTAACTTCACCCGTCCCGGTTATGCGGTTCGTTGCGGGACGGGCTTAACTCGGCAAAACGAACCCGCCTGCCGCGGTCCAGGCCGTGCGGTCTCAGGGGTTGAAGATGGAAGAATTTCATAAGGTCCGGCGTCTGCCGCCATACGTTTTCGAACAGGTCAATCGTTTGAAGGCGCGCGCGCGAGCCGGAGGCGCGGACATCATCGACCTTGGCATGGGCAATCCCGACCTG
>JAHRYZ010000114.1 GCA_020621905.1 Rhizobium sp.
GATTGCTTCGCTTCGTTTGTAATGACCGGGCTGGAGCTGGAGCCAAAACAAAACGGCGGGCTTTTGCCCGCCGTTTGTTTTTCGCTTGATGGATGCCCGGGTCATCCTGGCGAAGACGCGCTTCGCGCTCTTGCCCGGGCATGACGATCCAGATCAGTTATCCAGGAAGCTCCGCAGCTTCCGCGACCTTGACGGATGCTTCAGCTTGCGCAGCGCCTTGGCTTCGATCTGGCGGATGCGTTCGCGCGTCACGCTGAACTGCTGGCCGACTTCTTCCAGCGTGTGGTCGGTGTTCATGCCGATGCCGAAGCGCATGCGCAGCACGCGTTCCTCGCGCGGGGTGAGCGAGGCGAGAACGCGGGTCGTGGTTTCGCGCAGGTTCGCCTGGATGGCCGCGTCGATCGGCAGAAGCGCGTTCTTGTCCTCGATGAAGTCGCCGAGATGGCTGTCCTCTTCGTCGCCCACGGGGGTTTCGAGCGAGATCGGTTCCTTGGCGATCTTCAGGACCTTGCGGACCTTTTCGAGCGGCATGGCGAGCTTTTCGGCCAGTTCTTCCGGCGTCGGCTCGCGACCGATCTCGTGCAGCATCTGGCGCGAGGTACGGACGATCTTGTTGATCGTCTCGATCATGTGCACCGGAATGCGGATCGTCCGGGCCTGGTCGGCGATCGAACGGGTGATCGCCTGCCGGATCCACCAGGTCGCATAGGTCGAGAACTTGTAGCCGCGGCGATACTCGAATTTGTCGACCGCCTTCATCAGGCCGATATTGCCTTCCTGAATGAGATCGAGGAACTGCAGGCCCGGTTCGTGTACTTCTTGGCAATGGAGTGACGAGGCGCAGGTTGGCCTCGACCATTTCCTTCTTGGCGATGCGCGCTTCGCGCTCGCCCTTCTGCACCATGTGCACGATGCGGCGGAATTCCGTCACCGAAATGCCGGTCTCGGTCGCCAGGTTCTGGATCTCGCCGCGGATGTCGCGGATCGTCTGGTTTTCCTCGCGGGCAAAATCCTTCCAGCCACGGGCCGAGAGGTTGCCGATCGACTTCATCCAGTTCGGGTCGAGTTCCGCACCCTGATACTGCTCGAGGAAACTGTCGCGCTTGACGCCGTAGGATTCGGCGAGACGCAGCAGCTTGCCCTCGTTCTGCACGAGACGCTTGTTGATGTCGTAGAGCTGCTCGACCAGGCTGTCGATGCGGTTCTGATTGAGCGACAGCGACTTGACCGCCGTGATCAGCTGATCCTTGAGCTCCTTGTAGCGGCGTTCCTGGCCGGACGACAGGGTGCCGGCGCAGGCAAGGCGCGCCTCGACCTGCTGGTCCTGCAGCTTGCGGAGCTTCTTGTAGGTGTCGGCGATCGTGTCGAGGGTTTCCATGACCTGCGGGCGCAGTTCCGCTTCCATGGCGGCCAGCGACAGGTTCGATTCGTCCTCGTCCTCTTCCTCCTCTTCCGGCGGAGCACCGTCGCCGCCGACATCGGTGATGTCGTCGTCGCCGCTCGGCGCGCGGGCGCGGCGGGTCTTTTCCTTCTCCTCGGCCGCCTTGCGGTCGGCTTCGATCTTTTCCGGGCTCTGGAACTGCGGCGCAGCCTTGGCCTCGGGGCCGGAATAGGTGGTTTCGAGATCGATGATCTCGCGCAGAAGAGTCGTGCCTTCGTTGAGTTCGTCGCGCCAGATGATCAACGCCTGGAAGGTCAGCGGGCTTTCGCACAGGCCGGAGATCATCGTCTCGCGGCCGGCCTCGATGCGCTTGGCGATGGCGATTTCGCCTTCGCGCGACAGAAGCTCGACCGAACCCATCTCGCGCAGATACATGCGCACCGGGTCGTCCGTGCGGTCGGTCGGCTCTTTCTTCTTGGCGGTCGCCAGCTGCGTGCCCTGCGACGGCGCAAGTTCGCTGCCCTCGCCGTCACCGTCGCTGTCGTCGTCGCTGTCCTCGGCCGGGGCCGCCTCTTCGGCGTCCTCGTCCTCGATGACGTTGATACCCATGTCGGACAACATGGCCATGGTGTCCTCGATCTGCTCGGAGGTGACTTCCTCCGACGGCAGGACCGAGTTCAGTTCATCCATGGTGACATAGCCGCGCTTCTTGGCGGCCTTGATCATTTTTTTGACCGCGTCATCCGAAAGGTCGAGAAGCGGACCGTCGGTAGCGCCGTCGCGTTCGCTGTCTGCTTCTTCGTTTTCTTTGACTTTGGATGCCATCTATTTCGTCGCTTTCCTGACGTGTGATCTTGTCCGCACGATGCAAAGCGGAGAGCGGCCCGAAGGCCCCTGCCCGCTACGATTTCTGTCAATGACCTAACGGAATGGTGCTTAATTCCCGATTAACTAAGGACTGCATCGCCGCCGCGCAAAAGCCCTCGTTCTTCCGAATGACCGGTCATGGTACTAGAGATTCGCCTGGACCCACTTCACCCTTGTGTGCCTGTATTGGTGATTCCCACAATTTTCCCTGCCGTCAAGCTCTTCCCGTACGATTGCCCGGGAAAACGGGAAAATTCTTAACACTGATGCCTGTCTTTGCTGCTGTGGGCAGATGTAGGTCCGAAAGCGCAGGAAACAAGGGGCAAGGCTTCGACAGGCCCCGGCCCGCCTGTCGCAGGCCGTCTGCCCGGCCGGGAAACGGCACGCCTACGCCTTGCGGCCGTTGAGAAACCAGACGCGCATCGAGCCTTGCCCTTGACCTCGATCTCACCGCGTGCGAAGTCGAAGCGATCCTCCAGCATGCCCTTGAGATGCTCGCCGACCTGGATGCGCCCGGCGACGCCGTGGGATTCCATGCGCGCCGCCATATTCACCGTATCGCCCCACACATCATAGAGCAGCTTGTTGGAGCCGATCACGCCGGCGACCACCGGACCGCTGTCGAGGCCGATGCGCACGTCGACCGTTTCGCCATATTCCGCCGAGATCTGCCGGCAGCATTCCAGTATGTCCAGCGCCATCAGCGCCACGCTCTCGGCATGATCGGCGCGGGGCTCGGGAAGACCGCCAGCCACCATATAGGCGTCGCCGATGGTCTTGATCGTCTCCAGCCCGTGGCCGGCCGCCAGATCGTCGAAACTGCGAAACACCCGACCGAGAAAGGTCACCAGTTCGTTGGGCGGCCACTTGGCGGCCCGCGGGGTGAAGTCGACGATATCGGCAAAGAGAATGGTGGCCGAATCGACGTGATCGGCAACCATGGCCGTTTCGCGGTGCTGGAGGCGAAGGGCCACGGCACGCGGCAGGATGTTTTCCAGCAGGCGCGTCGAGAAACGGTGTTCCTTTTCCAGCGCCACCTCCGCCAGGCTCGCCTCCTGGAAAGCGAAATAGACGGTGGTGAAGATCAGCAGGAAGACCAGCGGCACCGTCATCAGGAAGAGGATTTGGACCAGGGCAGGATCCGCCGCCGCAAGCGCCGGCATCGGGAAGAATATCGCGACCGCCAGGAACGCCAGGAGAGCCAGCACCGTCACCAGGGCCGACAGAAGCACCCGCTCGGCACCGAAAATCAACATCGCCGCTGCGGCCCCCGCCAGAAAATAGAGCGGCAGCCCCGACCCGCGTCCGAAGAGAAAACAATAGAGGATAGCGAAAGCGAGCCAGGTGACGCTGAAATAGAGCGCGGCGGCGGACGGTCCAAGCCGATGGAAACACGGCGTGATCGCATAAAGCACGATCTGCGGCGCCAGAACCACGATCGCCGGCCACAGGCCCTGGTAGTCATAGAGGGCGTAGAGCAGGATATAGGGCACGGTCATCAGGCTGCAGAGCAGCGAGACGACATTGGTCACCGCCATCCGCCGGCGCACATGCGAAGGATAGCCCGCAGTTCCACAGCCTGCGAGCAGGCGCGACACCGGCAGGGATTGGCGGGAACCGGTGCGGCGCTCCCGACATGATGGCATTTCAAGGTCTTGCGTCGACACGACTTGTTCCGCTTCGCCGTTTGCACTGCTGAATGAAGTATTCACCGCGTTACAGCAACCGTTTAAAGCGGAACGTTCTAAGAATTATGACCCGTGGCCGCTCCCTTGACACGTCCGGACATGACGCCGAAGCCGTCGATGATCGCCTCTTGGTTTTCCATTCGGGTAATCTCGAGCTGCACCTGGTGCAATGCTCCGATCACCTGGTCGATCCGTCCCCCGTCCTCGGCCTCCGTCGCCTCGGCGACCTCACGCTCGAGTTCGATCCGCTGACGCCTCAGCGCCTTGGTCCGCTTGTGCAGCGAGAGCGCCTGGCGATAGCCCTCCCCCGCATCCTCGGGGGCTGCGATCTCGGTCGCCGTCCATAGCCGCGCATTGCGGATCTGCTGGTCGAGGCTCTTGATCAGGCCGCCATGCCCCTGTTCTTCGAGGCGGGCGATCAGCGTCTCGCGCGTCAGTTGCGCACCGGCGCCGGCCGCGATCGTCAGCAGCGAGGACCACAGCTTCTGCAGCTCGCGGTTCTCGTAGTCGATCGACGCGATCTCGTCATACTCGTCCTGCAGCAGTTGCGGGTGGTTGACGATGGTCAGCGCCAGTACGCTCTCCCTCAGGGCCGGTTGGTCCTGGTGTCCCTTGACGAGACCCGATCTCGCCAGCCGATCGGAGACGCCGGCGCTCGTTGCCGAAAAGCCGGTGCCCGGCCGCCCCTGTTTCCCCTTGTCGCCGCCGCGTCCGCCGCGATTGCCCCCGTCGAAGCCGCCGCGCCGTTCGCCACGATTGGCCGAGGCGGGCTGGAAGAAGGCGTTCAGCCGGTCGCGAACGTCCTGCTGGTAGTGGCGGCGCACATTCTCGTCGGCGATGACCGCAACCACCTGCTTCATCCGGGCTTCGAGTTCGGCGCGCTTCTCCGGCGTGTCGAACTGGCCGGCGCCCAGCTCGCGGATCCACAGCATCTCCGCCAGCGGCCGCGCTTCCGAGAGCACCTTGTCGAACGGCGCGCGGCCGTCCTGCTTGACGAGGTCGTCCGGGTCCTTGCCGTCGGGCAGCATGGCAAACCGCACGGAGCGGCCAGGCTTGAGATGCGGCAGGGCCAGGTCCACGCCGCGGAAGGCCGCCCTCTGGCCGGCGCTGTCGCCGTCGAAGCAGAGCACAGGCACCGGCGTCATCTTCCACATCAGCTCGAGCTGGTTCTCGGTCAGCGCCGTGCCGAGCGGCGCAACCACATTCTCGATGCCGGCCTGGTAGAGCGCGATCACGTCCATATAGCCTTCGACGGCGATCAGCGTGTCGGCCCCGTCGGCGCCCTGGAGCGCACGGCGCGCCCGGGAGAAATTGAACAGCACATTGCCCTTGTGGAAGAGCTCGGTCTCGGGCGAGTTCATGTATTTCGCCATGGCATCCTGCGCCATGGCCCGGCCGCCAAACGCGATCACCTTGTCGCGCGACGACAGGATCGGGAACATTATGCGGTCGCGGAAATAGTCGTAGGAGACAGGAATGTCCGGGCCATGCCGCACCAGCCCGCAGGCCTCGATCTGCTCCTTGGGCACGCCCTTGCCCGCCAGATATTCCTTCAGCGCGTTGCGGCTTTCGGGCGCATAGCCGAGCCGGAAGGTCTCGATCGTGCGGCCCGACAGCCCGCGCTCGCGCAGATAGGCCCTGGCCCTCGCGCCGCTCGCCGTCTGCAACTGGTCCTGGAAGAACTGCGTCGCCATTTCCATGACGTCCTGCAGCGTCGTGCGTTCCTTCTCGCGACGCTCCGCCTGCGGATCGGCCTTCGGCATGGCTATGCCCGCCATGTCGGCGATCTGCTGCACGGCCTCGGGAAAGCTCAGCCCCTCAAGATCAGTCAAAAAGCGGAAATGGTCGCCCGACACGCCGCAGCCGAAGCAGTGGTAGCGGCCCTTGCGGTCCTCGCAGTGAAAGCTCGGGCTCTTCTCGCCGTGAAACGGACAGCAGGCCCAGTAGTCCCCGCGCGACACGTTGGTCTTCTTGCGATCCCACGCCACGCGTCGACCGACCACGGCCGAAATCGGCACGCGGTCGCGTATCTCGTCGAGAAAGTCGTTGGAAAAGCGCATGTCTGTCCCTTGATGGTTCCCTTCATATAGGCGGGTGCCCCGGCAGCGCCAAGGTTTCACTTGCACCCGCTATTCACAGCCTTGACCGGAATGACGGCTGTATATACATTTGAGTTTGAGCTGCGACACGGTCAGGAGACGGATGGCTTTGGGATGCCGAACGACCAGTTGCCTGACCTCGTCGCGTTCGAATGGGACGAGAGCAAGCGGGAAAGGAACCTCGCGAAGCACGGCATCGATTTTGAGGATGCAGTCCTGGCGCTCTCGACTGGGCGGGTCGAATTCCCGTCACCGAGAGGGGATGAAGAAAGGAGCATCGCGATCTGCCGGGATTCGGAAAGGCTTATCGCCGTCATTTACACAATGAGAGGAAGCGTTTGCCGGATTATTTCGGTCCGCGCGGCAAGAGACAATGACCGAAGAGAATATCACGCGCGTTACCCTGGATGAAATCCTTGCAAGGCGGGCGCGCGGCGAAAAGAGCAAAACCGACTGGGCCCGCGTCGATGCGCTGACCGATGAGGACATCGAACGCGCCATGCGTGACGATCCCGACTGGAAGGATCTGATGATATCGACTGGTCCACGTCGAGATCGTCATTCCGCAGAAGAAGAAGGCGATCTCGATCCGGCTGGACGAGGATATCATCGACTTCTTCCAGGCGTCGGGCAAGGGATACCAGACCCGCATCAACGCGGTGCTGCGCCATTTCATCACCGAGCAGAAGCGCTCGAAAGGCTGAACGCAAAACTCCGCCCGAAGGCGGAGTTCCGGCAGTCCGTTGCGAAGCGATCCTTACTTCAGCAGATCCTTCACCACTCCGGAGGCCTTGGCGAAATCGATCTGTCCGGGATAGCGCTCCTTCAGCGTGTTCATGCACTTGCCCATGTCGCGCAATCCTTGCGCCCCGGTTTCGGTGATCACCGAAGCGCAGAGCTCGCGCACCTTCTCCTCGGGCAACTGCTCTGGCATGAAGCTCTTGATGATGCAGATTTCCTGCCGCTCCTGCTCGGCAAGCTCGGGCCTGCCGTTGTCGGCGTAGATCTTCGCCGATTCGTCGCGCTGTTTGATCATTTTCATCAGGATCTGCATGATCTCGTCATCGGTGACCGGATCCTTGCCGACACCGCGATTGGCGATGTCGCGATCCTTGATCGCGGTCTGGATCAGCCGCACGGTCGAGGTACGGCGCACGTCCTTCGCTTTCAGCGATTCCTTCATAACGTCGGTAAGCCTGTCGCGCATCATCTCTTCATCTCCACGGAAAAGCCGGTTGGCGGGCTCCGCCAATTGTGGCTTTTCCTTGTCATTTTGGTCGAACTCTTAACCAGACCTGCAGGTCCACGCAAATCAATTAGACAACCCATTGAAATACATGGGTCTAAATTCCACGCTTTCCACAACGGCGAATTGACCTCGCGGATCGATCCGTCTATTTTCCGGCACCTGCACGAAAATTGTCATCAGGGGAAAAGCGCGCGCTTCGCTGCGCGACCTTGATCTGCGATCATAAATGGCGCGTGGGCTCCGGTTCTTCAAGGGATCGGTGGTCCTCGGCCGGACAAGGAACGAACATGACCTCGACAGCCCCATGGACCACCCGCAAGCCGACCGCGCTTCTCGTTCTCGCCGACGGCACCGTCATCGAAGGCCACGGGATCGGCGCCACCGGCAAGGTACAGGCCGAAGTCTGCTTCAACACGGCGCTGACGGGCTACGAGGAAATCCTGACCGACCCGTCCTATCTCGGCCAGATCGTCACCTTCACCTTCCCGCATATCGGCAATGTCGGCACCAATGAGGAAGACATCGAAGACCTGACGCCGGCGGCCCGCCACGGCGCGGTCGGCGTGATCTTCAAGGCCGACATCACCGAGCCTTCGAATTATCGCGCAGCAAAGCATCTCGACGCCTGGCTGAAGGCCCGCGGCATCATCGGCCTGTGCGGTGTCGACACCCGCGCGCTCACCGCATGGATCCGCGAACACGGCGCACCGAACGCGGTCATCGCCCACGACCCGGGCGGCGTCTTCGACATCGATACGCTGAAGGCGGAAGCCAAGGCCTGGAGCGGCCTCGTCGGCCTCGACCTCGCCAAGGTCGCCACATCCGGCCAGTCCTCGACCTGGGACGAAAAGCCCTGGGTGTGGAACGAAGGCTATTCGACGCTCGGCGCAGCGGATGCCAGGTATCACGTCGTCTGCGTCGACTTCGGCGTGAAGCGCAACATCCTGCGCCTCTTTGCCGGCCTCGACTGCAAGGTGACCGTCGTTCCGGCATCGACCAGCGCCGAAGACATCCTGGCCCTCAATCCGGACGGCATCTTCCTGTCGAACGGCCCGGGCGACCCGGCCGCGACCGGCGAATATGCCGTTCCGGTCATCCAGAACCTGATCAAGTCGAACAAGCCGCTGTTCGGCATCTGCCTCGGCCACCAGATGCTGGGCCTGGCGCTCGGCGGGAAGACCGAAAAGATGCACCAGGGCCACCATGGCGCCAACCATCCGGTCAAGGACTTCACCACCGGCAAGGTCGAGATCGTCTCGATGAACCACGGCTTCGCGGTCGATTCGAAGTCGCTGCCGGAAGGCGTTGAAGAGACTCACGTTTCCCTGTTCGACGGTTCGAATTGCGGCCTGCGCCTCGCCGGCAAGCCGGTCTTTTCGGTGCAGCACCACCGGAAGCTTCGCCCGGCCCGCAGGACAGCCACTACTTTTCCGCCGCTTCATCAAACATGGTGCGCGAGACGAAGGGTGAGCCGGCGCTCGCAGAGCGCTGATTCGACTCTCACATTAGAAATTGAAGATGCGGCCCGGTCAGACCCGGGCCGTTTTCATTTCGTAGCGCACCTTGTGGAAGAAGCGCAGGCAGAGCAGCAGCGCCGCGCTCATCAGGCCGATCAGGAAGCCGAGCCAGATGCCGATGCCGCCGAAACCGAGCGGAAAGGCCATGACCCAGGCGAGGAAGAAGCCGATCGGCCAGTAGGAGATCAGCGCCATCACCATCGGAATGCGCGCATCCTTCAGGCCGCGCAGCAGGCCGCTGGCGATCGCCTGCAGGCCGTCGACCAGTTGGAAGATGCCGGCGATCACCACCAGCGGCACGGCGAAGTCGAGCACGGCCGCGGCCTCGGACGTATTGGCATCGATAAAGGCGCTGCTGAGCGCGCGCGGCATCAGGTAGAACAGAAGTCCGCCGGCAATGGCGATGGCGCTGGCGATCCCCAGCACGGCGATCGCCGCCCGCATCAGGTCCGGGTAATCGCCCCGTCCATGCGCAACCCCGATCCGCACCGTCGCGGCCTGCGACAATCCGAGCGGGATCATGAAGGCGATCGAGGCGAGCTGCAGCGCGATACCGTGGGCCGCAGTCGATCGTGCCGATCTTGCCCATCATCAGCGAGGCGGCGTGAACAGGCTGACCTCCGCCAGAACCGTGACGCTGATCGGCAGTCGGATGCCGCCACAGCGCGTGCCAGTCCGGCCGCCGAAGCGGACGAACAGCTCGTAGCGGCGCGTCTCCGGGCGTCTGGATATAGGCGACCATGAACAGGCTCGCCGTCTGACGATCACCGCGACGATATCGCGCCGATCATGCCGAGCCGCGGCAGGCCGAAATGGCGCCAGCGAATGGTAAACCGCGTTCATCAGGAGCACGGCGACCGTGACATAGAGGATGATCCCCGCTCGGCCGATCGCGCTGACAAGCGAACGCAGCACGGCAAAGAGAAGGGCCGGCAAAAGGCCGAACTGCACGATCATCACGTAATTGGCGGCGAGCGCTGCGACCGCCGGTTTCTGTCCGAGCGCGAGAAGGATCGTCTCGGCATTGAAGAACAGCGGCGCGGTCAGAAGCGTGTAGCCGATCGACACCCACATGCCCATGCGGATCGCCCGGCGAACAGACCACGTCGCCCCGGCCAAAGGCCTGCGCCACCATCGGCACGACGGCGATCGAAAAACCCGAGCCGAAGATGAAGATCGTGAAGAAGAACTGGCCCGACAGCACCATGGCGGCCAGCGACTGCGCGCCCAACTGCCCGACGATCACCACGTCCGTCGTATGAATGCCGAGCTGCGCCAGTTGCGCCCCGATCAGCGGAATGCCGAGCGCGAGCGTGGCGCGAATGTGCGATGCCCAACTGCTGGCTGCTTTGCCGGTTCCGGCGAATGCAAAACGACTAGACATGACGATATCCAAGACGAAAAAAGCCGCTTCCAGACGATACTGGCGAGCGGCGCTTGTCCTCTGGATAGAAGAAACCCGCTACGGTAGCAAGCCGCAGCGGGATAGTGCAAAAAATATCGTCAATAGTTCACAAACGCTGATGGGCGTGCGCAATCGCCTTAGATCGCGCCTGAAAACGTGTCGCAGGCCGTGAACTCGCCGCTTTCGAAGCCGCGCTTGAACCACTTTGCCCGCTGCGCCGAGGTGCCGTGGTTGAAGCTGTCAGGCACGACATAGCCCTGGCTGCGCTTCTGCAGCGTGTCGTCGCCGATCTGATGGGCGGCATTCAGCGCCTCTTCGAGGTCGCCGGCCTCGAGCAGGCCCTTCTGCTCGGTATACTTGCCCCAGATCCCGGCGAAGCAGTCGGCCTGCAGCTCGACGCGGACCGACATCTGGTTGGCCTCGACTTCGCTCATCGACTGGCGCATCTGGTTGAACTTCGGCAGGACGCCGGTCAGGTTCTGCACGTGATGGCCGATCTCGTGCGCGATCACATAGGCCTCGGCGAAATCGCCGGAGGCGCCGAACTGATCGCTGAGCTGCTGGAAGAAGGCGGTGTCGAGGTAGACCTTGCGGTCGCCGGGGCAGTAGAATGGCCCCGTCGCCGAGGATGCGAACCCGCAAGCCGAGCTGACCTGCCCGGAGAACAGCACCAGGGTCGGCTCTTCATAGGTCTCGCCTTCCGCCTGGAAGATGCCGTTCCAGGTGTCCTCCGTCTCGGCAAGCACGGTGCGGACGAAGGCGGTCATCTCGTCGCCTGCGGGCGAGCTCGGACGCTCGCCCACCGTCTGCTCGTAGCCGGACTGCTGCGTCGAGCCGTCATCCAGCATCTGCAGCATGTCGATGCCCATCATCTTCAGGACGAAGTAGATCACCACCAGGAAAATGATCGTGCCGATGCTCAAGCCGCCGCCCCGACGACCGCTGCCCATCGGGATCTGAATGCCGGAACGGCCGAACGGATTGCGGCCCCCACCCGTGGGGCCGGCCGACGTACCGCGCCGATCCTCGATATTGTCCGACTGACGCCGACCCTTCCATTCCATGATGTGCTTCCTCTCCGTCACATATCCTTGCGGCTTGAAACACTTCATAGAGCAAAGCGTTCCCGCGGGCCACGCAAATTAGGGAACAATTGCATAGCCCGCAGATCGGCACCTCAGGTCGTGGCATAGCTGTAGGCGCCGCCGCGCGCCAGGGCGCGCTGATAGGCCGGCCGGGAGCGGATCGCCTCGAGATAACGACGGACGGCGGACAGGGGCCGCCCCATCCTTGGTTCGATCCGTGACATGGCTGCCTCCACCGGGAAGCTCATCGCAATGTCCGCAGCCGAGAAATCGGCGCCGGCGAAATGGCCGCGGCGGGCGAGTTCGCTTTCCCAGAAGGCGATGTGGTCTTCGAGTTGCGGATCGATGAAGCTCCTTGCCGCGGCTTTGGAGATCATCGCCGCGATGGGTCGGATCAGCAGTGGTACCTGGCCCGGCAGCTTGGTGAAGACCAGTTTCATCACCAGCAGCGGCATGGCCGATCCCTCGGCGTAGTGCAGGAAATAGGTGTAGCGCAGCCGCTCGTCGGACCCTGCCGCGGGGCGCAGGGCTTCACCGCCATAGGTGTCGATCAGATATTCGATGATCGCGCCGCTTTCGGCGATCATCTTGCCGCCATCCTCGATCACCGGCGACTTGCCGAGTGGGTGCACCGCCTTGAGGCTTTCCGGCGCCCGCATGTCGGAACCCCGACGATAGACATTGATGTCGTAGGGAACGCCGAGTTCTTCGAGCAGCCAGAGGATGCGGTGGGCGCGGGAGTTTTCGAGGTAGTGGACGATAATCATCGGGTGCTCCGTGGTCGAGGCTCGGCAGGAAAGGCGGCGGGCGCGATGAAACCACTACGTCCCCGCGACCGGCGCGGTTTCATAGCCCCGGAACTTTCCTTCGGTTCCATGGTCTCAGCCCTGCGGCTCGATGACCAGCAGTTCCTCGAAGTGATTCATGTCCTTGAAGCTGCAGAAGGCGGGAGGACACAGCTCCAGCAGTTCGGCCCTTCGACGAATGTCATCGACGACCTCGGCCAGCATCCG
>JAHRYZ010000115.1 GCA_020621905.1 Rhizobium sp.
GCAGAAGGACATGGTGCGCGCCGTCTACGCCGCCGAGAACGCCAGGACCGCCCAGGAACTGCTGCGCGAGCGCGAGGCCTCCATTGCGCTCAGGCTGGCCAACGAGACGCTTTCCAAAGATGCAAGCCACCTGGTCGCGGACAATCAGGACCTCAGGGCGCAGATCCACGACATGAGTGTCGAGGCCGCGGACTTCCGCTCGAAGATACGGCGCGCCGAGGTCGAAGCCGACAATCTCAAGGAGGCGCTGCGCCGCACGGAGGAGTCCGTCGTGGCCAAGGACCTCGACATCCAGGCGCTCGGCCGGCGCATCGAGCGCATCATGGCGGACGTCGACAATCTGAAGATCGAACGGACGACACGCGAGACCGAAATCGAGAACCTCAAGATGCGGGTCCAGGCCCTGCGCGACGAACGCGAGGAACTGCGCCGCGAGGCCAAGCTGGTGACCAAGCGGGCCAAGGACGCCGAAATCCGGCTTGCACAGGAGGAACACAAGCTGCTGCGGCTCGATGACCGCCTCGCCCGAGAAATGGCCGACACTGTCGACAAGGACGCTCTTCTCGAGCGCCGCGCCAAGGAAATCGCGCGCCTCAAGCAGGGCGTGAAATCAGCCAACAGCCAGGTGCGCGCCGCCGTCAAGTCGTTGCGGGCGGCCAATCTTCCCGTGCCGGATTTCAAGGAGATCGCCATCGCCGACGACGAGCCTGTCGCCGCGGCAGTCGCAACGACTGCGGTTGCCGGCGCCGGAGACCTGGAGGACGAACTGCGCCACCGCCACACCGCGCTGACCGAACGCCTGCTCAAGGCGAAGACGGCGACCAACGACAAGGCTTTGCGCGAAGAGATCGCCGACATCGCCGCCAAGATGGTCGTGCTCACCGCCGCCCGCGAGGGTGAAAAGTCGCCGATCCCGGAACTGCTGCGGGCCAAGTCGGCGAAGGGACCCGGCAAGGGGCTCACCTTGGCCGAACGCGTGCTGGCGATCGATCTCGCTGGCGGCTCATTCGCAGCAGGGACCGCTCGCCGAATAGAACTACACGCCTGCCCGGCGGCAAGCCCCGCCTATCCCTGCAGGCGCCCCATCGACTTCGCCAGGCTGTAGAGGGCAATGCCGCTTGCCGTTCCGACATTCAGGCTGTCGAGACCCGGCATCTGGGCGATCCGCGCCGTGTGGAAACGCTCAAGGATGGACTTGGGCAACCCCTCGCCTTCCGTCCCCATGACCAGCGCCATGCGTCGCGCCGGCGAAATCTCGCCGATCTCGGCCTCCCCGGCCGGAGAAAGCGCCCATGTGGCAAATCCCGCCTCCGCAAGAGCGCCGAGCAGCGCCTCGCTGGAGCCGTCCCGCGCATAGGGCATTGTCAGCACCGAGCCCACCGACACACGCAGCGCCTTGCGGTAGAGCGGGTCGCAGCAGGTCTCGTCGAGCAGGACGGCGTCCGCGCCAAAGCCTGCGGCATTGCGAAACAGAGCACCGATATTGTCATGATTGGAAATGCCGCAGCCGACCAGCACCAGCGCGTCCTGCGGCAGGTTCGCGATCAATGCGCCCGTTTCGGCCGTGCCGTCGCGCCGGCCGAGCGCCAGCACGCCGCGATGGAGGTGAAAGCCGGCAATGGCATCGAGCACCGGCGCCTCGGCCACATAGACCGGCACCTCCGCGGGAAAGGCCGCCAGCAGTTCGGACACACCGTCAACCCGGTTGCGCAGCAGCAGCAGCTTCTCCGCCCGGATACCCCGCCCGGCCGCATGCGCAGCGGCGAGCATCCTGAGGACCACCGTGCCCTCGGCGATGAACCGGCCACCGCGACCGGTGAGGTCGCGCTCGCGGATCTGCGAGAACTCGGCGATCCGCGGATCGGCCGGGTCCTCGATGGCGATCAGCCCGCGTTCGCTCATCGACGGCGACGCGCTCAGTTGCCGGACACGGCGACGTCGGCGATGATGCGTCCGACGGAGAGATCATAGACCAGCGCCTTCCTGGCACCGTCGGCCGTCGTGCCGAAGAACAGGATCTGGTTGTTCGACAGGTCTGTCGACAGCACGGTGAAGCCGGCCGGCAGGTTGGCCGTCAGGTTCAGCGGCTGGTCGGCGGGAATGGCAAGGCCGGAGGAAGCCACCGGCGTCTCGCTGCCGTCCGGCCGGGTCACCTTGTAGACGATCGCCGCCAGCACGGCCATGAACATCAACAGCATGATGCCGCCGGAGACCAGTTGCAGCTTCACCATCTTCCGACGGACGTTCTCCATCGCCGGATCGAGCGGCTTTTCTTCCTGTTCGTCGGGTTCGACATGGGCCATGGCGGTCGTCTCTGTTCCTGAAGTCCGCAAGGTCTGGTCTTTTTCCCTGATGCGAACCATTGTTCAGGGAAAAACAGCCATGAAACATGGCTGACGATTGTCGAAGGCTGCAGTCTGTGCCAAGTGGCAGCGAAACCTATGAGCCGCAACGCCGGTGGTTCTACACGCGGATGACAGAATGACAGACCCCTTTAACGCAGCCGAGCCGGCAAGAAAAGACCTGATTGCCGGGGAAGACGCCGAAGGGCGGCTCGATGCCTGGCTGGCGGCGGCACTTGAGGGCGAGTTCTCGCGCAATCGGGTCAAGGCGCTGATCGAACAGGGCGCGGTCACCATCAACGACGTGGCCGTCACCGAGCCGAAGCGCAAGGTGCGCCCCGGCGACCGGCTGTCGATCGTCCTGCCCGAGCCGGAGGATCCCGAACCGAAAGGCGAGGACATTCCGCTGGAAGTGCTCTACGAGGATGCCGACCTGATCGTCATTGCCAAGCCGCCGGGCCTTGTCGTCCATCCCGGCGCCGGCAACTGGACAGGAACGCTGGTCAATGCCCTCATCCACCATTGCGGCGACAGCCTGTCGGGCATCGGCGGCGTCAAGCGCCCCGGCATCGTCCACCGGCTCGACAAGGACACGTCCGGCGTCATGGTGGTCGCCAAGAACGACCTCGCCCATCGCCACCTTGCCGACCAGTTCGCCGACCATGGCCGCACAGGCCCTCTGGAGCGCGCCTATCAGGCGATCGTCTGGGGCCGTCCGCGCGGCCTCACCGGCACGATCGACGCCCCCTTGGGGCGTGCCGGCGACCGCACCAAGCGCACGGTCAAGAAGGAAGACACCGACGACGCGCGCGAGGCGATCACGCACTACCAGGTGCTCGAACGCTACGGTGAGAAGCCGGACGCGACCTGCATCGCCTCGCTGGTCGAATGCCGCCTGGAGACCGGCCGCACCCACCAGATCCGCGTGCACATGGCCCATATCGGCCACCCGCTGATCGGCGACCAGGACTATGGCGCGGCCTTCAAGACCAAGGCCAACCTGCTGCCCGAGCCCGCCCAGACGACGGTCAAGAACTTCCCGCGCCAGGCCCTGCACGCCTACCTGCTCGCCTTCGAACATCCGACCACCGGCGAGACCATGCATTTCACCGCGCCGATCCCGGCCGACATGCAGGAAATCATCGACGCGCTGCGATCGATCTGAAGGCTCCGCGAGGGTACCCGCCTCTCACGGCCTCGTGATACGAAGGCGCTCTTGTATCCGGGTTTTGCCACACTTATCTGTTAGCCGGGTTTCTGTGGGATTTTGGGAAATCCACGGAAATCAGGCTCGCCCACTCGCCACGGGGGGCCGAAACTTTTAAGGGGGTGCTCTATGGCCCGCAATAATTTGCCTTCCATTACCGCCGGCGAGGCCGGTCTCAATCGTTATCTCGACGAAATCCGCAAGTTCCCGATGCTGGAACCGCAGCAGGAATACATGCTCGCGAAACGCACGCCGAGCATGGAGACCGCGACGCGGCCCACGGCTCGTCACCAGCCACCTGCGCCTCGTCGCCAAGATCGCCATGGGTTATCGCGGCTACGGCCTGCCGATCGGCGAAGTCGTGTCCGAGGGCAATGTCGGCCTGATGCAGGCGGTCAAGAAATTTGACGGAACGCGGCTTCCGTCTGGCCACTTATGCCATGTGGTGGATCAAGGCATCGATCCAGGAATACATCCTGCGTTCGTGGTCGCTGGTGAAGATGGGCACGACCGCCAACCAGAAGCGGCTGTTCTTCAACCTGCGTCGCCTCAAGGGCAAGATCCAGGCGATCGAGGAAGGAGACCTCAAGCCCGACCAGGTCACCGAGATCGCCACCAAGCTGAAGGTCTCCGAAGAGGAAGTCGTGTCGATGAACCGGCGCCTGTCCGGCGACGCTTCGCTAAACGCACCGATCCGGGCCGCCGAAGGCGAGTCCGGTCAGTGGCAGGACTGGCTGGTCGATGACCATGAAAGCCAGGAAGCGGTGCTGATCGAACAGGACGAGCTCGAGACCCGCCGCCTCATGCTGGCCAGGGCGATGAGCGTGTTGAACGACCGCGAACGCCGCATCTTCCAGGCGCGCCGCCTGGCCGAAGACCCGGTGACGCTCGAAGATCTTTCCGCCGAGTTCGATATCAGCCGCGAACGCGTCCGCCAGATCGAGGTTCGCGCCTTCGAGAAGGTGCAGGAAGCCGTGCAGAAGGAAGCGCTGGAGCGCGCCTCGGCGCTTCGCGTCGTCGAGGCTTGAGCGCGCGGCGGTCAAGCGGTCTACATTGCCGACAAAGAAAAACCCGGGTCTCGCGATCCGGGTTTTTAATGGGTGAGCCAGTGACGGCGAAGGATCAGTTGCCCGGCTTGCCGAGCGCTGCCCATTCCTTGATGACCTGGTCGAACACCGCTTTGCCCGCCGCGCCCTTGTCGAGCGTCAGCAGGGCGCGCCGGCCGTTGCGATAGCTGATCGGCATGTCGATCCATCCGCGGGTCGACAGCAGGTCGAGGTTCGCCTTCATCACGTCTTCGAAATCGTTCAGCGCCACGAGATAGGTATCGTCCGTAACCTTGGCGGAGACGGCGACCAGCGGATCGCCGCGGTCCTGCTCGGTCCGCTTCATGGCGATGCGCTCCAGCTTGTCGATCGCACCGCCTTCGAAATCGGCCGGCAGGGAGAACACGACCTCGATCAGGTGGCTGGCGGGCAGCGAGCTGTCGGCGTTGCGCTTGATGGTGATCAGCGCCGTCAGCCCACGATCCGGAATGGTGATCTTGCCCTGATCGGGATTGGGCTTGCCGTCCTCCCCGGTTTCGCGCAGCGCCGTCCAGGCCACCGTACCGGGCACGGCCGTCGGCGAAGTCTGGCCGAGGCGTTCCTCGTAGAGGAAGACCCGTTCGCCATTGGCGGCCGCAGCAATCGTATCGCCCGCAGCCGGGGTGGTCCCCGCCGGGGTCGTGCCCGCGGGCGTTGCCGCCTGCGGAAGACCGGCATTGGTGCCGACGGCCGGCTGATCTGTCGGATCGACGGTCGAGGCGACGTTCTGCTCGGCAACCGACTTGCCTTCGCTCGAAGGACCGCCCGGTGCCGTGGTGCCCACTCCTTCGTCGACCTCGGTGCCGTCCGGCATGAGGCGCTGGGTGAATTTCTGTCCGGTCACCGAACCGTCGTCCGGCGTGCCGTTGACCGGCGCATTGGTGTCGGCGGCGGGTGTCGGCTCACTCGTCGCGGTCTCGGCCGTCGGCGACGTCTCGGGCGTGGTCGGCTCTGTGACGGCCGGCGTCGAGGATCCGGTCAGGCTGCTGACGAACTGGGTGACCTGATCGCGATAGGTCCAGGCCGCGAAGCCGCCACCGGCGACCAGCGCGATGCCGAGGAGACCCAGGACGATCGGGGCATAGTTGCGGCCCTGCTTCGGTTCGATCCGATAGGCGCGCTGCTGCGATTCGGCGAGGAACGCATCGACGTCCTCGATGCCACGCGTCGGCTGGGCGGGAGCCGCGGCCACGGCCTCTGGCGGCACGCTCGTCGGCGCGACGGGGGGCGGTGCGGTTCCCGCGGCTTCCGCAGCGGGGGTCTTCGGCTTGTCGTATTCCGCAAACCAGTCGGAGAAATCGTCGGCAGCCGGCAGGTCGCGCGACTGGCTGTCAGACGCCGCAGCGACGGGCTCGGCATAGGCCGGGCTTTCCCAGTCGAGAAGGTCGAGCGAGGCCGGCACGGGCGGCTTGGATGTCGCAGCAACGTCCGTCGCAACCGGCGGCGTCCACTCCGAGGTCTCAGCCTGAGGCGCGGTTGCGGCAACCGACCAAGCCGGCGTCTCGGCCGGGATCTCCCAGGATTCGTAGGCCGGCGCCTGCGCCGGTTCCGCCGCGGCTTCCGCCTGCTGCGGCGCGCCCGTGGCCGGGCCAGCGCCGAAATCGGTCCCGCGCGGTGACATCCAGCCGTCATCGCTGGTGAGCGGCATTTCGACGAGGCGATTATAGGCCGGGACGGTCGGGGCAGGTTCGGCGGCAATCGTTTCGGCTTCGGCAATCTCCGCCTCGGCCTCGTCCGCCCTCACCCTCTCGCGATGCTCTTCCGGTTCCTCGTCCGCGACCGGTGCAGCATAGGCCTCTTCCGGCTCGACCTGTGGCGCGGCAGAGTGGTCGACGTCCACATAGACGGGTGCTGCGGGCACGGCCGGCTCCTCGGCCCATGGACCGTTTCCTCGCGGGCGGGTTGCTCGACGAACGGCTCGGGCGCTGTGGCGGGCTCGGCTCTGGCCCTGCGCATAGACGTCTCCGGCGCGGCCAGGGCTCCGGTTCGGTTCAGGTTGCGGCGGTGTTCCGGCTCTGCCGGTTCGGCCCAGGATCTTCCACTTCGTCGGCCGGCGTCTGGTCCCACCTGCGGCGCGACTTCGGCCACGGGCTGCGGTTCCTCGGCAGGAGCCTCGAAACCGGCGGCTGTTCCTCGCGCCATTCTTCCTCGGCAGCCGCAGGCTTATCGCCTCCTCGTCGGTGGCGGCGGCTTCCTCGTCCGGCTAGGCCTCGGCGTATTCCGCATCGACCTCGAGGATGGCGGCTTCCTGTTTTGCCAGCTGCCGCTGGAGCATCTGCTCCGGCGGGCGCGGATTCATGTTCTCCAGCTGCCGCAGGACGGCGCTGCGTGCCTTGTCATAGACCTTGGCACGCATCTCAGGTGTATTGTTCGACAGGCCGTCCACGGCACGCCGGATAACCGCTATGAAGTCAGCCATCAGCACTTTCTCGTTGGCACCGGCGCGCGCCGGCGGGCAAAAGCTTAACGAAATCCAAGCTTAGTCTTCAAATGGATCAGTCACAAGTATGGTGTCGTCGCGCTCCGGGCTGGTCGAAAGCAGCGCCACCGGCGCCCCGATCAGTTCTTCGACCTGGCGAACATACTTGATCGCCTGGGCCGGGAGATCGGCCCATTTGCGGGCGCCGACCGTCGATTCCTTCCAGCCTTCCAGCGTGATGTAGATCGGCTCGACACGGGCCTGCGCCGCCTGGGCGGCCGGCAGATGCTCGATTTCCTCGCCATCCAGCTTATAGCCAACGCAGATCTTCAGCTCTTCGAGACCGTCGAGAACGTCGAGCTTGGTCAGCGCGATGCCGGTGATGCCGTTGGTGGCGACCGACTGGCGCACAAGCGCGGCATCGAACCAGCCGCAGCGACGCTTGCGGCCCGTCACGGTGCCGAATTCATGGCCCTTCTCGCCGAGGAACTGGCCGATCTCGTCGGTCAGTTCGGTCGGGAACGGGCCTTCGCCGACGCGAGTCGTGTAGGCCTTGGTGATGCCGAGAATATAGCCCAGCGCGCCCGGGCCCATGCCCGAACCGGCCGAAGCCTGGCCGGCGACAGTGTTCGACGAGGTGACGAAGGGATAGGTGCCGTGGTCGATGTCGAGCAGCGAGCCCTGGGCGCCTTCGAACAGGATGCGCGACCCCTTGCGGCGTTCCTTGTCCAGCATCAGCCAGACGGTGTCGCGGAAGGGCAGCACGCGATCGGCGACGGAGGTCAGTTCCTCCATGATCGTCTTGTGCTCCACTTCGGGCGCGCCGAAGCCGCGACGAAGGGCATTGTGATGCGTGAGAATGCGCTCGACCTTGCCTTCCAGCGCTTCAATGTCGGCGAGGTCCATCAGGCGAATCGCGCGACGGCCGACCTTGTCTTCATAGGCCGGGCCGATGCCGCGGCGGGTGGTGCCGATCTTGGTGCCGCTGTTGGTCGCCGCATCCTCGCGCATGCCGTCGAGTTCGCGATGCAGCGACAGAATCAGCGTCGCGTTGTCGGCGATTCGCAGGTTGTCCGGGGTGACCGTCACGCCCTGCGCCTTCAGCCGCTCGATTTCGGCCAGCAGCGCATGCGGATCGACGACGACGCCGTTGCCGATCACGGCCTTCTTGCCCGGGCGCACGACGCCGGAGGGCAGCAGGGAGAGCTTGTAGCTGATGCCGTCGATCACCAGTGTATGGCCCGCGTTGTGGCCGCCCTGGAACCGGACGACGATATCCGCCCGCTCGGAGAGCCAGTCGACGATCTTGCCCTTGCCCTCGTCTCCCCACTGCGAACCCACAACCACGACATTCGTCATTTCGAAATCCTGTCTATCGCGCAAACGCTCTGCGCCTTATCCAAACCCGCGCATCTATACTGTGTTGTTTTTATGAAATCGACCCGTTTATGAGAGGAGAATCGGCTTTTTGCGTGACAATGCACGGCCCCTCGCCTATCCCATGCGGCAAATCAACGCCTCCTCGCGCCCATCTTCCCAACCCTTCGGTGAAATCCATTGCTTCTCAGAGCCTATTTCTTTCTGACTGTCGCAACGCTTTTCTGGGGTGGAAATACCGTGGTCGGCAAGCTCGCCGTCGGTCATGTGAGCCCGATGGTGCTGAATTTCTCCCGCTGGACGATCGCACTGATCATCATCTGCGCCATCTCGGTTCCGCAACTGAAGAAGGACTGGCCGGCGCTCAGGCGCAACTGGCTGCTGATGCTCGCCTTCGGCGCGATCGGCTATACGGCGTTCAACGGCTTCCTCTATACGGCGCTCAAATACACCAGCGCCGTCAACGGTGCGATCGAGCAGGGCGGCATTCCGGTGCTGATCTTCATCCTCAACTTCCTGCTGTTTCGCATTCCGGTCTCGGCGATCCAGATCGTCGGCTTCGCCATCGCTTCGTCGGCGTGGCGCTGACGGCGACCCGCGGCGACATCGAGGTGCTCCTTTCGCTGTCGATGAACTTCGGCGACGCGCTGCTTCTGCTCGCCGTCGTCGCCTATGCGGTCTATACCATCGCGCTGCGCTGGCGCCCGCCGATCCACTGGAAGAGCATGATGGCCGGCTCGGCCCTCGGCGCCTCGCTCTCCGCCATCCCGCTGGTCGCCTGGGAAGAGACCAACGGCAACCTGATCCTGCCCGACCTGATCGGCTGGGGCATCATCGCCTATGCCGCGCTCCTGCCCTCGCTGATCTCGCAGGTCTTCTACAGCATGGGCGTGGAAGGCTGCGGCGCCAACCGGGCCGGCCTTTTCATCAATCTCGTTCCGGTGTTCGGCACGCTGCTGTCGCTCGCCCTGCTCGGCGAGGCGCTCCAGCCGCTGCATCTGATCGCGCTGGCGCTGGTGCTCGGCGGCATCGCCATCGCCGAATGGGGAAAGCCGAAGCTGGCGAGCTGAGACGGCGGCCAAGCCGCGACCCCGCGCCCGCTCCATCTCGCCACATCGCGCGCTTTAAGGCAGCGCCCTGCACGCATTATGATGCTTTTCCAAGCCCGCAATATTGCCTACTCCATTGGCTGACGCTCATATGAGGGAAACAGCCATGGCCAAGCCATTCTTCTGGAACGAACTGAACACCGCCGACTTCGCCGGGCTTTCCCCCGAAACGACCATCGCCATCCTGCCGATCGCCTCGACCGAACAGCACGGCCCCCATCTACCGATCGCCACCGACGTGGCGATTGCCAACGGCATGCTGGCGGAACTGAAGAACCAGCGCCCCGACGACCTCGACTTCCTCGTGCTCCCGACCCAGGAGATCGGCAAGGCCAATGAACACATCTACGGCCCAGGCACCCTGTCCTTCGGCCCCGAGATCCTGATCCCCGCCTGGACGGCGATCGGCAGCAAGGTCGCAGAGGCAGGCATCCGCAAGATGGTCATCGTCAACTCGCATGGCGGCAATGTCGACGTGATGAGCATCGTCGCGCGCGAATTGCGCGTGCGCCACCAGATGGCCGTCGTCTCTACCCAGTGGGGCCGCTTCGGCAATCCGGACGGCATGATCTCGGAACACGAGACCCGATACGGCATCCATGGCGGCGAGGTCGAAACCTCGCTGATGCTCTATTTCCGCCCCGACCTGGTGCGCATGGACAAGGCCGAGAACTTTGTCTCGCGCGCGGAGGAGATGAAGGCGAACTCGAAATACCTGACGCCGCTGCCGCCGCATTCGCTCGCCTGGATCGCCCACGACCTCAATCCGAACGGCGTGGTCGGCGATGCTTCCAAGGGCACGGCGGAAAAGGGCGAACAGATCTGCAAGCACCAGGTGAAGGGTTTCGTCGAGCTGCTGCGCGACCTCACCCGCTACCCCCTGTCGAACCTTTACACGCGTTAGTCCTCGTCACGGACGGCAGAGGCCCGTTCGCCCGGCTTTTCGCTCGGCGGGATATGGCCCTTGCCCTGCAGCTCGAGGACCAGGACCAGCAGTTCCTGCATCAGGTATTCGACGAACAGGCTGGTCGCCGCATCGAGCGGCGCCCGCGCCCGGGCAAAGAGTTTCATCGGCTGGTGACGCAATTGCTTCGAGCAGCGGCCGGAACATCAGTTCGCCGGCACGACCTCGCTGATCACGTCGAGCGGGTTGAGCAGCGACCGGCCGGCCCGCATTTGACCGGGTTTCATCGGCCTGGCGGGTGGTCCCAGCACCGGCTCGACCGGCAGCGGCACCGGCGCCAGCGGGGTCGATGATGTTGGCAGGCTGGTACCGGATTGCGCGAGCACCAGTTTTTCCTGCACCACGTCGGCGGGTCGATGGCCCGGCCTCATGCGACAGCGGATAGCCGGGCGGCAGCACGACGCCGACCGGCACGTCAGGGGTAAGCGTCCGTATGCCGGGGGTGGCGGGAATGTTGAAGCCAAGGCCGATATCGACCTCGCCGGTCAGCACCGGATTGATGGTCGTCGAACCGCCGTCATTGCGCAATTGGATGCGGACCCGCGGATGCGCTTCGAGGAACCGGGCCAGGATCAGCGGCAGTGGCCCGGAGGCCAGACCGACCGTCGTCACCAGCGTGACCTTGCCGGCCTGCGGCATTTTCAGGCCGCGAATGCGGGATTCGAGCTTTTCATAATTCTTCAGCACGTCGCGGATGTGTTCGACGCAAAGCTCGCCGGCCGCCGTCAGCCGAAGGCCGCGCGGCAACCGCTCGAACAGCGGCGCGCCGAGTTCCTCCTCGAGCGCGAGGATCTGACGGTTGACCGCCGAGGAGGCGACGTTGAGCCGGGCCGCGGCCTTGCGGATCGAGCCGCAGCGGACGATCTCGTTGATGTACTGGAGTTTTCTGGAATGCAGCACGGGTCACCATTGCATAAAATTTGTTCAACAAGCATTATTTGTGCATCGACCTTCGATATGATGCAAAAAAGGCATCAATGCGGACGAATTTTGATGCTTTTCAAAGCGCAAGGCAACCGCTCAAATGAAGGAAATGGAGCCCCATGGCGGAGCTCCAGACCATGGACAGGGGAACCCGATCGATATGCGCGACACTCTCAGCAAGACCACCTTCCTCGCCCTTCTCGGGCTCGGGACGGCGCTTTCGGCTTCGCAGGCCTATGCTCTTGATGAAGTCAGCTACGGCACCAACTGGCTGGCCCAGGCGGAACACGGCGGCTTCTACCAGGCGGTCGCCGACGGCACCTATGAGAAGCATGGCCTCAAGGTCACCATCGTCCAGGGCGGCCCGAACGCCGCCAACCGCGCGCTCCTGATCGCCGGCAAGGTCGATTTCTACATGGGCAGCCCGCTCGGCGAGATGGACGCCGTGAAGGAAGGCATCCCGCTGGTCGACGTCGCCGCAATCTTCCAGAAGGACCCGCAGGTCCTGCTCGCCCATCCCGACCAGGGCGTGGAAAAGTTCGCCGACCTCGCCAAGCTCGAATCGATCTTCATGGGCAAGGACGGCTACGTCACCTATTTCGAGTGGATGAAGAAGAACTACGAAGGCTTCAAGGACGAGCAGTACAAGCCCTACACCTTCAACCCGGCCCCCTTCATCGCCGACGCGAAGTCTGCCCAGCAGGGCTACCTGACCTCGGAACCCTACGAAATCGAGAAGCAGGCCGGCTGGGCGCCGAAGGTCTTCCTGCTCGCCGACAACGGCTACAATCCCTATTCGACGATGATCACCACCACC
>JAHRYZ010000116.1 GCA_020621905.1 Rhizobium sp.
GAGCTTGTCGACCGCGGCAATCGACGAATTGCCAGTGGCGAGCATCGGGTCGACGACGATGATCAGGCGCTCGTCCAGCGCATCGGGCGCCTTGAAGTAATACTCGACCGGCTGCAGTGTTTCGTGGTCGCGATAGACGCCGATATGCGAGACGCGAGCGGCGGGAACTAGCTCCAGCATACCTTCCAGAAGGCCGTTGCCGGCCCGCAGGATCGAGGCGAAGACCAGCTTCTTGCCCTCGAGCACCGGCGACTGCATGGTCGTCAGCGGCGTCTCGATCGTCTCCATGGTCAGTTCCAGGTCACGCGTCACCTCGTAGCAGAGCAGCGTGGAGATTTCCCTAAGCAGCCGGCGGAAGCTCGACGTCGAGGTTTCTTTGCGGCGCATGATGGTGAGCTTGTGCTGTACCAGCGGGTGATTGATGACTGTGACGCCGTCCATGGTCGGGCCCTTCTATTCTTCTTTTGTGACAGGAAATGTTTTCCACATTCCCTCGGGCGCCCGCAAGGGCGTCGTTGAATTTTGCCCGCTCATCCCCAGGCGCGGACGTTCAAAGCCGGGCGAGCAGCGCCTGCCGGGTCGGTTCGTCGACGAAGGCCGCCTCGATCGCCGTCCGCGTCATCGCGTTGATCTCCGCGTCGGAGAAACCCATCACCTTCGACGCCGTCGCGTATTCGGCGGCAAGCGACGTGTGGAAGAACGGCGGATCGTCGGAATTGAGCGTCACACGCACCCCGGCCTCGACGAAACGCCGGAGCGGATGGCTGGCATAGTCGGGAAAGACCTTGAGCGCGATGTTCGATCCTGGGCAGACCTCCAGCACCGTGCCGAGGTCGGCCAGACGCTTCACCAGATCCACGTCCTCGATCGCCCGCACGCCGTGGCCGATGCGGCTCGGCTTCACCAGATCCAGCGCATCGGCGACGGAGAAGGCCCCGCACAACTCGCCGGCATGGATGGTGAGGCCGAGGCCCGCCTCGCGCACGATGTCGAAGGCCGGCGCATAGTCGGCCACCCGGTTCATCCGCTCCTCGCCGGCCATGTTGAAACCGGTCACCAGCGGATGGTCGAACTTCGCCGCCCATTTGGCGCGGGCAAGCACGTTTCCCGGCCCCAGATGCCGTTCGCCGATGATCACCATGCGGCATTCGATACCGGTCTTTTGCTTGGCCGACAGGATACCCGCCGCAAGTCCGCCGACATAGTCGTCGGGCGACAGGCCGACGGCCTCGCCATGGTCCGGCGAAATGAACAGCTCACTATAGATCGTATTGGCGGCCGCAAGCTCGAGAAGATAGGCCTCGGCCAGCGCCGCATAGTCCTCGGCCGTGCGAAAGACCGAGGCGACGAAATCATAGCATGCGATGAAGCTGGTGAAATCGTTCCACACATAGGCGCCGTCCTTGACAAAGCCGTCGGTTTCCACGCCGTATTCTCCGCCTGCGCGATCGTCAGTGCCGGCGGTGCAGCGCCCTCCACGGGCAGTGGAGTTCGGCCTTCTTCATGTGCCGTCAAAGGAAGCTCTGGCCCGTGACGCCCGGCCGGAATACCGAGATGGGCGGTAAGTCTCGCCGATATCGGCATAGGTGTTGCGAATCCCGATCATGCGACTTGATGCCGGGGCCGAAGGCCAGATCGGCACGCGCTTCGCGCGTATGGTCCGTGCCGCGCCAGTCGGGTCAGCCATGGTCGGCGGTCATCAGCACCATGTCGCCGGGCTTGAGCTTGCGATGCACCTCGGCAGCCGCCGGTCGAAGCCCCAGCGCCGCGGCATAGCCCGGCACGTCGCGGCGGTGGCCGTAGAGCATGTCGAAATCGACGAAATTGCTGAACACCAGGTCGCCGTCCGCTGCCTCGTCCATGACCTTCAGCGTCGCATCCATCAGCGCCATGTTGCCGTTCGCCTTGATGACGCGGGACACGCCCTGGTGGGCGAAGATGTCGCCGATCTTGCCGACGCCGTGCACCGAGCGTCCGGCCTCGACGAGGCGGTCGAGCAATGTCGGCTCCGGCGGCAGCACGGAATAATCGCGGCGGTTGCCGGTGCGCTGGAAGGTGGCGGGCGTCTCGCCGATAAAGGGCCGAGCGATGACCCGGCCGATATTGAGCGGATCGATCAGGCGGCGCACGATCTGACACAACGACAGCAGACGCTCGAGCCCGAAATGCGTCTCGTGGGCGGCGATCTGGAAGACCGAATCCGAGGACGTGTAGCAGATTGGCTTGCCGGTCCGGATATGCTCCTCGCCGAACCTGGCGATGACCTCCGTGCCCGATGCGTGGCAGTTGCCGAGAATGCCGGGAAGCTCCGCCTCGCGGCAGATCGCCTCGACCAGTTCGGGGGAAAACGCCTCGCCCTCGGCCGGGAAGTAACCCCAGTCGAACATCACCGGCGTGCCGGCGATCTCCCAGTGGCCGGACGGCGTGTCCTTGCCGTGGGAAACCTCGTTTGCCGCGCCGTGCAGGCCGAACACCCGCTCGGGAAGCGGCATGCCGGCCGGCACGCGGCCTGTCGCGAGCCTGGCGATGGCGATCAGCCCGAGCGCCGACATGTTGGGAAGCGAAAGCGGTCCGGACCGGAGGCCCTTGCGGTCGCCCGCACCTGCTGCGCAGAACTCGGCGATATGGCCGAACGTATCGGAACCGTCATCGCCATAGGCGGGTGCATCGGGCGCGCCGCCGATGCCGAAGGAATCAAGAACGAAGAGAAATGCTCGTGCCATGGCTCACCTGCGCCGCGGGACATGGCCGTCATGGCCTCTTGTCTACCGGGCGGTCGAAGCGGCATGTTTAGCGCCAAGCGCTCGGCTTGGCAAACCCGCCTCCGGGTGGTGGTCGCTTTGAACTTCGCGTGGGAACGCCGCCGGAAAGGCGGCCGGTCAGCAGTCGGTGCAGGTGACGTCGGTGTTGATGCGCTGCCGGAAGAAGAACTCGCGCCGGATCGTGATATCCTTGATCTCCGAGCCGGAAAGGGCGGGGAGATACATCAGCAGCTCGTGATCGACGCTCAGTTCCGATCGGACAAGGAACGTCTCCTCGCTCAGCATGTCCTCGGGCACGGTGACCGTCGCTCCGACCGCATAGGGCGCCGCCCCGGAATTCGACCACGACCAGGCCACCTTGGCCTGCTTGGCGCTGTCGATGGAGACGCCGGTGATCTTCAGCGAGAGGTTGTCGACGCCGTAGGGGGCGAAAACGGCGTTGGTGACATCGACCATGCCTTCGAGGTCGGTCTTGGAGACCTTGTCTGCCCGGCTCACGAGGTCGGCGACCGTGCTCGCGGCCATCGAAACCTTCTTCGACACGCTGAACCCTGTCATCAGTTCGAAGGCGCAGAGGTAGAGCACGATCAGCACCGGTGCGAGTAGGGCGAACTCCACCCCGCCGATCCCGTCCCGCGCCGCCAGGAACCGCCGTAGCAGCGCGGCCGGGCGCGCAAAGAAGTCCAGGCGACCGTTGCTGCGTGCATTCTTCCGTCTGTCTGAGGGGGCGGGACGCGTCACGGGTAGTCCTCGCTCCTGAACGCGGTCGTCGCGATGATGAGGAACTGCTGGGTGTCGCTGTCCGGCCGGATGTGCGTGATGGCGCGGATCAGGTCGAAGGTGACGTTCCAACGGTAATAGGCGCGCAACAGGTTGATGGTGTCGGGTCCGCCCGGGGTGAAGTGAAAGGCGGAGGTGTCGAGGTCGGAATACGCGCCGCCGGTTCGCGGGATGCTCGCCTTGTCCGCGATCGCCTTGAAGGTCGGCAGGGTTTCCACGTCGAGATAGAGCTTCTCCGGCGTGTCCGGTTCGCTCGCGGAGCAGGCGATCATGATCGCCACCTCTTCGCAGAACGCGGCGCGGAACTGCGTCTCGGTCATGTCTGTTGAGCGGCCCAGATTATAGGTGATGTTGCCGGTGCGCAGTTCCCGCGCCATGGTGTTGACGGCGTTCGTCACCAGTTGCTCGGCGGTATAGGCCGCGAAGGTTTCGAAGATCGCGAAGACGATGATGAAATAGGGGACGGAGAGGATGGCGAACTCGATCGCCGCCGCACCGTCGCGGGAGCGCAGGAGACGCTTCCAGGCGCGGCGTTTGCGCCGGCTGGCCTTCGTTTGCCCGTCATGGTGCTGCAAGTTCGCGCTCATCGCCCGTTTTCCGATGTCCGGATATGGCTAGACGTTAAGAGCGAAGTATTGATTTTCCGTTTCGGCTCTATTTACAGTTTTAGCTTCCGCCGTCTCGTTTGGAGCGGGGCCGCCGAAGCCCGGTTTCGGCTCAGTTGGTGCTGGCCGCGGTGCCTGTTGCGGCATGTTCCTCGCAATTGGGCGAGCAGGACAGGACGGTGCGCGCCGTCGCCTTGAACACCCGCACCGTATTGCCCTCGTCGATCGACACGAGGATGCGTTCATCGACGATCGCGTTGCCGTCCGCGTCGAGCAGAACGAGATTGGTGGTGCCGAAAGCCCGGCCGGTGAGTACGATGGTCTTGGCGTCGGCCACGGTGGCATCCGCCACGTCCGAATTGCCGACGATCACCTTGCTGACGGGGCGGTCGAGCTTGAGCACGCGCGCGCTGTTCATGTAGACGCGCAGCACGGTGTCGTCCTCGGCCCGGCCCGGACCTGCGGCAAGAACTCCGCTCAGCGCCAGGGCGCCGGCAAGCGAGAAGATAGCGCTGCGAGACAACATACGTGCCAGCCTTTTGAACCGCCTGTAATAGTGACTGGTTTCAGAGCATGGGCAGGAATGGTGAATGAACCGTTAAGTTGCCGGGCAAAACGCCTACGACGGCGGTGCGGCGGCAAATTCCGTCGCGCGCGTGGCCGGCGGGCGGTGGATCGGCGGTTTCTCTGCGTCGGTTGAAAAAATGCCATTCGCCGTTTCGCCCGGCTCGGACGGCCCCGGGTACCGAAACGGCGCAACCATGCCTTCGTTAAGACCCCAGCCGGCGGCCGCGGGCCGACAATGTCTGCACCGGGTCGGGCCGGACATAGGACGCCGTGCTTTCCGGTGGTCCAGGCAAAGCGCTGATAACAATGGAGATTCTTTCAAGGACTCGAGGCATATGCCGCATTGGATCGAATACCGCAGGAACCGTTCCCCATTCGTTTACCACACTGCGCGCATTCCGGCCTTCAGGACTCGCTAACCCTCTTTGTTAAGCCGATGGCAATGGCCGCTGTGTAGTTTGCAGTCATCCGAGCAACGGCAAACAGTTGCCGGAAGTGCTGAACAACTTCGTGGAGTAGGAGAGTAACATGACCAAGATTTTCGCACGTTTCTTCAAGGATGAATCCGGCGCAACCGCGATCGAGTACGGCCTGATCGCCGCTCTCATCTCCGTCGCCCTCATCACCGGTGCTTCGACCCTCGGCAACGCTCTGGACGACCAGTTCAACGACCTGGCAACCAAGCTGAACGACAACTGATACATCGCTTGCCGATTGTATCGGCATCGGCGACCCGAGACCGCTCTCAACCAGGGGGCGGTCTCTCTCATTATGCGAGAGGGGACTTCTGCAGGCGCGCAGGGCCAGGCCGGCGATGCACTGCGAGGACGGCTCCGCGATTTGCATTTCCTTAAGCCAAGCCCGTTAGGGTCAAAGGGTCTTAGTCGGAAGCATACCATGCTTGAAGCCGCGATATTCGTCATATTCCCGATGTGCCTCGTTCTCGCGGCCCTGACGGATCTTCTCGAAATGACGATCCCTAACCGGATCCCGGTGATCCTGCTGGTGGCCTTTCTCGTCGTGGCGCCGTTCGTCGGCCTCAGCTGGACCGGCTTCGGCCTGCATCTTCTCGCCGGCCTTATCGTCTTTTCCGTCGGCTTCGCGCTCTTCGCGCTGAACGTCATGGGCGGCGGTGACGCCAAGCTGCTGATGGCCGCAGCCGTGTGGTACGGGCTCGACCCCTCGCTCCTGTCCTTCTTGATCCATGTCGCCTATCTGGGCGGTATCCTGACCATCGCCATCCTGCTCTTGCGCGCCCGCGCCAACACCGTGCTGGCCATGGGTCTTCCGCTGCCCCATTCGCTGCTCGGCGCCAAGAAGGTGCCCTATGCCATCGGCATCGGCCTGGCCGGCCTGATGACCTATCCCCAGTCGCCGCTGGTGCTGGCAGCGCTCGAGAACATCCGGTGAGGCATTTCGTCGGCGCAAAAGAAAGCGATCGTTAACCAAGATCGTAAGCGGCTTATTAACCATAATTACACCAATTGCTGACCATTCTGCGAGGCACAGAGCTTTGTGTCCCTCAAGGAACGATCATGAAACCCGCGCGTATCATCATTCTCGCAGTGGCTATCGTCGCCGCCGGCATGGCCGGGCTGCTGGCCATGCGGCTCAGCGGCTCGAAATCCGTCGTGCTGCAGCAGGCCGAGTCGGTGATGAAGAGGGAACCGACGGTCAACGTCCTGGTTTCCGCTGCAAACCTTCCCGTCGGCTCCCGGCTTGACGACAAGTCGATGCGCTGGATGGCCTGGCCCGAAGGCAGTATTGTCGATGGGTTCATCACCGAAAGCACCCGCCCGGACGCCATGACCGAACTCACGGGCGTCGTCGTCCGCCTGCCCATGTTCGAGGGTGAGCCGGTGCGGCGCGAAAAGATTGCCGACTCGTCTGGCCGTGTCATGTCGTCGCTGCTGCCGTCCGGCAAGCGCGCGGTATCGACGGAGATCTCGGTCGCCACCGGCGCCGGCGGTTTCATTCTGCCGAACGATCGCGTCGACGTGATCATGGTGCGCCGTGGCGCCGAGGATACCTTCCTGACCGAGACAGTGCTTTCGAATGTGCGCGTGCTGGCGATCGACCAGCAGATCCAGGAAAAGCCGGACGGCGAGACGTCGGTCGTCGCGCGACCGCGACGCTCGAGCTGACCCCGGACCAGGCAAAGGTCTTCACCGTCGCCCAGCAGATGGCCGAGCGCCTGTCGCTCGCCCTGCGCTCGGTCGCCGACGCCCAGGAGGAAGATACGTCCGCGGCCGACTATCTGCTCAGCGGCGGATCGGGCCGTCCAACGATCCAGGTCATCAAGTCGGGCGAGGTGGTCAAGCCGACCGCCGACGCGAAGTCGGAATGAGGGGGGATGTCATGACCAGCCTGAAACGGAAATCCACCCGTCATCTCCATCGGCCTGGCCTTCTGCCTGGCCGCTCCGGCATGCCAGCGGCTACGCCGAGCCTGCCGCTCCGGCGCCAGGGCGGCAAGCCAGAACGTGCTGCGCATCGGCGAGGCCGGTCCGGGCCCGCCGCACCGTCAAGCTCGGCTCAACAAGGCGCTGGTCGTCGACCTGCCGCAGGATGCCCACGATATTCTCGTCGCCGATCCCGAAATGGCCGATGCGGTCACCCGCACCTCGCGCCGCATCTATCTCTTCGGCAAGGCCGTCGGTCAGACCAATATCTTCATCTTCGGCGAGAACGGCGAGGAGATCGTCAGCCTCGACATCGAGATCGAGCGCGACATTGCCGGCCTCGAGGCCAACCCCGCCGGTTCATCCCCGAGTCGGACATCACCGTCGAGATCGTCTCCGACAACATCGTGCTAACCGGAACGGTGCGCACCCCCCAGGATGCGGCGCGCGCCGAAAACCTCGCCTCCGCCTTCCTCAAGGGCGGTGAGGCGACCACGCGCAACGAAACCGCGTCCGGCGGCGACAATGGCGGCGACGTCGCGATCTTTGCCGAAGAACGCCAGGTCTCCTCGATCGTCAACCTCTTGACCATCGAAGGCGAGGACCAGGTCTCGCTCAAGGTCACGGTCGCCGAAGTGAGCCGCCAAGTGCTGAAGCAGCTCGGCTTCAACGGCCGCGTCTCGGACGGCTCGAGCGGCATCACCTTCCAGAATCCGTCGAACCTCGGCAACGCCGCCGGCGTCACCAATGCGCTCGGCGGCGTCCTGCCCACCGCGGTGGGCTCGATCGCGGGCTATACAGTCAGTAGCTACATCAACGCCATGGAACAGGCCGGCGTCATGCGCACGCTGGCGGAGCCGAGCCTGACCGCGATCTCCGGCGAGCAGGCCAAGTTCTATGTCGGCGGCGAGTTCCGCCTGGCCGCCGAGCAGGAGATTGCCTACGACAGCGACACCGGAGCGCCGTCCGTCACCCGCACCACGGAAACTGTCAATTACGGCATCGAGCTGAACTTCCGCCCCGTCGTGCTGGCTCCTGGCCGCATCAGCCTGAAGATCGAAACCAATGTTTCTGAACCGACCTGGGAAGGATCGGTTGTGACCGGGAATACCGCGAACGGCATTCCCGGCTCGACCTACATGTCGATCCGCAAGCGCGAGGCCTCGACCACCGTTGAACTGCCGTCGGGCGGCTCGATCGTCATCGCCGGCCTCGTCCAGGACAATATCCGTCAGGCCATGTCCGGCGTCCCGGGCCTCGCCAAGGTGCCGATCCTCGGCACGCTCTTCCGCAGCAAGGATTTCCAGCGCAACGAGACCGAACTGGTCATCATCGCCACGCCCTATCTGGTTCGGCCGGTGGCGCGCAACCAGCTGCAGCGGCCCGATGACAACTTCAATCCCGAAAACGACGCAGCGACCTTCTTCCTGAACAAGGTCAACAAGGTCTACGGCCGACGCGAGGCGGATGCCTCCGGCCGCTACCACGGCGCCGTCGGGTTCATCTACAAGTGAGTGGGGAGGTCAGGATGAACAAGCACGAGACCTCTCCCGGCAACAGCGAAAGCCGCAGCACCATGCCCGTCAAGAGATCGAATTTCGCCGCGCCGCGTTTTGCCCGCACGGCACTCGCCGCGACCATCCTCGGGGCGACGGTTGTCCTTTCCGGCTGCGGCACGAACCGCGACGACCTGAAGACCGGCTCGATCCCGGACGACTATCGCACCCGCCACCCGATCACGCTGACCGAGGTCGAGCACACGCTGGACGTGCCGATCGCCTCGGGCGATCGCGAAATGACGATCGGCATGTCGGATGCGGTCGGCGGCTTTGCGTCCGACTACCTGTCGAGCTCCTCCGGCACGATCCAGATCCTCATTCCGCAGGGCTCCCCCAACTCCGCCGCCGCATCCCATATGCGCAGGCAGATCCGTGCGACCCTCATCGACCGCGGCGTGCCCGGTCCCCGCATCATCGAAACGAGCTACCAGGCCGACGCAAGCGGCGACGCGGCGCCCGTGCGCCTGAGCTACGTGGCGATCACCGCGGTGACCAACCCGTGCGGCCAGTGGCCTGAAGATCTGCAGGACAATACTTTCTCCAACAAGAACTGGGCGAATTTCGGCTGCGCCACCCAGGCCAATCTGGCGGCGCAGATCGCCAATCCGATGGATCTCGTGACCCCGCGCGCCCAGGCACCCATCGATGCCACGCGGCGCGCGACGGTCATCGGGCTCTATCGCCAAGGCAAGAATCCCTCGACGAACTAGGATGGCCGAAGTCATTCGAAGGCAGGATGAAAGCATGAGTGCGATCGACTACGAATTCGACACGAGGTCCGCAGACGACCTGCTTCCCGAGGGCAGGTCGCCAGCGGCGATCTCGAAAACCTGCGGCCGCTGCCGCGCATCTCGGTGCATGCCTTCTGCGTCTCGCAGGGCGTGCAGCGCATAATGGAGCAATGCAGCCAGGACCGGCGCATGGCGAAGGTCAGCATGCGGATCACCGGCGGCAACATCGCCGCGGCCGCGGCCATGTTCTCCTCCACCCCCACACCCAATCTGATCATCCTCGAGACCGAGGCCACCCCGCAGACCCTGCTGCAGGAACTGGCGCCGCTCGCCGAAGTCTGCGACCCGAGCTCGCGCGTCATCGTCATCGGCCGCCACAACGACATCGCGCTCTATCGCGAGCTGATCCGCAACGGCATTTCCGAATACATCGTCGCCCCGGTCGGCATGGCCGAGGTGATGGCCGCCATCTCGGCGATCTTCGTCGATCCGGAATCCGAGCCGCTGGGCCGCATCATCGCCTTCATCGGTGCCAAGGGCGGCGTCGGCTCCTCGACCATCGCCCACAACTGCGCCTTCGGCATTTCCAGCCTGTTTTCCACCGAGACCATCCTCGCCGATCTCGATCTCGCCTATGGCACCGCCAACATCGACTTCGACCAGGATCCGGCCCAGGGCATCGCTGAGGCGGTCTTCTCCCCGGACCGGCTGGACGAGGTCTTCCTCGATCGCCTGCTGACCACCTGCTCGCAGAACCTGTCCCTGCTCGCCGCGCCCTCGCTGCTCGATCGCCCCTACGACTTCGATCGCGGCACCTTCCAGCCGCTGCTCGAGCTGCTGCAGCGGTCCGCGCCTGTCACCGTGCTCGACGTGCCGCATGCCTGGTCCGACTGGACGCGGGCGGTGCTCTCCGAAGCCGACGAGGTGGTCATCACCTGCGCGCCGGATCTCGCCAACCTGCGCAACGCCAAGAACATGCTCGACGCGCTGAAGAAGCTGAGGCCGAACGACAAGGCGCCGCATCTCCTGCTCAACCAGGTCGGCATGCCGAAGCGCCCGGAGATTGCGCCCCTCGACTTCTTCGAGCCGCTGGAAATCGAACCGGCCGCCATCATCCCGTTCGATGCGGCGCTGTTCGGCAATGCCGCCAACAGCGGCCGGATGATCTCGGAAATCGACGCGAAGTCGCCGATGGCGGAAACCTTCGCGCAGATCGCCCATCTGGTGACTGGACGGGCCACCGTGAAGAAGCCGAAGAAGGGCGGGCTCGGCAAGGTGCTGGGACTGCTCGGCCGGAAATAGTGTCTTCGACAGAAACAGGTAATCAGTGATGTTTGGCAGACGCGGAAGCGAAGGATTTGGCAAGGGCGGGGCGGGGGCCGGAACGGTATCTCCGGCTCCGCTGCCGGCTGCCGTTCAGCCGCAGCGTGCGTCTGCTCGAACCCGCCGGCGAAGAGCCGGTGGTGCGCCAGCAGGTCGCCGCCGCCTCCAGGCGCCCGCTGCCGGCGGCGCGCACGTCCGCCGCGCACCAGGACTACTACGACACCAAGAGCCAGGTCTTCTCGGCGCTGATCGACACGATCGACCTTTCACAGCTCGCCAAGCTCGACGGCGAAAGCGCGCGCGAGGAAATCCGCGACATCGTCAACGACATCATCACGATCAAGAACTTCGCGATGTCGATCTCCGAGCAGGAGGAACTGCTCGACGACATCTGCAACGACGTTCTCGGCTACGGCCCGCTCGAGCCGCTCCTGGCGCGCGACGACATCGCCGACATCATGGTCAACGGCGCCGGCCAGACCTTCATCGAAGTCAACGGCAAGACGATCGAATCGGAAATCCGCTTCCGCGACAATTCCCAGCTCCTGTCGATCTGCCAGCGCATCGTCAGCCAGGTCGGCCGCCGCGTCGACGAAAGCTCGCCGATCTGCGACGCGCGTCTTCCCGACGGCAGCCGCGTCAACGTCATCGCCCCGCCGCTTGCCATCGACGGCCCGGCGCTCACCATTCGTAAGTTCAAGAAGGACAAGCTCAACCTCGACCAGCTGGTCAAGTTCGGGGCGATCACGCCGGAGGGCGCGCAGGTCCTGCAGATCATCGGCCGGGTCCGCTGCAACGTGGTCATTTCCGGCGGTACCGGTTCGGGTAAGACGACGCTTCTCAACTGCCTCACCGGCTATATAGACAAGGAAGAGCGCGTCATCACCTGCGAGGACACGGCGGAACTGCAACTGCAGCAGCCGCATGTGGTTCGTCTCGAAACCCGCCCGCCGAACATCGAGGGCGAAGGTGAGATCACCATGCGCGATCTCGTCAAGAACTGCCTGCGTATGCGGCCCGAACGCATCATCGTCGGCGAAGTGCGCGGACCGGAAGTCTTCGACCTTCTGCAGGCAATGAACACCGGCCACGACGGCTCCATGGGCACGATCCACGCCAACACGCCGCGCGAATGCCTCAGCCGCATGGAATCGATGATCGCCATGGGCGGTTTTTCGCTGCCGGCCAAGACCGTGCGCGAGATCATCTCCGGCTCGATCGACGTCATCATCCAGGCCGCCCGCCTGCGCGACGGCTCGCGCCGCATCACCCACATCACCGAGGTGATCGGCATGGAAGGCGACGTGATCGTCACCCAGGACCTGATGCGCTACGAGATGGACGGCGAGGACCTTAATGGCAAGATCATCGGCCGCCATGTCTCGACCGGCATCGGCAAGCCGCATTTCTGGGACCGCGCGCGCTATTACAAC
>JAHRYZ010000117.1 GCA_020621905.1 Rhizobium sp.
CCGCGCCTGGGACGAAGCCGGTTCCTATACCGACTGGGCCCGCAAGCCGATCACCACCGGCCCCTACATGGTCGGCGAATACAAGCCGGACGTGTCGCTGACGCTGGTCGCCTTCGACGAATACTGGGGTGGCCGCCCGCCGCTGGAAGAAATCCGCTTCGTCGAGGTTCCGGAAGTCGCTTCGCGCGTCAACGGCCTGCTGTCGGGCGAATACGATTTCGCCTGCGACCTGCCGCCGGACCAGATCCAGACCGTCCGCTCGGCTCCGGGTTTCGAAGTCCAGGGCTCGACCATCCTCAACCATCGCCTCTCGGTGTTCAACACCCAGAACGAGATCCTCGCCAACCCGCTGGTGCGCCGCGCCATGACCCATGCGATCGACCGCCAGGCGATCGTCGATGCCCTGTGGGGCGGCCAGACCGTTGTACCGGAAGGCCTGCAGTTCGCCTCGTTCAAGACCTCGGACATGTATATCGACGGCTGGAATGTTCCGGAATACAATCCGCAGCTCGCCCAGGACCTGCTGAAGCAGGCCGGTTACAAGGGCGATGCCATCCCCTTCCGCCTGCTCAACAACTACTACACCAACCAGACCGCCAACGGTCAGGTCATGGTCGAGATGTGGAAGCAGGTCGGCCTCAATGTCGAGATCCAGATGAAGGAAAACTGGGCGCAGATCCACGATCCGGAAGGCGTCAAGGGCGTGCGCGACTGGTCGGCCTCGGCCAACATCAACGACCCGGTGACCCCGATGGTCACGCAGTTCGGGCCGAACGGCGAGATGCAGCAGAAGAAGGACTGGTCGAACGCCGAGATGAACGAGCTGTCGGTCGTGCTGGAAACCTCGACCGACCGCGCGCTGCGCAAGAAGGCGTATGCCCGCATGCTGGAAATCTGCGAGCGCGAAGACCCGGCCTACCAGGTCCTGCACCAGAACGCCGTCTTCACCGGCATGAAGTCCTCGCTCAAGTGGAAGTCGGCCCCCGCCTTCGCCATGGACTTCCGTTCCAACAACTGGACGATGTGATCGCTCCAGCTCGATCCGGCGGCGCCTGCGCCGCCGGATTTGTCCTTCCAGCAACCGCAGCGGCGGGCCAAGGGCCTTGCCGCATCAGGCTTTGAAGAAGGTGACCGCAATGAGCCCCAATCTCGTGGAACTTCGCAATCTGAAAGTCGCCTTCGACGGCGTTCAGGTCCTGCACGGCATCGATCTCGACGTGAAGCCCGGCGAGGCGCTGGGCCTTGTCGGCGAGTCCGGTTGCGGCAAGTCGGTGACCTGGCTTGCGGCGCTCGGCCTGCTGCCGGGCAAGGCCCGTGTCACCGGTTCGGTCCGCGTCGAGGGGCGCGAGGTCTGCGGGGCACCGCGCCAGGCGCTGGAAGGCGTGCGCGGCGGACGCGTCGCAATGATCTTCCAGGATCCGTCGAGTTCGCTCAATCCCGTGCTGCGCATCGGCCGGCAGATCACCGAGGCGCTCGTGCTCCATCGCGGGCTCCATGGGGCCGCCGCCAAGGCCGAGGCGCTGCAGCTGATGGACCTCGTCGGCATTCCCGATGCCCGGCGGCGCTTCGATCTCTATTCCCATGAATTCTCCGGCGGCCAGTGCCAGCGACTGATGATCGCCATGGCGCTTGCCGGACAGCCGGATCTCCTGATCGCCGACGAGCCGACCACGGCGCTCGACGCAACGATCCAGGCGCAGATCCTCGACCTGCTGATCGCGCTTCGCGCCGAGACCGGCATGGCGACCGTGTTCATCAGCCATGACCTCGGCGCCGTTTCCCAGGTCTGCGAGCGCGTCTGCGTCATGTATGCCGGGCGGATCGTCGAGCAGGGTTCGATCGAGCAATTGTTCTCCGAACCGCGCCATCCCTACACCCGCGGCCTGTTCGACGCGATCCCGCGCATCGACGGCCCGCGCAACCGGCTGATCCCCATCCCCGGCACGGTGCCCAACCCGAAGCACCTGTCGGCCGGCTGCGCCTTTGCGCCGCGCTGCGCGCGCGCCACCGACGGCTGCACCGACCAGCGGCCGATGCTGGAACCGATGGAGGACGGCCGCCGGCTGGCCTGCTTCAGCCCCGTCCCGGCCGCCCGCCCACACCCCGTCAAGACGAAGATCCTGGAAGGCGCATAAGTGACTGCTCCCCTCATCAAGGCCGAGGGCCTGACCCGCGTCTACCAGCTGCGGCGCGGCCTGTTCGGCAAGCCGACCCCTGTCCGCGCCGTCGACGGCGTTTCCCTGAACGTCATGCCGGGCGAGGCGCTCGGCATCGTCGGCGAATCCGGCTCCGGCAAGTCGACGCTGGGGCGCATGCTGCTCGGCATCGACCCGGCACAGGCCGGAAGGGTGACCTTCGAGAGCAGGTCCATGCCGGAATTCGGCACCGCCGAATGGCGCGCGCTCAGGGCGAAGATGCAGCTCGTCTACCAGGACCCGCTGGCGGCGCTCGACCGCCGCCTCACCATCGCCGCCCAGATCGGCGAACCGCTGGACATCCACGACCTTCTGCGAAGGACGAACGCCCGGCCCGCGTCGAGGCGCTGATGGCGGCCGTCGGGCTGCGCCACGACCAGGCCGACCGCTATCCGCACGAACTGTCCGGCGGGCAGCGGCAGCGGGCCGTCATCGCCCGGGCACTCGCCACCCGCCCCAAGCTGCTGGTGTGCGACGAGCCGGTCTCGGCGCTCGACGTCTCGATCCAGGCGCAGGTGGTCAACATGCTGCGCGACCTGCAGGAAGACAACGGCATTGCCATGGTGTTCATCAGCCATGACCTCAAAGTGGTGCGCAACATCGCCGACCGCGTCGCCGTCATGTATCTCGGCCGGATCGTCGAGGAGGCCTCTTCCGACGTGATCTTCGCCGCGCCGAAGCATCCCTATACCCAGGCGCTCGTCTCCAGCGTGCCGGTTCCCGGCAAGCCGCTCATCGGCCGGACGATCCTGCAGGGCGAGCCGCCGAACCCGGCCAACCGGCCGTCCGGCTGCGCCTTCCATCCGCGCTGTCCGCTGGCGGCCGACATCTGCCGCACCACCGTGCCGGCACTGCGCACCATCGGCGTCCAGCGAACCGCCGCCTGCCATCTCGTCGAAGGCGCCGATGCGCCGCTCGCCGCATAAGGAGACGACCATGATCCGCTTCGTCTTCACTCGCCTGCTGCGCGCCTTCATCACCATTCTGGCCGTCGTCACCTTCGCCTTCGTCGTGCTGCGCATGTCCGGCGATCCCGCCCAGGTCATGCTCGGCCCCGACGTGCCGCAGGATGCGGTCGACGCCTTCCGCAAGGCCTGGGGCCTCGATCAGCCCTTGTGGATCCAATACCTCGCCTACATCAGGTCGATCTTCAGCGGCGATTTCGGCGTTTCGATGCGCGACAAGGCGTCCGCGCTGCAGCTGGTGCTGGAACGCATTCCGGCGACGCTGCAGCTCACCCTTCCCGCGCTCGTGCTGAAACTGCTGATCGGCATCCCGGCCGGGGTCTATGCCGCACTTCACCGCCAGAGCATCATCGACCGCGGCGTGATCATGCTCTCCATCCTCGGCTTCACCATCCCGTCCTTCGTCATGGGCCTGCTTTTGGTGCTGATCTTTTCCGTGAGCCTCGGCCTCCTTCCCTCCGGCGGACAGGACACCTGGATGCACGGCCTGCTGCCGACGCTCACCATGAGCATTGGCGGGATCGGCATCCTCGCGCGCTTCTCGCGCAGCGCCATGATCGAGGTGATGGGCCAGCCCTATATCCGCACCGCCTCCGCCAAGGGGCTGAAATGGCCTGACGTCGTCTGGCAACACGCGCTGCCGAACGCCGCCGTGCCGATCGTCACCATCGTCGGCTTCATGGTCGGCTCGCTGATCGCCGGCGCGGTCGTGGTGGAATCGATCTTCTCCTGGCCCGGCATCGGCCGCCTCCTGGTCGTTTCCGTCGCCAACCGCGATCTCGCGGTCGTCCAGTGCATCCTGTTGATGATCGCCGCGACCATGGTGATCTCCAATCTCATCGTCGACCTGCTTTACGGCTGGCTCGACCCGCGCCTTCGCGCCCAAACCGCCCATTGAGGAGGACGTCATGAGCTCGACAGACATGGCACAGGCGCAACCGCGAAGCGGCCACGGCACAGGCGTCTTTTCCACCCTTCGCCGCAACGTTCCCCTTTCGATCGGGCTCGGCATTTTGTGGCTCGTCGCCATGGTGCTGGTGGCGATCTTCGCCGATCTGCTGCGCCCCTACGGCATCACGGCGATGGACCTTGCCAACCGCCTGGCCGCGCCCGGCAATGCCAAGCACTGGCTCGGCACCGACGAGCTCGGCCGCGACGTGCTCGCCCGCCTGATCCAGTCGATCCGCGTGTCGCTGGTGATCGCGTTCAGCGCGACGATCCTCTCGGCGGTGTTCGGCACGGTGCTCGGCTTTGCCGCAGCGAAGTTCCGCGGCTGGGTCGAACACCTGGTGCTGGTGCTCGCCGACTTCCAGGCGGCCCTGCCCTTCCTCGTCATGTCGCTGGCCGTTCTCGCCTTCTTCGGTTCGTCCATGCTTCTGATCGTCTGCCTGATGGGCTTCTACGGCTGGGAACGCTATGCCCGCATCGCCCGGGGTCTGGCGATTTCGGCGAGCGCCCAGGGCTATGCCTCGGCGGTGGTGCAGCTCGGCGCCAGGCCCTTCAGGGTCTATTTCCGCCACATCCTGCCCAATGTCGCCTCGACGCTGATCGTCTCGATGACGCTGACCTTCCCGGAGATCATCCTCATGGAAAGCGGCCTTTCCTTCCTCGGGCTCGGCGTGCAGCCGCCCGAAACCAGCCTCGGCAACATGGTCGGCTTCGGCCGCGAATACCTGACGCGTGCGCCGTGGATCATGCTCGCACCGGCCGTCGTCATCATGCTGACGACGCTGTCGATCTCGGTGGTCGGCGACTGGCTGCGCGACAAGCTCGACCCGACCGTGCGCTGACCTTTCTCACCCCAAAATCCAGGACCAAACCCATGACACTGATCACCGGCCATCGCGGCGCCCGCAATCTCTGGCCCGAAAACTCGCTTCAAGGCTTCCGCAACGTGCTGGAGCTTGGCGTCGACGCCGTCGAATTCGACGTCCACCTCACCGATGCCGGCGAACTCCTCGTCATCCATGACGCGACGCTGGAGCGCGCGACGGAGGGCCAAGGCCCGGTCCGGGCGCTGACGCCCGAGGCGCGTCTGAACGTCCAGCTCAAGGACAGCGAAGAGACGATCCCGACGCTGTCCGAAGTGCTTTCGGTTCTGGCGGCGACCGACGGCCTGTCCCTTCACGTCGAGATCAAGAGCGACGAGACCGGCAAGCCCTATCCGGGGATCGTCGAAAAGGTCGCTGCGGAACTCGCCGCAAAGGGCCTTGCCAGTCGCAGCTACCTGACCTCGTTCGACGTCTCCGTGCTCGAAGAATGCCGCCGCGTCGCCCCGGACATCGCCCGGCTCGTCTCGGTGAATGCTGCCTGGGCCGAAAGGCAGGGCGGCCTGAAGCGCTTCATCGAGCAGGTCGAAGGTCTCGTCGAGATCGTCGCCATCCATCACGAGCTGATGGAGGCCGAATGGGACCTGATCACGAGCCTGCTGCCGCTTGAACGCCTCTGCGTCTGGACGCTGAACGACGAGGCGCTGATCGCCAGATGGCTGGAGCGCGGCATCGGCCACCTGACCTCCGACAGCCCGGACCTGGCATTGACACTGCGCGACAAGATCGCGGCTGCCGCCTGAACCCCTTGCCCAACCCACACGCCTGGAGTGAATACATGAGCAATATCATCGCAACCGGCTTCAATGCCGCCTCGGACAATGGCGAGATGCAGAGCCTCGGCGAGGACCTTCGGGCGCTCGCCGACATGGGCGTCGACACGGTCGAACTGGGCGTCACCACCCTCGACCTGATCGCCGGCGGCCGCATCATCAAGGATCGCGCCGAGCGCCTCGTCGCCCTCACCAAGCAGTTCGACCTGCGCTACACCGTCCACGGCCTGGTTTCGTCCAACTTCATGGACCCGGCCACCTGCCGCTACCAGATCGACGCGGCCAAGGCGCTGGTTGAAATCTGCGACCGCATCGATGCCCGCATCCTCGTCCAGCACGGCGGCTGCCTGCGCGCCGAGCAGATCTTCGACCGGGCCGCCGCCGACCTGCGCGAACGCGAAGCGCTGCTGGAACTCGCCGAATTCGCCAAGCCGTACGGCGTGCGCATCGCGCTGGAAAACATCTTCACCACCGAGCCCGGCCAGTATCGCCAGACGCCGGCCGAGGTCGCCGAGACCGTCAAGGCCGTCAACCACGCCAATGTCGTCGCGCTCATCGACTTCAGCCATGCCTACATCGAATCGACCTATCGCGGACTGAACTTCCGCGAACAGATCGCCGCCATGGCCCCGGTTGCCGGCCACCTGCACCTGCATGACAGCTTCGGCCGCCCGCAGGGTTTCTACAAGGGCTACCATCCGCAGGAAAACACCGCGATGGGCATCGGCGACCTGCACATGCCGCTCGGCTGGGGCGACATCGACTGGGAAGACATCTTCAGCGAACTCGACTTCCTGCCCGACACGGTCGCAATGATGGAAATCGGCGCCCGCTACCGCGCCGAACAGCCGGAAAGCCTGGAGCGTGCCCGCAAGCTCCTGGCGCTCAACGATCGCCAGAAGTCCATCGCCGCCGAGTGATCGCCCGGTCGGACCAGACATGCATGGCCGCCGTGTTCTCCGCGGCGGCCAGTGGCGTTTCGGGATATGCGACTGAGCCTTTGTCGCCTGCCGTGACGAACGAACCGCCTTCCCGCCTGACTTTCGCAATGACTTAGCGAGCGCAAGAATGTCGACACTCGAGGAAATCGCATCGCGAGCGGGATGCTCGATGGCCACGGTCAGCCGCGTGCTCAACCGCAGCGGACCGGTCAGCGAGGGCATGGTGCGGCGCGTGCGCAAGGCGGCCTCCGATCTCGGCTATCACCGGATCGAACGAAGCCTCCCGCCGGGACGCCGCCGGCCGGTGATCGGCGTGCTCATTCCCAGCATCACCAATCCCGTCTTCGCCGCTTCGCTGTCCGGCATCCAGAACCGCATGCGGGTGTCGGGGCACGGCGTTCTGATCGCCCAGTCCGACTACGACCCGTCGCGCGAGGCCGATGCCGTCGATTACCTGCTGGCGGAGAAGCCGACGGGCCTCATCCTCACCGTCTGCGACCCGCTGAAGAGCCAGTCGACCCTGCCGGCCTTCCTGCCGCCGACCGTGCTGCTCAACAACCTGCCGACCTCGCGCTTTCCCGCCGCAGTGACCACCGACAACCGGCTTGCCGGGCGCGAGATCACCACGCATCTGGTCGAACACGGCCATCGGCAGATCCTGTTCGTCTCGGGCCGCTTCGAGAGTTCCGACCGCGCCCGGCTGCGCTATGAGGGTTATCGCGAGGCGATGGAGGCGGGCGGGCTGCCGATCAACGAAGCCCTGCAGATCTCCTTTACCACCGGCTATGACGACCTCGACCTGGCCCAGGCGATGTCGCTTCACCGCCCGACCGCAATCATCGCCTCGAACGACCTACTGGCCCTGGGCGTCATCAGCGCCCTTCGCCGCGAGGGGCTTTCGGTTCCCGGCGACGTGTCGGTCGCCGGCTTCGACGGCATCGCCATCGGCCGGCTGGTGCATCCGCCCCTGACGACGATCGAGATGGCCGATGCCAGCATGGGCGCAACCGCAGCCTCGCTTCTGCTCGACATCGCCGAAAACTCGGCAACGCCCCGCCATCTCACGCTTGGCTACAAGCTGAACGCCGGAGGCACCGTGCGGCGGATCGATGGCCGTTCCTCTTCTCCCCGGCGGGGAGAAGGTGGCGCGTAGCGCCGGATGAGGGGGGCTCGCGCGGCGAATGTGGTGGCTTCGCCCCCCTCATCGCCCCGCTGGGGAGAAGAGGGAATCCCGGGGCCTGCGCCGTTAATTCCGCCGTGGCATTGTGAAACGCCGGCATGCGCTTGTGAGCGGTGTGACGCGCCGCTCAGGCGGGCGGCGCGTCCTTGTTCGGGTCGTCCGTGACGAAGCGCCGGGCTCAGCTGCGCGGCAGCAGGGCTTCGACTTCGGCGGCTGCGTCGTCGAGGGCTTCCTTCGGCTCGGCCGACTGTTCGACCACGCGCGACAGGTTCTCGACGATCGTCTGGGTGACCTTCACGCCATTCGAGCCGGGGAAGGCGTACCAGGGCTGCATCAGCGGCATCTGCTCGAGGCCGGCGCGGAACAGCGGGTTCTCCTTGTAGAAGTTGCCGAGATAGTCCGGCGACTGGGCGGCGAGTTCGTTGTTCGGCACGTAGCCGGTGCCGGGAACCACGACCGAAGCGCCGAACGGGCCGGCGGCGAACTTGATGAACTTCCAGGCGGCTTCCTGCTTGTCGGCGTCACGGGTCAGCATGACGGCGGCGTTACCGCCGGTCGGCAGCTTGCCGTTGGCCGGATCGATCAGCGGGATATGGCCGGTGCGCAGGTCGAACTTGTCGCCGACATTCTTGATGGTGTTGCGCAGAGCCCCGGTGGTCATGAAGGCAAAGCCGACCTTGCCGGCGACGAAGGCCTGTTCGCCGGCCTGCTTGGTGAACACTGGAAGGCCGCCTTCCTTGACCATGCGGTCGACCAGTTCGAAGGCCTTCTGACCTTCCGGACCGTTGAATGCCACGCCAGTCTCGTCGTCGTTCAGCATCTGGCCGCCGGCGCCGAACAGCAGCGCAGAGAACATCCAGTCGTCGCCCTGCCAGCGGAAGTCGATGCCTTCATTGCCGTCGCCGAGCGCCTTGATCTTGGACGACAGCGCGATCACCTCGTCCCAGGTCTTCGGCGGCTGATCCGGATTGCCGCCGGCTTTGCGCACGAGATCGGCGTTGTAATACATGATCGGGTTCGAGGTGGCGAAGGCGAGGCCGACCTGCTTGCCCTTGACCTGGGCGAGCTTCAGGATGTTCTCCGAGAAGCCCTGCTCGGCCATGTTGCCGTCCTTGGCCATGAAGGGAGCGAGGTCGACGGGGATGTCGCGCTCGTTGACCATGCGCAGGCGGTTGAGGCCGATGAAGGTGACATCCGGCATTTCGGCCGTGCCGGCCTGGCGCATGATGGTCTGGATGCCTTCCTCATAGGTCGCCGAGGGGTTGGCGAAGGTGATCTTGATGTCCGGGTTTTCTTCCATGAACTTCTTCGAGATCGTGTCCATCACGTCCTTGAAGAAGCCCGGCATCGGATAATGCACGTTGAGCGTGGTCTCGGCATGGGCAGGCATGCTCACGGCCAGCGTCACCGCCGCCGCGGCGAGCGCCTTCTTGAGATAGGTCATCGCAGGTCTCCTTGGTTGCGACCGATCAGCCTTTCAGACCGGTCATGGTGATACCCTCGACGAAGCGCTTCTGCGCGAGCAGGAAGGCAAGCACGAGGGGAAGGGTGATGATGAGGGTGGCCGCCATCAGCGCGCCGTAGTCGTCGCCGGCTTCCGCTGCGCGGAAGTAGAGGAGCCCGAGCGGCGGCGTGGCATAGGCCTGGTTGGTGACGACGATCAGCGGCCAGAACAGGTCGTTCCAGTGGGCGACGACCGAGAAGATCGCAAAGGCGGTGATCGCCGGCCAGGCATTCGGCACCACGACCCGCGCGACGATGCCGGCCTCGGACATGCCGTCGAGGCGGGCCGCATGGATGAGATCGTCGGGAATGCCGCGGAAGAACTGCAGGAAGAGGAAGATCGCAAAGACCGAGATCGAGAAGGGCGCAACCAGGGCGAAATAGCTGTTGAGCACCGACAGCCGGTCGAAGGCGACGTAGAGCGGCAGGGCCGTCGCATGGATCGGCACGAGCAGGCCGAGCATGACCAGCGCCATCATCAGGCGGGCCGCACCGAAGGACAGCTTGGCCATGGCATAGGCGCAAGGGATCGCCACCAGAACCTGGACGGCGAGGATCAGGCCGCAGACGATCACCCCGTTCAAGAGCAGACCGCCCATGGACACCCGGCCAAAGGCCTTGGCGAAGTTCTCCGCATAGGACCAGGTCTGCGGGATGAGGTTCAGCGAGGAGGAGAAGATCTCGCTCTGCGCCTTGCCGGCGGTCGAGATCATGAAGATGTAAGGCGCGAGGAAGACGATGGCCCCGAGCGTAAGGAGGGCAAGGCGCAGGGCGCGGCCGGGCGTGAAACGATCGGTCATCATCATGCGTAGTGCACCTTCCGGTCCATGACGCGGTATTGGAGAAACATCAGCGACACCAGGATCGCCAGGAAGATGACGGTCATCGCCGAGGCGTAGCCGACGCGCAGGAAGACGAAGCCTTCCTGGTAGATGGTGAAGAGCAGCACTTCCGACGCCTTGTTCGGACCGCCTTCGGTCAGCGTCTTGACGGTCTCGAACACCTTGACCGAATTGATGATGCTGATCGTGGTGACGAACAGCGTGGTGGGTCCGAGCATGGGCCAGGTGACGAGGCGGAAGCGGGAGAGCGCCGAGCGCGCACCGTCGACTTCCGCCGCCTGGTAAAGCTCGCGGGGGATGGCCGAGAGGCCGGCGAGGAAGAGCACCATGTTGAAGCCGGTCGCCTGCCAGATGCCGATGATCGACAGGCTGGTCATCACCGTGCTCGATGCGCCGAGCCAGTTCGGGCCGTCGATGCCGATCAGGCCGAGCGCGGCGTTGATCGGTCCGATGGTCGGGTGGAAGAGATATTGCCACACCGTCGCCATGGCCACGAGCAGCGAGGCGACGGGCAGGAAATAGGCGGTGCGGAACAGGCTCTTGCCCCAGCCTTCGGATTCGATCAGCAGCGCGATGCCGAGCCCGAGCGCCATCGAGGTCGGCGCGACGATGGCCGCATAGACCGTGGTGTTCCACAGCGATCTTTTGAAGGTACGGTCGTTCAGCAGTTCGGCATAGTTCTCGAAACCGACGAAATTGAAGCTGGCATAGCCAAGCTCGAAATCGGTGAAGCCGAGAAAGATCACGGCGATCGTCGGCAGGATGATGAAGAGGAAAAGCAGCAGCAGGGCCGGAGCGGAGAGCAGGATGGCGATACGGGCCTCGCGCCGCTTCGCGGCGTCCGCGGCGGAGCGAACGAGCGACGGCCGGCCTGCATCGAGGGCAAGACTAGCCATGCAGCACCTCCGAACGCTCGGCCGAGACCATGGCGATGCTGGCGGGAAGCCGGTCGCCGTGGTCGTCGAACAGCAGGATGGCGTCGGGATCGAGCCTCAGATCGATGCGCTGGCCGGCGGCAAGACCGATGGCCTCGGCGGGTGGGATCTTGGCCACCACGATGCCGTCCATCGCCGCGAGCTTGGTGAAGACCACCACTTCGGAACCGAGGAACTCCAACCGCTCGACACGGGCCGGCAGGTTGCCCTCGCCGGCGGGTCCGAGGCGCACGAATTCCGGACGGAAGGCGACCGTCACGGGCGAGCCAGGCTTGAGGTCGCTGCGGGTCGCCAGGCGGATGCCGCCGACCTGGACGAAGCCGTTTCCGTCGATAACGGTCGGAAGAATGTTGATGCGCGGCTGGCCGAGGAAGCGGGCGACCTCGATATGCGCCGGGTCGTCATAGATCATACGCGGGCTGTCGAGCTGCAGCAGGCGCCCGCCGATCATCACCGCGACGCGGTCAGCCATGGAAAGCGCCTCCGACTGGTCATGGGTCACGTAGAGCGTCGGCACGCCGGCCTTGCGGTGCAGTTCGACGATCTCGCCGCGCGCGTGGACGCGCAGGTTGGCATCGAGGTTCGACAGCGGCTCGTCCATCAGGAAGACGCTCGGATGGCGCACCATGGCGCGGGCGAGCGCCACGCGCTGGCGCTGGCCACCCGACATCTGCCCCGGTTTGCGGTCGAGCAGATGGTCGATCTTCAGGGAAACCGCCATGTCCTGCACCTGGCGCTGGATGTCGGCGCGGATCTGCCGCTGGCCGGACAGCATGGTGCCGATCAGCGGCAGGCGTCCGGCGGTCGACAGGCGCCGCATGGCGAGCGGAACGGCGATGTTCTGGCCGGCGGTCAGATGCGGGTAGAGCGCGTAGGACTGGAACACCATCGCAATGTTGCGAT
>JAHRYZ010000118.1 GCA_020621905.1 Rhizobium sp.
CTCAGCAGGTGCCGCGCGAACGCGGCGGCCGATCAGTTCGAATTGACGCTACCGACGGCGGTCGCGCGGCCGTCCTGCAGCTTGACCCAGCGTCCCGGATCGTCGGACGACTGGCGCTTGAGGTAGGTATATTCGGTCTCGGACCACAGCATGACCTTGTTGCGCATGTTGTCGAGGATGAAGTCGCCATGATCGGTGCGCACCGTCAGCACGGCATGTCCTTCGCCGTTCGGCTGCAGGACGACGGTGAGCAGGAGATCGGATGGCGCAAAGCCGCGGTCGATCAGCATCTTGCGCTTGAGCAGGGCGAAGTCTTCGCAGTCGCCGACCGTCCGCGGATAAGCCCAGCGCTCTTCGACGCCGTAGATGTCCTGGTCCGTCAGCGGGGTGATCGAGCTGTTGACCGTATAGTTGACGTCGAGCAGGTCCTTCCAGCTCGTCTCGGTGAGCAGTGCCGGACCGCCGTCGGCGGTAGCGGCAACGCATTCGCCGCCATAGGTCTTGCAGAATTCATAGTGGCCGATCGGCGGATTGGCCTTGCCGATGACCCGCATGTTTGCCGGTAGCGCCATCGCCGGCAGCGCGAGAGCGCCGGTCAGTGCGATGGCCAAGAGTCCGATACCCAGAGTTCTTTTTGTTGTCATTGGTCGTCTCCCCGTGTTGAGGAGACAATGGCATGGATGTTTTGATCTCTCGCAAAATAGCGAAGTAAAAACAGAGGCTAAATCTAATCAAAGCAACGATAAACGAGAATAAAACAAGTATAAAATTCAAACTGTATTTGAATATGTTTTGATGAAAATTTGTCTCGAATTTTACCGGATCGGCGCGTATTTCCTGCCGGGCGCGGCCGCTGTTCTCCTGCTAATGGTTTGAGGAGAAAGACAAATCGTCCAACCGCCGAGGATTTCACGACGTGATCTGTCAGGGACGTTTCCGGGCGGCGATAACGCACACGCCGGCGGTGATCGGCGCGGATAGGGCTTGGTCGGGCGGCGAAACCACGACGGCAGCGGGCGATGGACCGGGAAGGCTGCAAAGATTTTTTTCGGGAGGACGATTATTTGTCGGCGGCGGTAGTGGCCTGCACGGCGCGGCCCCCGGTTGGTCCAGGGGCGAAGGCCGGGCGCGATGGCGCCCGGCGCATGTCGTGTCAGATGGCGCGCACCAGGATGTGCTTCTTCTTGCCGAGCGACAGCTTGATGACGCCGTCTCCGGTCAACTGTGCCGAGCCGATCGAAAGGCGTTCGTCGCTGACGGCGGCATCGTTGATCTTCACGGCGCCCCCCTGCACATGACGGCGGGCTTCGCCGTTCGAGGCGGCAAGGCCGGCGCGCACGATCAACGACAGAAGGCCGATTCCGGCCTCGAGGTCGGCGGCCGGAACCTCGACCGACGGCAGGTTGTCCGAAAGTCCGCCTTCCTCGAAGGTCTTTCGGGCGGTCTCGGCCGCCTGCTCGGCGGCGTCGCGGCCGTGCAGGATGGCGGTGACCTCGGTCGCCAGGATCTTCTTCACCTCGTTGATCTCTGAGCCGCCAAGGGTGGCCAGTCGGCCGATCTCGTCCATCGGCAGCGTCGTGTAGAGCTTGAGGAAGCGCGGTACGTCGGCATCCTCGGTATTGCGCCAGTACTGCCAGAAGTCGTAGGCCGACAGCATTTCCGAGTTCAGCCACACCGCACCGGTCGCCGACTTGCCCATCTTGGCACCCGACGAGGTGGTGAGAAGCGGCGGGCGCACAGAGCTGCTGCGTATGCGGTGGCCGAGATCGATGCCGTTGATGATATTGCCCCACTGGTCGGAGCCGCCCATCTGCAGCCGGCAGTCGTAGCGCTTGGCGAGCTCGACGAAGTCGTAGGCCTGCAGGATCATGTAGTTGAATTCGAGGAAGGACAGCGACTGCTCGCGGTCGAGGCGGGTCTTCACGCTGTCGAAGGACAGCATGCGGTTGACCGAGAAGTGCCGGCCGACGTCGCGCAGGAATTCGAGGTAGTTGAGCGAACGCAGCCATTCGGCATTGATCATCAGGGCGCGCCGCTGCCCTTGCCGTAGTCGAGATAGTTGGCGAAGACGCGCTTGATCGAGGCGATGTTGCTCTCGATCGTGTCAACGGTCATCAGCTGGCGCGCCTCTTCCTTGAAGGAAGGATCACCGACCATGCCGGTGCCGCCGCCCATCAGCGAGATCGGGCGGTGGCCGGTCGCCTGGAACCAGTGCAGCATCATGATCTGGATGAGCGAGCCGGCGTGCAGGCTGGGCGCTGTCGGGTCGAAGCCGATATAGGCCGTCACGCATTCCTTGGCGAGCAGGTCGTCGAGGCCGCTTTCATCGGATATCTGATGAATGAAGCAGCGCTCTTGCATGGTGCGGAGGAAATCGGACTTGAACTTCGTCATGACCTTCAGGCTTTCTGGATATGGAAGACGGGAAATCGCCGGCGCTTTAGCATTGTTTTTTGAATTGTGCACCCGTTTCAGCCATGAATAGCGCTGATGGCATTCATTCGAATCGGCGGAGAACGGCTTTGGGCGACAGGATGCGGGCGATCGGACTGATGAGCGGTACCTCGATGGACGGAATCGACGTCGCCATCCTGACGACGGACGGCGAAGGCGTCGTCGAGCGAGGGCCATTTCTCGCCGTGCCCTATGATCCGGCCTTTCGGGATCGGTTGAAACAGGGACTGGAAGACGCAAGGCCGATGACTGTGCGCTCGGCGCGCCCCGGTTCCCTCGCCGAACTGGAACGGGAGCTGACGCTGCGTCACGCGGCGGCGGTCAAGACCTTCCTGGAAACCACGGCCTCGCGGGCGAGATCGCCGTGATCGGCTTCCATGGCCAGACAGTCCTGCATCGTCCGGACCAGGCGCTGACCGTGCAGATCGGCGACGGCGCTCTGCTCGCCCGGGAAACCGGCATCGACGTGGTCTATGACATGCGGGCCAACGACATGGCCCATGGCGGGCAGGGCGCCCCGCTCGTGCCCGCCTATCACGCGGCGCTCGCCGCCTCCCTGACGAAGGCCGACCGCCCGGTCTGCTTCGTCAACATCGGCGGCATTTCCAACCTCACCTATGTCGGCCCCGAGGGCGAGATCCTCGCCTTCGACAGCGGGCCGGGCAATACGCTGATCGACCAGTGGGTGGAGGTCAATGCCGGCGTGCCCTTCGACCAGGGCGGCATGATCGCATCGGAAGGCTCGGTGCTCATGCCGCTCGCCGAACGTTATCTCGACCACCCCTTCTTCACCACCGACCAGCGCCGCTCGCTCGATCGCAACGATTTTCGCCCGCCGGAACCGGACGAAGCCGGGCTGCACGACGGCGCACGTACGCTCGCCTATGTGACGGCCGCCGCCATCCTGCGCTCGGCCGGCCATCTGCCCCATCCGCCGCAGACCTACATCATCAGCGGTGGCGGGCGGCTCAACCGCATCATCATGGCCGACCTGAAGGAGATCGCCGCCCGCAGCGGCGCAACCGTCCTGACGGCGGAAGAGGCCGGTTTCGACGGCGACGCGACGGAAGCCGAGGCCTGGGCCTATCTCGCGGTGCGCTCGCTGAAGCGACTGCCGCTGACCTTCCCCGGGACGACGGGGGTGAAGGCGCGGTGACGGGCGGCTTGCTGGCCCGCGCCATCGTGCCGTCGCCGTCAGCGGCCGAATAGTTTCGGCATGGTCCTGGCGAAGGCGGCGCCATCCCTCAGGCCCACTTCGAAGGCATGCCTGAGGCCTGCGGCATCCGAAACCGTGAACTTGTTGACGCGGATGTCCTCGCTCGGGCCGACGACGACCCGGTTGGGCGAGGCTGGCGGCTGCCGGCCATAGCGCGTGGTCAGAAGCAGCGTCCGGCCGCCGGCCGCCTCGGTCTCGGAAAGCCGGATCGTCGGCGGATTGTCGACCAGCCCGCCGTCGAGATGGTCGCGCTCGGCGATGCGGCCGACCGGCATGAAGGGCGGCACCGATGAGGTGGCCATCATGGCGTCGACCAGATCGGCCGCGGACGAAAGCTCATGCGTCGAAATCCACACAGGTTTCAGCCCGAGATAGCGGCCCGCCTTGGAATGGGCGCCGCCGGTCAGGCGTTTCTCGATCTGGTAGGCAGCGATCGAACCGAGGGCGGCAAGCCCGCCCGGCATCCATTCCGGCGGTCGCGCGAGCTGGATCCACATCGGCGGTGCGGCCTTGAGCGCCGCAAGCTCGGTCTCGCCGAACTGTTCGGCGAGAAACTGCCGGAACAGGCCGCCGACGACCAGCGGCGACCGGCGCTCCTTCAATGCCGCCCAGTCGAGATCCGGGATATTGCGTTCGGCGAAGGTGAAGGCGGCATGGCGCACCCGCTCGCCGACGCCGGCCAGGCTCATGGCGCAGTGATAGGCGCCAGCGGACACCGCTACATAGTAGGATGGTCGCTGCGGATAGCGCAGGTTCAGCGCCAGATGGAAGCCGCTCTGCCAGTAGCAGCGGTTTCCGCCGCCGGCAAAGCCGATCGCATCGAAGGAAAGGGCGTCAGGCATCTCGGGTGGATCTAACGTCGGGTTGAAATGTCTCGTGGCTATTGTTCAAGTCAGAACAATCTTGCCGTGTTTTGTCAACGCCGGTTGTGCCGATCCGCTCCTCCACAGGCAAATCCGCGCAATAAAAAACGCCGGCCTTTCGACCGGCGTTCTCTATAATTGCATGACCGAGGCTCAGCGGATGCGCTTGGCGGCCGGTTCCGGTACCAGTTCGCCTTCGAGGCGACGGTCGAGATAGTCCTCGCATTCGGCCATCAGCGTTTCCGTCTGGCCGGAGAAGAAGTGGTTGGCGCCGGGCAACGTCTTCTGGGTGATCAGGATGCCCTTCTGCGTCTTCAGTTTGTCGACCAGGCCCTGGACGTCCTTTTCCGGCGCGACCTTGTCGGCGTCGCCTGGATGATCAGGCCGGACGACGGGCAGGGTGCGAGGAACGAGAAGTCATAGGTGTTGGGTTGCTGCGCGATCGAGATGAAGCCCTCGATCTCCGGCCGGCGCATCAGAAGCTGCATGCCGATCCAGGCGCCGAAATTGTAGCCGGCGACCCAGCAGCTCTTCGAATCGGGATGCAGGCTCTGCACCCAGTCGAGCGCGGAAGCCGCATCCGACAGCTCGCCCGCGCCATGGTCGAATTCGCCCTGGCTGCGGCCGATGCCGCGGAAGTTGAAGCGCAGCGTCGTGAAGCCGCGCTTCTGGAACATGTAGAAGAGCTGGTAGACGATCTGGTTGTTCATCGTGCCGCCGAACTGCGGATGCGGATGCAGGATGATCGCGATCGGCGCGCTTTTCTCCTTGGACGGCTGGTACCGTCCTTCGAGGCGGCCCGCCGGGCCGTTGAAAATCACTTCGGGCATTGGGTCTCCGGTCCGTGCAAATTTCTGTGGTTCCTGGACAAGCATTTCCTGTCAGCTGACTTGACGAAGTCACTCAACTTTCATAAAACCCAGTTTAGAATTGTTCGAAACTGGATTGGCTGTCCATCCAAGGTCGAAGGTGTCATAGGACAAGCCCGACGGAAATTTCAAGGAAAATGCGCTTGCTGGTTGCCAGCGGGCGCGGCACGGACGTGATATGGCCAAGGAGCGCATCTATCTCGACTGGAATGCCACCGCCCCCCTCATGGAGGCGGCGCGCTCCGTCACGATCGACGCACTCGCCCTGACGGGCAACCCCAATTCCGTGCATGCCGAGGGCCGCGCCGCCAGGGCCGTGATCGAGACGGCCCGCCGCGAAGTGGCAGCCCTCGTCGGTGCTGCGGCCGCCAATGTCATCTTCACGGCCGGCGCCACCGAAGCGGCAAACCTGGTGCTGACGCCGTCCTACCGGATGGGCAAGGCGCCCTTGCCGATCGGTCGGCTCTATGTTTCGGCCATCGAGCATCCGGCCGTGCGCGAGGGCGGCCGATTCGCGCCCGGGCAGATCAGCGAAATTCCGGTGACCCCCGCCGGGTTGACAGATCTCGAGGTGCTGGAACGGCTTCTTTCCGCCCATGACGCCTCGACGGGGCTGCCGCTGGTGGCGGTGATGGCGGTCAACAACGAGACCGGCATCATCCAACCGATTCGGGAGGCCGCTCAGATCGTACATAGACACGGTGGCCTGCTGCTGGTCGATGCGGTGCAGGCGGCCGGGCGGATACCGCTCGATCTGCCGGACATCGGTGCCGACTTCCTCATTCTGTCCGCCCACAAGCTGGGAGGACCGAAGGGGGCCGGCGCGCTGATCGCCCGTGGCGAAACCCTGATGCCCGCGCCGCTGATCCGCGGCGGCGGCCAGGAGAAGGGCCATCGGGCGGGGACGGAGAATGTCGCAGCGATTGCCGGCTTCGGCGCGGTTGCCGCCTGGGCACGAACCGGGCTCGAGGCCAGAAATGCGGCAATCGGCGCCTTGCGCGACCGATTGGAACAAGGCATGCGGAGCGCGGCGCCCGATCTCGTCATTCATGGCGAGGGGATCGCGCGCGTCGCCAATACGAGTTTCTTCACCCTGCCGGGTCTGAAGGCGGAAACCGGCCAGATCGCCTTCGATCTGGAGGGGGTTGCGCTTTCTGCGGGGGCCGCCTGCTCGTCCGGCAAACTCGGCGCCAGCCACGTGCTGACCGCCATGGGGCAGGACGCCAAGACGGGGGCCTTGCGCATCTCGCTCGGGGCGGCGACGACCGAAGGGGAGATCGACCGCACGGTCGAGATATTTGCGAAGATCGCGGGGCGCCGGAAAATCTCCGGCGAGGCCGCATGAAAGACCGGGAAAAATTGTCAAAAACCAATTTTCTCCTTGCCGCGAGGGTGAAAAACACGCCTGTGGCGACTACATAGGGGCGGGTTTCCGCTCAAAACGTTGACAAGCTGCCGGCCTTTGATCCGGCAAGATTGGAGAACGCGAATGGCTGCTGTGCAGGAAACGATCGATCAGGTTCGCCAGATCGATGTGGACCAGTACAAATACGGTTTCGAGACGATGATCGAAGTCGACAAGGCTCCCAAGGGCCTGTCGGAAGACATCATCCGCTTCATTTCCGCAAAGAAGAACGAACCGGAATGGATGCTTGCCTGGCGGCTTGACGCCTACAAGCGTTGGCTCACCATGGAAGAGCCGACCTGGGCGCGCGTCAATTATCCGAAGATCGACTTCAACGACCTCTATTATTATGCCGCGCCGAAGAGCACGACCGGCCCGACCTCGATCGACGAGGTCGATCCCGAGCTGCTGAAGGTCTACGAAAAGCTCGGCATTCCGCTGCGCGAGCAGGAGATCCTGGCCGGCGTGCAGACCTCCAAGATCGCCGTCGACGCCGTGTTCGACAGCGTCTCGGTCGTCACCACCTTCAAGGAAGAGCTGAAGAAGGCCGGCGTGATCTTCATGTCGATCTCGGAGGCGATCCGCGAGCATCCCGAGCTGGTGCAGAAATATCTCGGCTCGGTCGTGCCGGTCACTGACAACTATTATGCGACGCTGAATACCGCGGTCTTCACCGACGGTTCCTTCGTCTTCGTTCCAAGGGCGTTCGCCCGATGGAATTGTCGACCTATTTCATCAACGAGAAGAACACCACGGCCAGTTCGAGCGCACGCTGATCATCGGAAGGGCCTACGTCTCCTATCTCGAAGGCTGCACCGCGCCGCAGCGGGATGGCCAACACGCTGCCGTGGTCGAACTGTGGCGCCGACGATGCCGAGATCACATCCCACCGTCCAGAACTGTATCCGGGCGACAAGGAAGGTGGCGGCATCCAACTAAATCACCAAGCGGCGATTGCCGCGGCAAGAACCCGCTCTGACCCAGGTCGAGACCGGTTCGGCGATCACCTGGAAATCCGTACCATCCTGCGCGGCGACGGCTCGCGCGGCGGGTTCTACTGATCGCCGTGTCGAACGGCCACCAGCAGATCGACAGTGGCGGAAGATGATCCATCTCGGCAAGAACACGTCAGGCCGCATATCCAGGGCATTTCCGCCGCCTCAACAACACCTATCGCACAGTCTCGGCCGCAAGGCGGAATGCCACAACTTCACCCAGTGACAGCCTGCTGATTGGTGACGGCGGCGCGTACGTTCTTCCTCTCGAGGCGAAGAGCTGACGGTAAAGTTCGAGCACGAGGCGACCACCTCGAAGACCGAGACCAGCTGTTCTGCTGCCTGCGGCGCGGCATTCCGCAGGAAGCGGCGTCGCGCGATCGTCAACAGCTTTGTCCGTGAGGTCATCGGAGCTGCCGATGAGTTTGCCGTGAAGAGAAGCTGCTCGGCATCTCGCTGGAGGGGAGCGGTGGCTGATGAACGAAAAGGTCGAGAGTCTCATTTTGGAGCATTTGCGGGCCATGCGGGCCGAAATTGCGGGAATGGGTGAAGAGATCCGTGGGATTCGCAGTGAAATGCGGTCGATGAAACAGCACATGGCTGCTTTCATGTCCCATGAAACGGCGCAGGACGGCGACATCGCCTCGGTCAAACTTCAGCTCGAACGCATCGGCAAGCGCCTAGACATCGTGGAATGAGCAGGAGTGGCGCTCGAAGGCGCCCCCTCGTTCCGTAGAGCAACTTTTGAATTTGGATGAGAACCATGCTTGAAATCAGAAACCTCCATGCCCGCATCGCCGAAGACGGCACCGAAATCATCCGTGGCCTGAACCTGACGGTCAAGGCCGGCGAAGTGGCTGCCATCATGGGCCCGAACGGCTCGGGCAAGTCGACGCTGTCCGGAAAGTATCCTGTCCGGCCGCGAAGACTATGAAGTCACCGAAGGCGACATCCTTTACAACGGCGAGAGCATCCTGGAGCTCGACGCCGCCGAGCGCGCCGCCAAGGGCATCTTCCTCGCCTTCCAGTACCCGGTGGAAATCCCGGGCGTCGCCACCATGCAGTTCCTCAAGGTGGCGATGAACGAGCAGCGCAAGGCCCGCGGCGAAGCCGAACTGACGACGCCGGACTTCATCCGCCGCGTCAAGGAAGCGGCCGGCGAACTGCAGATCAACATGGACATGCTGAAGCGTCCTCTCAATGTCGGCTTCTCCGGCGGCGAGAAGAAGCGCGCCGAGATCCTGCAGATGGCGCTGCTGGAGCCAAAGCTCTGCGTGCTTGACGAGACCGATTCGGGCCTCGACATCGACGCGCTGAGGATCGTCGCCGACGGCGTCAACGCGCTGAAGTCGCCGGATCGCGCCGTGATCGTCATCACCCATTACCAGCGTCTGCTCGACTACATCGTCCCGGATACCGTCCACGTCCTCTACAAGGGCCAGATCATCAAGACCGGCGACAAGAGCCTGGCGCTCGAACTCGAAGCCAACGGCTATGCCGACATCATCGGCGAAGCGGCCTGAACGGCCGGGAAGGAGTTCCGACGATGACATTGCAAGCTGCCAACCGGCTGACGGTTGCCGAAACCCAGCTGATCGAGGCCTTTACCAGCCAGATCGGCGGGCTGCCGGGCGATGGCGACGTGCTCGTCGCGCGCGACCGCCTGTTCGACGAACTGAAGCGGGCCGGTCTGCCGACCCGCCGCGTCGAGGCCTGGCACTATACCGACCTCAAGGCGCTGATGCGCGGCTTTCCAGTCCTCGACCTGTCCGCAACCGCCACGGCGGTGGAACCGGTCGTTGGCGGCGCCACGGTGCTGTCCCTCGTGCAGGGCAGGGCCGATCTTGGCCCGATGCCCGACGGCGTCCAGGCAACCGCCTATCGCGACAGCCTGACCGACGGTACGGCCGCGGGCCGGCTTTTTGCTCGCGATGGCGATGACACGATCGGCCGGCTGAACGGCAGCTTCGTGCGCGACGGTATCGAGCTTCGCATCGAAGACGGCGCCAGCATCGAAGCGCCGATCGAGTTGCAGAGCGTGCACGCCAGCGGTCCGGTGCACGTCCGGTTTCCCACTCGCTTCGGCAGGGACAGCCGCGCGGTGGTGATCGAGCGCCATCTGTCGAACGGGGCCGGCGCGGCCCTCGTCACCAGCGTCGCCGATCTCAGGATCGACGACGGCGCGGAGATCACCTGGATCATTCTCCAGACCGAAGGCCCGGACGACACCCATCTCGGCCAGATCAAGGTCGAACCCGGCGCCCGTGCGCAGTTCCGCCTGTTCGTCGTCAATGCCGGCGGCAAGCTGGTGCGCCAGGAGGTCCACCTGCGTACGGCAGGCGACTCGGACTTCAAGCTTCGCGCCGTCAATCTGCTCGGTGGCGAGACCCATACCGACGTGACCATGACGCTCGGTCATGACGTGCCGAACACCACGTCGACGGAAATCGTCCGCAGCGTCGTGTTCGATCGCGCCAGGGGCGTGTTCCAGGGCATGATCCGGGTCGCGCCCGACGCCCAGAAGACCGACGCCCGCATGGCCTGCAACACGCTGCTGATGTCGGACGACGGCGAGTTTTCGGTTAAGCCCGAACTCGAGATTTTTGCCGACGACGTACAGTGCGCCCATGGCGCAACGGTCACCGACATCGATCACAACCACCTCTACTACTTGATGGCCCGCGGCATTCCGGAAAAGAAGGCACGCGGCCTGCTCATCAACGCCTTTGTGGCGGAGGTGGTCGAGGAACTGGAAGACGAGGCGCTGGTCGAGGCGCTGGAAGGGATCATCACCGACTGGCTGGATCATCATGGCTGAACACCTCCTCACACAGGTCGGTTATGACGTCGCGGCGGTGCGCCGCGACTTCCCGATCCTGTCGCGCGAAGTCTATGGCAAGCCGCTCGTCTATCTCGACAACGCCGCCTCGGCGCAGAAGCCGCGACAGGTGATCGATGCCATCAGCCACGCCTATTCCCACGAATATGCCAACGTCCACCGCGGCCTGCACTTCCTGTCGAATGCCGCGACGGATGCCTATGAGGGCGCGCGCGAAAAGGTGCGCCGTTTCCTCAATGCCGGCTCGGTCGACGAACTGGTATTCACCAAGTCTTCGACCGAGGCGATCAACACGGTCGCCTATGGCTGGGGCATGACCCATATCGGCGAAGGCGACGAGATCGTCCTGTCGATCATGGAGCACCATTCCAACATCGTGCCGTGGCATTTCCTGCGCGAGCGCAAGGGAGCGAAGCTCGTCTGGGCGCCGGTCACCGACGACGGCGCCTTCGACCTCGAAGCCTTCGAGAAATGCCTGACCGAGCGCACCAAGCTCGTCGCCATCACGCATATGTCGAACGCGCTCGGCACGGTCGTGCCGATCAAGGACGTCTGCCGCATCGCCCATGCACGCGGCATTCCGGTGATGGTCGACGGATCCCAGGGCGCGGTCCACATGCCGGTCGATGTCCAGGATCTGGATTGCGACTGGTATGCGATCACCGGCCACAAGCTCTATGGCCCGTCGGGCATCGGTGTGCTCTACGGCAAGATGGACCGTTTGAAGGTCATGCAGCCCTTCATGGGCGGCGGCGAGATGATCGTCGAGGTGACGGAAGACACCGTCACCTACAACGACCCGCCGCATCGGTTTGAAGCCGGAACGCCGCCGATCGTCCAGGCGATCGGCCTTGGCTATGCGCTCGACTATATCGAGGGCCTCGGCCGCGAGGCGATCGCCGCCCACGAGGAGAGCCTGCGCGCCTATGCCCATGAACGGCTCTCGGCGATCAATTCGCTGAGGATCATCGGCAATGCGCCGGGCAAGGGGGCGATCTTCTCGTTCGAGCTCGGCGGCATCCACGCCCATGACGTGTCGATGCTGATCGACCGTCGCGGCGTCGCCGTGCGTGCCGGTACCCATTGCGCCCAGCCGTTGCTCGCCCGTTTCGGGGTCACCTCGACCTGCCGGGCCTCCTTCGGTCTTTACAACACCCGTGCGGAAGTCGATGCGCTTGCAGATGCGCTCGACCATGCCCGCACTTTCTTCGCGTAAGGAAACGTCGATGAGCGTCAACGAAAGCGAACAGAAGCCGGACGTCCGCGAAGGGATCGTCCATACCGCCATTCCGGCCGACGAAGTGGCACGCCTCAGCGACGACATCATCGCCGCGCTGAAGACGGTCTACGACCCGGAAATCCCGGCCGACATCTTCGAACTCGGGCTGATCTACAAGATCGACATCGA
>JAHRYZ010000119.1 GCA_020621905.1 Rhizobium sp.
CAACCGCCGCAGCCCTTCCCGACCACTCCATTTTGCCTTTCTACTTCAGGGTCGGTTAAATTAGAGAGAATCCCGGCGACAAAGGCCGGCATCCTGCTGCGGATCCGTCTCGTTTCAGCTCCGGACGAGCCCGAGCCGCCGGATCGCCGATGATCGCGAGCATCGCCGCCGGCCTTAACCGCGCCTTAGGCCGCCGCTCGTAAAGATCGGGAAAAGAGAGTTCGCCATGCTGATGCGTACCGCCACCCTCGTTCTGGCCCTGTGGGCGACAACTGCCTCTTCGGCTCGTTGCGAGGACGAGGCCGACCCCCGGACCGTTCTCGAGACGGAGGCGACCGAAGGTCTGCCGGACAGCACGAAGCCCTCCGCCCCACTCATCCCGAAGCCTGTTCCAGACGACAGCGAGTTGGCGACAGACGATTCAGCCATGAGGGCACAGAGCGGGAGCCACGGACGGATGGGCCTACACGTTCATCCCTTCACGACCGTCTGGAACACTTCGACCGCTTTCGACAGCCTTTTGATCTCCGCCTCGAGCGTCATCAGGTCCGGGCTGTCGCCGGCGCGGCAGACGAGATCGACGAGGCCGGCCGGAACGGTTGCAGGGTCGAACCCGCCGGGGATGCGCTTCAGGTCCCGCATGTCCGTCGGCGGCCTTTCCTTGTCGATCATCGCCCGCAGCGCGTCGAACCGGGCCGCGCACTTCTGGCAGACCGTCGAGCGGGTGCAGAGCCAATATGCAAAATCGAAGGGCGGCTCGGGCCTGGGGCTCGCCATTTCCCGCTCGCTGGTCGCGCTGCATGGCGGATCACTCCGGATCCGGTCGCGCGAAGGTCAGGGCACCGTGGTTTCGCTGCGCATTCCCTCGCCCTCGCCCTCGCCCCGATGCGTCGGGTGGGGTGAGGCGTAGCCCCTTTTAGCCCGCATAAAAAATGCCGCCCTTGAGAGAAAAGGGCGGCATTTGTGTTTGCGCTGGAGCTTTCCAGGTTTGGATCATTCTCCGCGATCAGACCCGCTGACCTGCGGAAATGCTGAACCGCCTGGTTCCCGGATCACGCGGCCCGGCGGGTGGCCGTGCTATTGGAAGCCTGGCCGAGCTGGAACTGCGAGATCAACTGGCGCAGGCGATCGGCTTCCGTCGCCAGCGAGGCAGAGGCGGCTGTCGCCTCTTCCACCATGGCAGCGTTCTGCTGTGTCGTCTGGTCCATCTGGTTGACCGCCGTATTCACCTCGGAGAGGCCGACCGACTGTTCGCGGGCGGAGGTGGCGATCGCGTCGAGCTGGCCGTTGATGGCCACCACATGGTCGCCGATCACCTTCAGGGCCTCGCCGGTCGCGGTCACCAGCTTGACGCCGCTTTCGACCTCTTCGGCGGACTTGCTGATCAGCCCCTTGATCTCCTTCGCCGCCTGGGCGGAGCGCTGGGCCAGTTCGCGCACTTCCTGCGCGACGACGGCAAAGCCCTTGCCCGCTTCGCCGGCACGGGCCGCCTCTACGCCGGCGTTCAGCGCCAAGAGGTTGGTCTGGAAGGCGATTTCGTCGATGACACCGATGATATTGGAGATCTGGCTCGACGAGCTCTCGATCCGCTGCATCGCATCGACGGCACTGGCCACGATTTCACCCGACTTTTTCGCCGAACCGTTCGCCTGCACCGCCATGCTGCGGGCTTCCTCGGTGCGCTTGGAGGAGTTCTGCACATTGGCCGTGATCTGGTCCAGCGCTGCCGCCGTTTCTTCAAGCGATGCCGCCTGCTGTTCGGTGCGTCTCGACAGATCGGACGCGCTCTGGCTCAGTTCGCGGGAACCACCGTCAATGGTACTGGTGGCATGCGCGACCGCACCCAGCGTGGCGCGCAACTTGGAAACCGCCGAGTTGAAGTCGGCGCGCAGGTTTTCGAAATCGGCGGCGAAGGGTTGTGCCAACTCGTAACCCAGATCGCCGTCGGCGAGACGCTGCAAGCCAGCGGCCAGGCCTTCCGTCGCCTGGGCCATGTCAGCCGCACGTTTGCGGTCGGCTTCGGCTGCGCGCATGCGCTCGGCTTCAGTCTGGTTGCGGGCGGCATCGGCTTCGCCGGCCAGTTCCCTCGCCTTGAGGCCCGTATCCTTGAATACCTGCACCGAGCGCGCCATCAGACCGATTTCATCGCGACGCTCCGTGCCCTCTACGCTTGTTGTCAGATCACCACCGGCAAGCGTCTCCATCGTGCTGGAGAGAGACCGGATGGGCGCCACCATCCAGGCGCGGATGGCAAAAAAGCCACCGAGCAGTACCAGGACGATGCCGGCGATGACGCCGATCGTGCTGTTTCGGGAGGCATTGTCCGTCCGTCGGCTCGATGCCGGGCCGATGCCTGGTCATCGCGTGGTGCAGCCGTGAACGCGACGCGATCTGCAAATTCCGGCTGGCATCCCAGAACGGCACAGCCAGCGACGACGCCTGTTCTTCGACGCTGACGTGCCGGCGGCACGCGTCGCCGCGCATGCGGTGTCAACGGCCTGCAGGACCGCCGCTTTCAGCCCTGGAATGTCCGTATTCGACGGCATGGATTTTGCTGCTCCATCGATGAACTTGATGAAGCTCTCCCGCGCCGTCGTAAAGTCCTTGGTCGCCGCTTCGTTCAGTTCGGATGTCCTGGACAGAACAAGATCGCCAATCGCGGCCCGCATGTTCTGCATCGATCGGTTGGAGCGAGCCAGAAGCAATGCCGAATTTGCCTCGCCTTCGAGAAGGCTGCTATAACTATCGTCGATACTCTTCAACTGCGCACTGGTGTAGAAAGCTACACCGAGCGCAAATATACCGAACGCTGCCATGATTGTGAGAAACTTTCCCACGATCGGAATATTTTTCATCCGCTCCTCCGAGATCCAGAACCGATAGACTGTTTGATGGTTGGTCGATGGAGGTAACATCCGCAATGATGCTTAATCATTAATTACTAAATCATGGATTCTTGATATTAAATTCAACATGTGGAGGGTCTTCTCCACTTCTAGGTCATCCTGACCCCACTACAACCTTGGAAAACACTCTCCTCACCGCCTTCGACAGGCGCTTCAGCTCGGCCTCTACCGCCTTCAGGTCGGGGCTCTCGCCGGCACGGGCAACGAGGTCGACGAGGCCTGCCGGAACGGACTGCGGTTCGAACGCGCCATCAATGCAAAGGCGGATAACCTGCGAGAGATCGGTGTAGAGCTTCAGCGCCGTCAGGCAGGTGTCGAGGTCATTCGGGTCGATCAGTTCGCCGAGCGCCTTCAGCGCGTCCGCCGTGGACAGCTCGTTGGTGCGAATGCGGTGACCCTTCGAAGGGGCCACCAGGGCCAGATATTGCGCGATGAATTCGATATCGATCAGGCCGCCGGGAATGAGCTTGACGTCCCATATGTCCCTCGGCGGCTTCTCCTGTTCGATCAGCGAGCGCATCTCCAGGACGTCCTTGACGATCTTCGCCTGATCACCAGGTGCCGCCAGCACCTCCTTGATGATCGTCTCCGCTTCGGCGATCAGGCTCTGATCGCCGGAGATCATGCGCGCCCGGGACAGCGCCATATGCTCCCAGGTCCAGGCCTCCTCGCGCTGGTAGCGGGCGAAGGCACGGAGCCGTGTGGCGACAGGCCCCTTGTTGCCGGAGGGCCGAAGCCGCATATCGACCTCGTAGAGCACGCCTTCCGCAGTCGGCGCTGACAATGCCGCAATCAGCCGCTGGGTGAGCCTCGTGAAATAGCGCACCGGATCGAGCGGTTTGCCGCCATTCGATTCCACCGCGTCGTCGTCATGCTCGTAAAGCAGGATCAGGTCGACGTCGGAGCCTGCCGTCAGCTCGAAGGAGCCAAGCTTGCCCATGCCGGCGAGCGCCACGCGGCCACCGGGGATACGGCCATGGGCCGCCTCCATTTCCGCAATCACCGCCTTCAGCGCTTCGTCGATGACGAGGCCGCCGAGGTCGGTGAAGGCATGGCCGGCCTGGGCGCCGCCGATCGTGCCGGTCAAGAGCCGGATGCCGATCAGGAAGCGCTGCTCGGCGGCGAAGATGCGCAGCCGGTCGAGGATTTCCTCATAGTGCCGGCTGCCGCCGAGGAAGGACGAGAGCCGCTTTGCCAGATAGTCGCGCGTCGGCAGTTCGACCATCAGCCCGGGATCGAGCATGCCGTCGAACACATGCGGGCGCCGGGCGATGATCTCGGCCAGCCGCGGCGCCGACGACATGATGTTGACGATCAGGTCAAGCAGGGCCGGATTGCTGGTGAGCAGGGAAAAGAGCTGGATACCGGCCGGCAGGCCGGAAATGAAGCTGTCGAAGCGCAGCAGTGCCTCGTCGGCCCGCCGGCTCTCGCCGAAGGTCTTCAAAAGCTGCGGCGTCAGTTCCGTCAGCCGCTCGCGCGCCTCGACCGATTGCGTGGCGCGGTAGCGGCCATAGTGCCAGGTGCGGATGACGCGGGAAATATCCTCCGGCCGCTCGAAGCCGAGCCCCTTCAGCGTCTTCAGCGTGTCGGGATCATCCTTCTGGCCGGTGAAGACGAGATTGCCCGAGGCCGAGGACAGGACCTCCTCCTGCTCGAACAGCCGCGCATAGCGGCGCTCGACGGTCTTCAGCACGCTTTCCAGTCGGGTGGAAAAGCCCGTCGTGTCGCCAAAGCCCGCCATGTAGGCGATACGGCGCAGTTCTGGTTCGGTCTCCGGCAGGAGATGGGTCTGCTCGTCATGCACCATCTGGATGCGGTGCTCGACATCGCGCAGGAACCAGTAGGCTTCGATCAGTTCGTCGCGGGTCGCCGCGTCGATCCACCGGGCGACGGTCAGGGCGTGCAAGGCCGCCTCGGTCGGACGCAGCCTCAGTTCCGGCATGCGCCCGCCGGCGATCAGCTGCTGGGTCTGGGCGAAGAACTCGATCTCGCGGATGCCGCCGCGGCCGAGCTTGACATTGTGGCCTTCGACGGCGATCCCCGGCCCTTGTGCACATGGATCTGCCTTGATCGAATGGATGTCGGCGATCGCCGCATAGTCGAGATATTTGCGGAAGACGAAGGGCACGAGTTCGCGCAGGAAGTTCTGCCCGGCCTTCAGATCGCCGCCCACCGGCCGCGCCTTGATATAGGCGGCGCGCTCCCAGTTCTGCCCCCTGCCCTCGTAATAGAGCAGCGCCGCCTCGACCGGCACGGCGAGCGGCGTCGAGCCCGGATCGGGACGCAGGCGCAAGTCGGTGCGGAAGACATAGCCGTCGCCGGTACGGTCCTGCAGGATGCGCACGAGACGCGGCATGTCCGGCCGCGGTCTCGGTCGCATCCTCGCGGAAACAAGGATGCCGCTTCCGCTCGAAGGCACGACGAGGTCGATGTCGAGGAGTAGTTCAGTTCGCAGGCGCCGAGCTTGCCCATGCCGAGCACGATCAGCCCGCTGCCGAGCGAGGGCGCCTGCCGGTCGGCGAGCTTGAGCTTGCCCGTGTCTTCTCCGGCGAGCAGCAGATGGTCGATGGCGGCGGCGACGCAGGCGTCGGCCATGGCGGACAGCCAGCGGGTCGTATCGCGGGCGTCGAAGATGCGGGCGAGATCGGCGAGCGCCGTGATGAAGGAGAGCTTGCGCTTGGCGACCCTCAGTCGTGTCATCACCTGGGCTTCGCCGGCCAGCGGTCCGTCGTCCTCGCCGCGCCAGGCATTGCGCGCATCCGCAACGAGCCCGTCCAGCAGCGGTTCGATCGGCTCCTCCAGCGCCAGCGCCAGCGTCGCCGGATCGAGCATGGCCATGTCGCGCAGATAGGGCGAAAGGGAGAGCGCTGCCGTGACGAAGGCTTTGAGCGGGCCTTCGGTTGCCAGCAGATCGGCAATCGCCGGTTGGTGCTTGGCGGCATCCTTGAGCAACGAGACGACCGACTTCTGTTCCGTCAGGTTGAGCGGGCGGATCACCCCGTCCGCGACCTCGGCCAGCCTTTTCGTCGTCGTCTCGTTCATCGCCAGCCTCCGCGCGCGCCGTTCGCAAGATCATTCTTAGCGAATCTCGCCGTCCCTTGGGAAGTTAGGCGCTATGGCCGGCAAAGGCCATGCTCGCCGTCCGGGTGCGGCTGTTCGCCGGCGCAGGTCTTCTTCGAATGGGTGGGCGACTTGGCGGAAGGGACGGCCTGCCTCAGGCCTTCTGGCCGGGAAAGACCATGCTGGCGATCAGGCCGCGCGAGGCGCCGCCTTCCGGGTTCGTGTCGGAAAGCTCCAGCCGCCCGCCATGCAGCGCCATGATCGCCTCGACCAGGGACAGGCCAAGCCCGGTGCCGGGCTTGCTGCGGCTGGCGTCGAGACGGGCGAAGCGCTTCACCACGGCCTCGCGCTTGTCGGCGTCGATGCCCGGGCCGTTATCGGCGACGGACAGCTGCAACGCCCCTCCGACCTTGGCGACCGTCACGACGATCTTCTGCTCGCCCTCGGCCGTCGCACCATACTTGATGGCGTTGTCGATCAGGTTGGACAGCGCCTGGCCCACCAGCTCGCGGTTGCCCCTGACCGACAGGCCCGGCGCGATCCGCGTTTCCAGTTCCAGCCCCGCCTCCTCGGCCACCGGCTCGTAGAGTTCGGCACTGTCGGCCGCAATCGCCGAGAGATCGATGTCGGACAGCTCGGCGGCGATCGAGCCGGCCTCGACGCGGCTGATCATCAGCAGCGCGTTGAAGGTGCGGATCAGCTGGTCGGACTCGGTGATGATGCCTTCGAGCGCCGCGCGCCGCGCCGTCTCGTCGTCCTCGGCCAGCGCATCGGAAGCCTTGTTGCGCAGGCGTGTCAGCGGCGTTTTCAGGTCGTGGGCGATATTGTCGGAAACCTGGCGCAGGCCCTCGTTCAGCTTCTCGATCCGGCCGAGCATCTCGTTGAGCGAGGAGGACAGCCGGTCGAATTCGTCGCCCGATCCGGACACCGGAAGACGCTGCGAGAGATCGCCCGCCATGATCTTCTTGCTCGCCGCCGAGACCCGGTCGATGCGCCTCAAGGCATTGCGGCCGATGGCAAACCAGATGATGACGGCGCCTAACCCCATGATGGCAAGCGCCACCATCAGCGCCTGGCGCACCAGGAGCCGCAGCTTGCTCGGCTCGCCGAGGTCGCGGCCGACCAGCACCCTGAGCTTGTTGTCGAGGAAGAAGACATGGCCCGCCGCCACATGCCGCTGCACGTCGCCGCTCTCGTTGTAGCGCTCGTAGCGGAACGGGTGGTCGGTCCAGCCCTCCTGGTCGAACAGGCCCGGCTCCACGGAAGCGACGTTGCCGGCGAGGATCTCGCCGTTCGGGCCGGCGATGACGTAGAGGTTGGCGCCGGGCTGGCGGGCGCGGCGCTCCATCAGCCCGAGCAGGCGGTTGATGCCGCCGCGCTCGAAGGCGGTCTCGATCTCCTCGACTTCCTCCTTCAGCGTCTCGCGCGTCTGGACGTAGAGGATGCGCTCGGACATGGCCGTCACATAGATGACCAGAAGTGCCGCGCAGAGGGCGAACAAGGCGATATAGAGTGCCGACAGCCGGACCGCGGTCGACTTGAAAAGGAGCTTGGCGCGGGCATTCATGGCGGGCTCAGGCCTCGTCCTTGATCATGTAGCCCGCGCCGCGCACCGTCTTCAGCAGCGGCTTGTCGAAATCCTTCTCGATCTTCGAGCGCAGCCGCGAAACATGCACGTCGATGACGTTGGTCTGCGGGTCGAAATGATAGTCCCAGACGTTTTCGAGCAGCATGGTGCGGGTCACCACCTGGCCGGCATTCTTCATCAGATATTCGAGCAGACGGTATTCGCGCGGCTGTAGCAGGATCTCCTTGCCGGCGCGGCGCACCTCGTGCGACAGCCGGTCGAGCTCGAGATCGCCGACCCGGTAGGCCATGTCCTGCTCGGGCTTGCCCTTGCGGCGCCCCAGCACCTCGACACGCGCCAGGAGTTCGGAAAAGGCATAGGGTTTCGGCAGATAGTCGTCGCCGCCGGCGCGAAGGCCCGTGACGCGGTCGTCCACCTGACCCAGGGCGGAGAGAATCAGCACCGGGGTGTCGACGCCGCGCTTGCGCAGTTCGCTGATGACGGAGAGGCCGTCGCGGCGTGGCAGCATGCGGTCGACGACCATGACGTCATAGCCGTTCTCTGAGCCCATGAAGAGACCGCTCTCGCCGTCGCTGGCGTGATCGGCGACAATTCCGGCCTCGCGGAAGGCCTTGGTGATGTAGGCGGCGGCTTCGAGATCGTCTTCAATAACAAGTATCTTCATGTGCGGGACATTACCGCCGGCCATGCCCTGCGCACAACCGGAATCGCCCGGCTGCGGCGCATCGCCCTGCCCGGTGTTCATGTTGGAGCCCTTTCGTTCAAAAGAGAAAGGGGCGCCGCGTCGCCAAGGACCGCGGCGCCCCGATCGGGTCAGGCTTTCGCCTTTAGCCCTGGACGATCGGCAGTGCCACGAAGCGGCTGCCGTTCTCGGATTCGATCTGGAACAGCGCCTTGGTGCGGCCGTCCTTCTTCGCCTGTTCGAGCACCTTCAGCACGTCGGCGGCGCTCACCACCGCCTGGTTGTTGACCGAGGTGATCTTCTCGCCGGCCTTCATGCCCTTGTCGGCGGCATCCGAGTCCGGATCGACGTCGACGATGGTCAGGCCCTTGCCGTCTTCGGCCGGAGTGACCGAGAGGCCCATTCCGGCCAGCGCCTGTTCGGTTGCCGGAGCCTGGGGCGTGTCGCCGTTCTGGCTTTCGGGACCGGCCATCGCCTGCTCGCTCGGCAGTTCGCCGAGTTCGACCTTGACGCTCGTCGCCTTGCCTTCGCGCCACAGCGACACGTCGACTGTGGTGCCCGGCTTGAACGCGGCGATGCGCTTGGCGAGATCGCGCGGATCCTTGACCGGCTCGCCGTTGACGGCGGTGACGACGTCACCCTGCTTGATGCCGGCCTTGCCGCCCGGCGAACCTTCCTGCGGGGCGACGACCAGCGCGCCGCTCGCTTCCGACAGGCCGAGCGAGTCGGCGATGTCCTGGGTCACGGGCTGGATCTGCACGCCGAGCCAGCCGCGTTCGACGGTGCCGCCGTCCTTGAGCTTGGCGATGACGTCCTTGGCGACCGAGGCCGGGATGGCGAAGGCGATGCCGACATTGCCGCCCGAGGGCGAGAAGATCGCGGTGTTGATGCCGACCACTTCGCCGGCCAGGTTGAAGTCCGGGCCACCGGAATTGCCGCGGTTCACGGCGGCGTCGATCTGGATGTAGTCGTCATAGGGACCGGAGCCGATGTCACGGCCGCGGGCCGAGATGATGCCGGCGGTCACCGTGCCGCCCAGGCCGAACGGATTGCCGACGGCCACGACCCAGTCGCCGACGCGCATGTTCTCGTCCTCGGCGAAATCGACATAGGTGAACTTCTGCTTCGGGTTCTCGACCTTCAAGAGCGCGAGGTCGGTGCGGCTGTCCTTGCCGACCAGCTTGGCGTCGAGTTCCTTGCCGTCGTTCATCACGACGGTGAAGGCGGCGCCGTCGTCGACGACATGGTTGTTGGTGACGATATAGCCGTCCTCGGAGATGAAGAAGCCGGAGCCCTGCGAGGTCGGGCGCAGGCGGCCCTTGCCGTCGCCGCGGCCATGCGGCATGCGATCAGGCCCACGCTGGCCGAACTGCTCGCCGTCCGGGCCGCCGAACTCCTTGAAGAAGCGCTTCAGCGGATGATCGTCCGGCAGGTCTTCGAAGCCCTGGCCGCCGAAGCCGAAGGAAAAATTGCTCTGGTCGGAGGTCTGCTCGACATTGGACTGGACGCGGACCGAGACGACGGCCGGCGACACGGCTTCGACCACGTCGGCGAAGCTCGGCACCTGGGCCGCCTCGACCTTGACGGGTTCGGCATAGGCGGGGGCTGCGGCGAGCGGAAATGCGCCGGCCAGCATGACCGCTGCAAGACCCGCGGCGGTCGAGTTCTTCAGGATCGTCTTCAGCTTGGAACGGCCGATTTGTGCGGACATGAGTTCTACCTTCATCTGTTTACTGACTGGAGCCGGAACGTCCGGCGGAGGCGGTGGATGATGAAGATATAGGGCGTGTCACCTTACTGCGAACTGTACGGCAGATGAAATATTGGTAATCTTTAGGGGTGTTTTCGCGCGGGTGCCGGATCACTCGTCGAGCAGCTTGCCGAGACGGGCCTCTTCCTCGTCGGACAGCCTCTTCGGCTCCGGCCGGCTGCGCCCGCGGGCATAGACGATGGCGACGCCCAGCCCGATCACCAGCAGGAATGCCGGTGCGCCCCACAGGATCAGCGTCTTGGCCGACAGCCGCGGTTTCAACAGCACGAACTCGCCGTAGCGCGACACGACGTAGTTGATGACCTGCTCGTCGCTGTCTCCGGACATGATGCGCTCACGCACCAGAACGCGCAGGTCACGCGCCAGATCGGCATTCGAATCGTCGATCGACTGGTTCTGGCAGACCATGCAGCGCAGATTGGCCGAGAGATCCCGCGCCCGCTGCTCCAGCTTCGGATCGGCCAGCCTCTCGCTCGGATCGACGGCGAGAGCCGGAAGGGGGGCGAGGAGGAAAAGAATCAGGAGGAACGAACCAAAACCCCCTCTGGCCTGCCGGCCATCTCCCCCACAAGGGGGGAGAAGACGCGCGGCAAGGCTTCGCGCCCCCGTTGACAGCCGGCTGAGACGGAAAAGCCCCTCCCCCTTGTGGGGAGGGGTTGGGGAGGTTTTTTTTCCTTTGAGAACAGCCGACCTCATTCCGCCGCCTCCAGCGCCCCAGGTGCCGCCGTCTTGGCATGCCGCTTCGGCACGCCGACGCGCAGCCTGCGGTCGGAGAGCGAGACGAAGCCGGCGACCATCATGATCAGCGCGCCGTACCAGATGCACAGGATGTAAGGCTTCCACCAGATGCGCACGACGATGCCGCCGTCGTCCATCATGTCGCCGAGCGAGACATAGAGCTGGCTGACGCCGAAGGTGCGGATGCCGGCCTCGGTCGTCGGCATGCGCCGCGCCGTGTAAAGCCGCTTCGACGACCAGACGTCGCCCTTGTCGACACCGGCCTCGCGAATGGTGAAGTGACCGCGATCCTCGGTGAAGTTCGGGCCGACGGCCGACTTCATGCCGTCGAAGGTGACGGTGTAGCCACCTGCCTCGACCGTCATGCCGGGCTTCATCTCGACGACGGTCTCGGTCTCGAAGGTGGTCACCGCGACGATGCCGAGCACGGTCACGCCGAGGCCGAAATGGGCGAGCGCCGTGCCGATCGCCGAGCGCGGCAGGCCGTTGAGACGCCGCAGCGCCACCCCGGTCGCCACCTTGCTGAAACCGGCGCGATACCAGAGGTCGGAGAGCGCGCCGAAGACCAGGAAGAAACCGGCGGCAAGCCCGAAGACGGCCAGCACCGGTCCGCCATTCTCGACATAGTAGAGCGCCACGGCGAGCACGAAGGCGATCCCGGCCGCCACATAGAGCCGCTGCATCGCCGCGTAGAGATCTCCGCGTTTCCAGGCGAGCATCGGCCCGAAGGGCACGGCGACGAGAAGCGGCGCCATCAACAGGCCGAAGGTCAGGTTGAAGAACGGCGCGCCGACCGAGATCTTCTCGCCCGTCAGGGTTTCCAGCAGCAGCGGATAGAGCGTGCCGATCAGCACGGTCGCCGTCGATACCGTCAGGATCAGGTTGTTGAGGACGAGCGCGCCTTCGCGCGAGATCGGATGGAAGAGACCGCCCGACTTCAGCAGCGGCGCGCGGAAGGCGAACAGCGCGAAGGCGCCGCCGATGAAGAAGGTCAGGATGCCGAGGATGAAGATGCCGCGGCTCGGATCGGTGGCGAAGGCATGGACCGAGGTCAGCACGCCCGAGCGCACTAGGAAGGTGCCGAGCAGCGATAGCGAGAAAGTGAGGATGGCGAGCAGCACCGTCCAGATCTTCAGCGCATCGCGCTTTTCCATGACGAGTGCGGAATGCAGGAGCGCCGTGCCGGCAAGCCAGGGCATGAAGGAGGCGTTCTCCACCGGGTCCCAGAACCACCAGCCGCCCC